>CAZAPO010000276.1:0-10456 GCA_964487005.1 uncultured Flavobacteriaceae bacterium
CACTACAAACTTAAAGTCTAGATTAAGAGACAGCTGTTATATTTCGATGGATAAACATTAAGTGTAGACGAACAGAGAAGCAATAATGACGAAATAATCGTTGTTATTAATAAAACAGAAAAATGGGGCAACATAGAGCCAATAATGAATAGAAAAAGTCATAACTATAATAATTATGACTTTTCAAAAAAACGCTATTAATCTTATCTGATTAAAACTATTGGTAATGTTTTAGTTGCCAAAATAGATCATTATAAAATTCTTTTCCATGCTTAAAAACAGCCGGTAAAGAAATGCTGAATTTTTTATTGAGAAAGTATGCACCTACCAATATTCCAATTGCCGTAAATAAAAGTGTTGAAATAGCAACCAGCTCAATTGATTTAAACACATAAATCGCTACAAGATCACCTATAATATTTGCGGTCAGCATGATGCTAACCTTTAAAGCATTTATATTAGGTTTATTAATACTATCTAAACATATTCCTGTCATTCTATCTAAAGGAAGTAACAACCCATAAATGGATAAAATTTTAACAATTGCAACTATATTTATACCAAAGGAAGATGCATCTAAATACTGATATCCAGAAATAAGTATTACAAATTCTTCAGCAAAAAAATATGTCACAATAGATACCACAAAAAATAAATAGGTTAGAGCTCCTGAGTATATATTAAATAACTCTTTTACGTATTCAGTTTTCCCTTCTAAACTCGCTTTAGACATTTTTGGAAACGCAGTTGCTGTAAAACTTCTTAAGGGAATTTGCTGAATCTCTGTTAGCTTCAATGGAATGCTAAATATTGTTACTGCTTCACTGCCAAACGGGCTAATACTAATAATAAGAATGTCTGCATTTCTTAATAGATTAGTACCAATAAGCGTAAATGTGCTGTACTTACCAAAATTGAGTAGCGTATTTAACGCTGCTTTACTAGCTTTTCCAATAAGGGTTAAACCATCCCATGATTTGCCAATACAAAATAAAGATGTTAAAGTGTTTATTGTAATAAAAACCATGGTGATTTCTAAAACCGAATATTTTAAAAAGAAAAAATTAATAACCAAAAAGCTAAAAAATAATCCACTATTTAAGGCTTTTATAAATAGTATCTTATCGTATTTCATTTTTGCTTGCTGTACAACCAATGCATTATTTAATGGTAGATTTACAAAAGCTAAAACAGGGTACCAATTAAAAAAAAGTGAATAGGACGAACCATTAATTGCATCTTTAAAAATAAGCCTAGTTACTATTAATATAATTGCAATAACTAGGGTCACCACAAGGCTTATTAGAACATTAGCACCTATTAATTTATTTACATTTTCTTGCTTACTACCTGATAAAAATCGCACTAATCCGTTATTGGTGATGCCATAACGAAGCATTTCTAAGAGCGACCCACCAGAAATAAACAACACCCAATTTGCAAACTCATCTGTATCTAAACTTCTAGCCAATAATGCAAATCCTGCAAATCCAAAGCAATGCGATTATTAGGTTACCTGATAAGGATAAAAAATTATCCTCCCTAATTATTTTATCAAGCAATTTCTTCATTTAAATTTGATTAGCTGTGTAAAATTGAAAACGGAACATATTCTTAATTCTAACTCTTACTTTGGATCGCTTTTTGGGTAATTCTCCTAAAATAGTTTCTACCTCTTTTAGCTCAACTCCATTAATAATAAACTGTAACCTCTCACCTACTAGCTGTTTTATACCAGCAAGGATATTATTGTCTGCTTTAGTCCATAATCTGTTTGAACGACATATCATTAATACCAGATCTGAGGCGGTTAGCAATTCTGAAGGATAATTACATTCTAAAATATTTGGCAGCTCAATGATAATATAATCGGGGTTTTGATTTCTATTAACTTGAGCATCTACTAAAAGCTCGTTATAACTTTTAATTGTTTTATAATCTTTATTAATCTCATATTGGATATATTCTTTTGAATCAAATAGCTCTTTTGGTTGAGACAGAAATGGATGGTTGTAATCTATTCTTGGGTCTTGATAACCAAAAATCTTGTGCACTAAAGAAGATGGAGATTTTTTTAATTGAATTTGATTATAACTTGAATGATTTAACAATAGAATTGAATACCCAGAGTCTTTTAATTTCTTGGCAATGTTTGCTGCAATTACACTTTTACCTTCTTTATTTTGAGTACTGAATACAGTAACAATTTTAGGCCTTTTGGTTTTGCATTGATTTAAGACTTCTCTATCAAAATTTTGCATCACAAATTCCATTAATCTATCCTGTATCTTAATCAAGTTTATATACTTATTTGTCTTAAAAAGTTTAGGTAACATTCCCATTGCTGGTACTCCCAATTTCTCTGAGGCAATAGCATCATTTTTTAAGGTGTCATCAAAATATTCCATAAACAAGATAGAAGCGAGTAAAATAAATCCAACCATTATAATTATAGCAACTACAATAAGTTTACGTTTGGATGGAACTGGATTTAATGGATAAAATGGAGGATCTACAGACTTTAAATTACTAGATAGTTGGATATCCTGAAATTTTAATTTAGCAAGGTTTAAGCCATGAAGAATCTCTAGATATTCTTGCTCTGCGACTTCTATTTCTCTCTCAATACGTTTTAAATTTGCTCCGGCTGGAGCGTAGGTAGCAAATTGCTTTTGAATGGCCTTGTTTTGTGAATCCATAACCGAAAGTTTTGCTTTTAAATCTTCTGTTTCCACAACCTTATCCACCCAATCAGGTAGTACTTTTTTAATTGGCACTCCATCAGTGGTATTATTAAATGTATATAGCTCGTCTACATTCTTTTTTATTTGATTCTGAAGCCTTCTGGCCTGTTCCTTTAAATTGCTTATTTCTTGATACGAATTTTCGCTGTTTGCTTTAGATTCGAAGATTGCAATCTTGTAATTTAATTCTCCTAATTCCTTTTTACTTTCAATTATGGCATTATTCTTTTCCTGTATTAATTGTTGTGTTGCAAGATTATTCTCTAAGCGTTTAGTTGCTGCACGCGAACCTGCTAGTTGAGCTACCCCTTTATTATATGCAACATCCATATCTTCTTTAACAATTGCTACGGCTTTACTTTGTTCATAATAGTTGATAATGTTATTGTCCTGATTAAACTTAAGTAGCTTTTGTTCAATGCTTTTTAATTTTTTTTCAGATTGCATCAATTGCGTTTCAAAATATTTTACAACCGCATCTGATCCGTTTTCTTTTAGACTTTTATACCTTTCAATACACACTTCGGTATATATTTTTAATGTTTGCTGACAAATTCCTGGATCATCTATTTCATAACTTAATTTTACTAAGTCACTAGATGAAATTCTTTCTACTTTAACCTTGGAAATTGCTTGTAACGAATAATGTGGATGATCAAAACTTAACAGTGAATACACAAAATTCGAATTATCTTTGCCCATGAAGTTTGTTAAATAGGCTGCTATTTTTTTATTATCTAGTGAATCTTGTTTTGATAGATAAACTTTTATTTCATCAGGAAGAATTTCATGTAATTCTTCAAAAGCTTCATTTGCAATAAATTTATGATTTGCTTCTTTTAAAGATAAATGCTGGCTTAATAACCTAATTGCAACTTCTTTTTGAGTATCTCTAGATTTTATAATATTTATAAGATTATCAAAAGCATTATTAGCAGCAAGATAATTGAAACTCTTATCCATTTGTATTGAAGATCCCGATGCTATACCAGTAAAAAGCGTGGTTTGTGAATAATAATTACGCTTTGAATTACTGGTAAATAAAATGGCTAACAAACCAAAAAATAAAGGAACAATTATTAAAATTGTTTTATGTCGTAGAATAAGTTTTATGAATTCAATAGGTTTCATTACAAATAGGTTTAAGTTATCAGTTGATTTGTACGCCAGTTAGGTTTTCTAGTACTTTTTTAGCCACTAGCAAATCAGCCTTTACTTTTTCAAACTCTACAGCAACACCAGCGGTAATATCAGCTACCCGTATGTACTCGTAAATCTCAATCTGACCATTTGTAAACTCTTTTCTGGCCATTTCCATATTTACCTTGGCATCACTTAAATTAATTGCTTGTATTTCTAAAAGATTCTGTTTTAATATTAAATCTTCGTAATACCTAATTACTGTTTCTTTAATCTCATCTTCTTGAAACTTAACTAAACTTTTTGCTTGTGATAATTCAGACTGTGCTTGCTTTATATCTGATTTTCTATTTAAAAGGTCAAAAACAGGTATTTTTAAGTATAGACCTATTCCATAATTAGTTTGCTGTGTTGTACTGGCTAATGTCACCGTATTTGGGCCGCTTACATTGTTTGAGAAGTTATCAAAAGTACCATATCTGGTATCAGCTTGGATTCCAAAATTTCTCGTCCAATATCTACGCTTAGATTTTAAATTTGCCTGTTTTACTTCAATTTCACTTTTTCTATAACCGAGCATCCCACTGTTTACAAGTGCAGAATCTATTAGTACCTCCAATTCAGGAATTAGTAATCTATAAGAATCTATAGACAAATCATCATTTCTACTACCATCATCTTGAGCAAAAATTGAGGCTGATGATAGAACTAAAACCGTTATTATTTTAAATACATGTTTCACGACTTTGATTTTTAAAAAGTTGATCTCTGTTGAAATATTACCACAAACTTAAAGCTAGTATAGGGTGACAACGGTTATATTTCGATAGATGAACGTTAAGTGTAGATGAGTAGTTTATTAATTTTGTTAAACCAATATTTACAAAAGCGATCCAAAATTTTCCCTGTTATACTGTATCAAGAGGAAAATTAAATGTGGGTGAATATTAAACCGTACTTTTTTGAAGTAGTGCTGGAACCGTGCGAAGTAAAATCCTTATATCATGCCATAAGGTATATTTTTTATCAATAAAATAATCGGCATATTTATTATCTAAAGCTATACGTTCTTCTTCAGACATTTCACCTCCTTTACCTCGAAGTTCTACCTGCCATAGGCCAGTAATTCCAGCCGGTGCTAAGAACCGTTTTGACAATTGGTCTTCTGTTAATAATTCTGCCTCATAAACTGGTAGTGGTCTATTACCAACCAAAGACATATCGCCTTTTATAACATTAATTAATTGTGGTAGTTCGTCAATACTCGTATTTCTAATAAACTTACCAATTTTAGTTATTCTGGGGTCATCGACAATTTTAATAAAACTTGAGCTTTTGCTTTTTATAATATCTCGTTGTTTATTAAACATAAAATCACATATTTTATCTATTCCTTCATACTTTAAAGGGGAACAAAATTCACCAGGCGGAAGTTTACTACACCTCGGACAAGATGTGTTCATTTTGAGCGTAGTCAAAGTTTCTTCTTTATTGTATTGATTTTTCTTTTTTGCCAAATTTTGCAGTTCTTTATCTGCTCCAGCCCTCATTGAACGTAGCTTGTAAAAATCAAATGTTTTTCTACCTACCCGCTTCGCTATATAATAAACTTTTCCCTTTGATTCTAGCCTAATGGCTAACATAATTACTAGTAATATTGGTGCTAATACAGCCAATATTATTGAAGCTATCACGATATCAAAAGCACGTTTTACAAATGGGATTTTGAATTGTTTATCCCTAGTTTCTTCTGACTTAGTATGTGGCCTAAATAATCTGCTTTTAGACAAGGAATTTGCTCTTTGTAAAATTTGCTCAATCGAGGTCTTGTTTGAAACAAAACAATCACTTATCCCATTTTTAAAAGCCGTTTTAAATACCGAAACATTATATTCTTCTAAAACTAAAATAAAAGGTAATTGAGTTAATGCTTTGTTATCTTTTATACTATCATAAAGATATAATCCATTATTACCTGGTAAATTATAATCTGAAATAATAACATTTATTTCGTGATTATCCATAAGTTCCTTAACAGCTTCTACGCCATTATGTTTTGTCACAATTGTTACCTCCAAATCATTTGAATAGTACTCTGATAATTTTTTATTATCACCAATATATAAAACAGTCATATGCTTCGGGTTTTTAATTAAAAGGAAATGTTTTAATACGCTACTTCATTGCTTTACCATGCAGATGCATAGTGAATAGGAAACAAATTTTTCTTAACTAATTCCTCCAACTCTTCTGGATTAAATGGTTTTGTTAAATAATCTTGAGCTCCTAATTGATAGCATCGAACGCGTTCTTTACTTTCTGATCGTCCAGATAACATAATTACAGGCGTGTGTTTTGAGTAACCGCGTTGTCTTAAATGTTTTAAAAATTCAAATCCATCCATTTCTGGCATTTGAATATCACTTATTATTAAATCTGGTTGATTGCTATCTAACCAACTAAGTGCATCTTTACCAGAACTAGCAGTACTTACCTTATACTTTTCTCCTAAGAAAAATTCGAGAAGTGCCACCATGGTAATTTCATCGTCAATGATTAATATTTTTTTCTTCATTAAATTGTATTTTAATGGTTTATTAGTTCTTTAAAAAATGATATTGTTTTATCTAATCCTTCGTCAAGATTAGTTTTTGGTTCCCATTTTAACTTGCTCTTTGCTAAAGTTATATCTGGTTTTCTCATCATAGGATCGTCAGAGGGTAACGGCTTAAATACTATTTTAGATTTAGAATTTGTTTTTTGTATTACCTTTTCTGCTAATTCAATAATTTTAAACTCGTCTGGATTTCCAATATTCACTGGACCGTTAAATGATCTATCTGTTTCCATTGTTCTAATCATTCCTTCAACCAAATCGTCGACGTATTGAAAACTTCTTGTTTGTTCTCCATTTCCATAAACAGTAATTTCCTGATTTTTCAATGCTTGCACAATAAAGTTTGATACAACTCGTCCATCATTTGGATGCATTCTTGGACCGTACGTATTGAAAATCCTCACTATTTTAGTATGTACATTATTTTGATTTTTATAATCTGTAAATAATGTTTCTGCTGCTCTTTTTCCTTCGTCATAGCATGAGCGCTCTCCTATTGGATTTACATTTCCCCAGTATGATTCTGGTTGTGGATGTACCAAAGGATTGCCATAAACCTCGCTTGTTGATGCTTGTAATATTTTGGCGTTTACACGTTTGGCTAAGCCAAGCATATTTATAGCTCCCATGACTGATGTTTTAATTGTTTTTATGGGATTATATTGATAATGAACTGGCGAAGCTGGGCATGCTAGATTATATATTTCGTCAACCTCAATTAAGAAGGGATTAATCACGTCATGACGAATTAATTCGAAATACGGATATTGGGTAAGGTGTATAATATTACTTTTCTGGCCCGTAAAAAAATTGTCTAAACAATAAACTTCGTGACCATCTTTCAATAATCGTTCACATAAATGCGAACCAACAAATCCGGCGCCACCTGTTACGAGTATTCTTTTTTTATTCATTATTTAAGTCTTTAATACTAATTACTTATTCATGCTTATTTATTCATGGCAAATTCTTCTGCCGATTGAGGTACTGTTTCAACTCCAATGCAAGCATAATGATATCCAAATGCATGCATTTCATCAATATCATAAATGTTTCTTCCATCAAAAATTACGGGGTTGTTCAATAAACATTTCATTACGTTAAAGTTGGGTAACTTAAACTCTGACCATTCTGTTAAAACTGCAAGACAATCTGCTTCAATTAGAGTTTCATATTGGTCTTCACAATATTGAATTGAATCGCCAAAATGATGCCTTGCTTCGGCCAAAGCTACTGGATCATATGCCTTTACCTCAGCACCTGCAGCCAGAAGTTCTTTAATTATCTGTAATGATGGTGCTTCACGCATATCATCGGTCTCAGGTTTAAATGACAATCCCCAAATGGCAATGGTTTTACCTCTTAAGTTTTCATTAAAATGTGACTTAATTTTATTAAACAAAACCAATTTTTGAGCCTTGTTTACAGACTCAACTGCTTTCAGTACTTGTAACTCATACTTGTTTTCACTTGCAGTTTTTATTAACGCCTGAACATCTTTTGGAAAGCAAGATCCACCATACCCTATCCCAGGATATATAAATTTTTTCCCAATCCTAGAGTCTGATCCAATCCCCTTTCTAACATTGTTAATATTGGCACCTACAATTTCACAAAGATTTGCAATATCATTGATAAAGCTAATTTTGGTTGCTAACATGGCATTTGCAGCATATTTTGTCATTTCTGCTGAAACGATATCCATAGAAATAATTGGATGCCCATTTAATGTAAATGGTTTATACAACTTTTGCAGAAGTGATTCTCCTCTTTTGCTTTCGCAACCAATAACTATTCGATCTGGTTTCATGAAATCGTCTATTGCAGCACCCTCCTTTAAAAATTCTGGATTTGAGGCTACATCAAATGAAATATTAACTTCTCTCTTATCTAGTTCTTCTTGAATAGCATTTCTTACCTTTTTTGAGGTACCAACTGGTACTGTACTTTTTGTTACAATTAGTTTGTAATCATTCATGTACTTACCACATTCTCTGGCAACCGCAATGACGTGTTTTAAATCTGCGCTACCATCTTCATCAGGAGGGGTCCCCACGCTTATAAATACTGCATCGACATTTGAGATGTTCTTTGACAGGCTTGTTGAAAAAGTTAAACGCTCTTTCGCCATATTTCGACTAATCATTTCTTCTAAACCAGGCTCATATATTGGTATGATACCCTTCTTTAGGTTTTGAATTTTATTTTCGTCAATATCTACACAAACTACATTTATGCCTACCTCAGAAAAACAGGCTCCCGTAACAAGCCCAACGTATCCACTACCAACAATCGCTATTTTCATAATTATTTTATTTTAAATTATGAAGCAAACTTAATTCTAGTACAGGGCGTAACTCATTATATTTCGATGGATAAACATTTAGTGTAGACCAATGGAAAGAATCAATTGATTTAATGTAATTATGAATAAATGGATATTTAGCGAACTAAATTCAACTCAATTTTGCGAGTCTTTTGAAGAATTCTTTTTTTGTTAAAGTAAATTTAGTCGCTTCATTAATTCTGGGCGATTGGAGCGACTTACGGGTATAACATCTCTTTTAATAAGCACGCTATTATCTTCTATATCAATAATCTTGGTGACATTAATTATGTATGATCGATGTACTTTTAAAAATAAATTTTCGGGTAATTTATCTTCAATCTTCTTTAGTGTAGAATGAACGGTATAGTTTTTTTCTTCGGTTTTAATTAAAATATAATCTCCTTTTGCTTCAACTAAGTAAATGCTAGGCATATCTATTTTAATTAATCTTCTGTCTATATTAACATATAAATCTTTACCAGACGACACTTCAACTTGCTCTTTTGCCGTGCTTTCTTTTGAAGCCATTACAGGAGTAGATTCTACTTTTTTAAATGCTTTTAAAAATCGCTCTGGTGTAATTGGTTTTACCAAATAATCTACAATACAATCATATTCAAATGCCTGAATGGCAAATTTAGTATCTGATGTGGTTAATACTATTTTTGGTGGATTTTTTATTGTTTCAATAAAATCGAAGCCCGTGAAATCTGGCATATGAATGTCTAAAAAAATTAAATCAACCTCATTTTGATTTAGATATTTTATGGCTTGAATTGCATTTGAAAATTCTTCCAAAACTGTGAGACCAGGAATAGTAGTACATAATTGGCTAATGATGGTCCTAGCGGTAGCTTCGTCGTCAATAATAATACAATTCATAAAATTTATTTAAAGGTTCTCTAAAAAATTAGTTATGTTTTGCAAAACGGCATCAAATTCTAACCGTTCGTCTTCACTACCTAATACAAGATTATACTCATATTTAACTGCAACTTCATAACTATTTACGAGTCCTAAAATACTAATTTTATGTTTAAGCTTATGCACATTCTCGGCTGCTTCTTTATAATTTTTGGAATTTATGTTTTTGTAGTAAACTTCTTTTTCTTTTGGAAATTCTTCCTTAATAATTTTTATTATTTTCTGCTCAAAGGTGGTATCACCTCCAGACATATTATGTATGTAAGATAAATTGGGTTGTTCCATAGTTATTTCCTTAATGTAAAATAAAAGATAGTTCCCACTCCCCTTTCAGAATCTAACCAAACTTCACCACCATAATGATTAACTATTTTTTTTACGATTGATAAACCAATACCAGTTGCATCTTTATTTTTATTAAGCGCGTGAAAAATCTTGAATATTTGGTTATGATATTTTTTATCAATGCCAACGCCATTATCTTTAATAGAAAACTGGTAGAATTCTTCATTCTCCTCAACATCTATCTCTATTAAACCCTCTTCTTTATCGTTGTACTTTACAGAATTACTTAAAAGGTTTTGAAATAATTGCTGCATTTTAACACTATCTGCCTTTATTGTAGGTAAGTCATTTAAAACCTTTATTGTAATGTGATCTGGAACGAATATTATTTTATCAATTTCCTTAACTAATTGGTTT
>CAZAPO010000277.1:0-8777 GCA_964487005.1 uncultured Flavobacteriaceae bacterium
GTAGCTTCCATTGTACATATAAAAGACGATGATAAACACTCCAAATGCCGCAACCAATTGAAATCCATTAAATACCAAAAAGGTTGCGCCACACAATTTCATAAATGGTTTATTTTTAGAAACCTGAACGATTCCTGCGAGTAGGTCTTTCATATTTGCGGCAAGGGTTTTCCAGGTAATTTGCTTACGATTTTCCATGTGGGAAGCGTCAATACCTTTACAGAACAGTGCTGGAAGAATTCCAAAGACGATACACAAAGCACCAACTATTAGCGCCATGGTGCGTACACCCTCTGTTTGCGTATTGAATGTATTTGAGTCTGGAATAATTACGTACAACCATGGCACAATCATCCAGGCTATTTGTCCCATTGTATTAGAGAATGCCATTAATCTTGTTCGCTCATTATAATCTGATGTCATTTCATAACCAAGACCCACTAAAGGAGTTGCAAACATGGTGTTACCAATTAAGAATAATAATTGAATTACCATTACATGCCAAATTATATAGGACTGAGAAGCGTTATCGTCAATTTGCCACATCAAGAAAAACAGAATACCACTTATGATCGCCCCAGAAAATATATATGGACGTCGTCGACCCCATCTCGATTTAGTATTATCAGAAATGAATCCCATTATTGGGTCTGTTATTGAATCAAATATTCTTGGTAGACCTCCAAGTAAACCAGACCATAAAGGATCAACACCCCATGCCGTTAACAAGAAAAACTGAATAAACACACCTAGGGTTCCTGGCAATATATTGAGTATAAAATGACCTGCTCCAAAAGCGGCTTTTTGACCAACTGGAACTTTATCTCTTGAGGCTGTCTTGATATTTGACATAGTTATTTTGTTTTAGTTAGTATTGTTTGAATAGCTTGTCCATTAATGCTTATAGTTTTTGATTTCCCATCTATATTTAATGTAAAACTCTTCTTCTTGTTTTCTTGATTTAACACAACTAATGCAATCGTGCCATCAGGATTCTTTGCGGCGGTTACCATTAATTGATCATCGGTGAATTTGGAATCAATAATCTTTGCTTCTGGCCTAATGTATTTACTAAAATGAGTTAAAGTGTAATAAATAGGTGTGAAGTATACCTCATCCTTATCTGGGTCTACTATAATTGGAGCCACACACCAATTTTCAAACCAGTTTGGGCCTCCTTTGGTATCAAGTACCATATTCCAATCTACCCATCCATCAACCCAATTGTTTAGGCATCCAATAATATCTCTTGCATATCGATACACTGGCACATATTTAGGGTGATAATGTTTATCTTTTTCTGGCGCCCAATCCCATCCCCAATCTGTAGCTTCTTGACTCCAGTACCAAGCATCATCATTCCATTTAGGAACTTCTGCATCTACACAAGCTTCTGTTTGTATTAAATACTTATTTGGTGCCTTATTGTGAGCATATTGTAGTTCGTCTGGAAAATAATCAAACGTACTTGCATACCAATGAATAGCGGTACCATCAAAATATTTTGATGATGTCTCATCTCTAAATTGCGAATCTATCCACTCTTTGAGATGTTCACGATTTTGATCGTACCCTAAAATCTTTAAATGTTCTTTCCCGTCTGCTTCTAATTTAGGTCCTAAATGATTCACTACAAAGTCTGTCATTTCATCAGGGCTAAAGTGCATACTTTCCCAATTATTTCCGTTTCCAAGTGGTTCGTTCTCTACTGTAAAACCCCAAATATCAATTCCTTCAGCCTTGTAAGCGTCTACATATTTTGAAAAGAACAGTGCCCACGTATCATAATATTCTGGTAATAATTTTCCACCCACCCAGCTGTTATTGTCTTTCATCCAAGGCGCAGCGGTCCATGGAGAGGCAAAAATTTTGAATCCGTCTACAGAAGAGGCCATTGCTTCTTTTATGAATGGGATTAAATCATCTTTGTCTTCTTCAATTGTAAAATGTGCTAGCTCCTTATCGCCTTCCACTGGAGTATATGAGTAGTTGTTAAGCGAAAAATCGCATGAATTCATATGCGTTCGAGTCAAGGAATATTTTGCTCCGTTTTCACCAAAATATGCATCAATTATTTTTTGTCTATTTTCCTTACCAATTTTATTTAGTAAATATGCAGAGGACTCTGTAAATGCGCCTCCAAATCCTGTAATTGTTTGGTACTCAATCTCTGAATTAATCTCTATGCTTGACACCTCATCAACTGCATCAAACACTTCTATTTTAGCTAATTTATTTCCGTTTGCTGAAGTTTCATAAACGTCCACAATCAACTCTTCACCATTTTTACAGCCTACTAACATTAAGATAAGTATAATTGATATGTTCTTGAACTTATTCATAATTAATGCGTTAAGACCTCCTCTTTTTTTAAAGGTGGCACCTCAACTGTCTTTAACAATTTTTCTAAATCTCCATCGAAGGTTTTTATTATTGGGTCCCCTCCACGTGAAAGTCCGTCAAAAATTCCCTGATCAACCATTTCCCAAAGTGGGTATTTAGCTTTTCCATCGACTGTAAACAGTCCAAAATGATTTTCTGACCCTTCTGGATTAGCAGCGTCTTTCCATGGCTCATCAAATGCTTCAAAATAAAAGCAGGCAATTCCGTTTTCATTAGTCCAATCCCTAATGAGCCCATGAAAAAGCCCTTCTTTGTATTCATCTGTTGCTTTAGCTCCATCTGCACCATAAAACCCATTAGATACTGTTGCCCAACCTGTTTCACCTATATGAATTGGCTTATTTACACCTAGGTTTTCCATATATTTTTTGGTACTCTCGTATTGTGAAATCGCATAATTGAGTGAGCGCTTCATTGCAGCCTCAATCTTTTCACCATCTGAAAAATCTTTTTCTGATTCCAAAACGCCCCAAAATTGTGGGTTATAATGTGTATCATGCATTGGATAAGTATGCATGGATATAAAGTCAACAGCCTCGATTAACTTGTTTAGATCTTCAACGTGATATTGATCTTCACCTCCTCCCCAAGAGGCAAAATTGTCTGAACTTGTAATCCATAAATGTTTGGGTAGTTCACCTTTTTTCTTTAGTTCTTGTAAGTGATTCACCCATTTTAAAATTATCCAAGGCTCAACATAGTATCCCGCTTGCCATTTAACCATTGCTTCATTACCAACTGCTAGTACTTTAACTATATCTGGATATTCTTTAGCCAACGCAACCGCTTTTTCAATTTCTTCTGCATTTCTTGGGCTTTCTTGATTATGGTCTAATGGTTGATCAGTCCACGCATTTTTACAATCGATCCAAATTCCTAACATCACATACATTTCAAATTCTGGGTCCTCTGCTTTCATTTGGCTAATGGCCTTCACCAGATTTGTTGCATGCGGAAGATGTAATTTATAGGTTCGAACAATACCAACACCCATTGCTGAAAGTAGTTTCATGTCTTCTTTAAGTTCTTCAATTGTTGGTTCTATATCGTGATTGGAATGTCTGTAACCTCCATAAGACATTGCTAAATAATTTGGATTTCCTAAGATATCTTTTGCAGTCACTTGATTTGGCTCTTTAGTGTTATTAGTTGTATTACAAGACCCCATGAAAATTGATATAATAATTGCTGATAAATAAATTCGTGTTTTCATGAGTTTTGTAATTATTTTAGTTGGTCTTTGTTTATGTATGCATATATGCATGCCACCTCACCTGTTCTTTTGAAGATGAGTTCGCTCGTTGATTTATCAATAGTAAGGTTTGGAAAAAGTTGTTTTTCACCATTACTAAAATGCACTTCGAGCGCATCTTTATCTGCCATTTGATATACGACAGGCACCTGACAATAGGTGAAGGCTAACATATTTTCGGTTAATTCTATCTGTTTTTTTATGCTCGATAAATCGAGATATTCAAAATTCTTTGCAGTTTTTACAAATTCTTCTTTTCTCAATAAACTCGGTTTAAAATAAAGCTGTCCTTTATTTACCCGAATACCAAGTTCGCCATATCTACTTAAAATATCCTCTTTAACCTGACCAGTCATCCCAGGTTGCTGAGCTCCTTTACCAGCTGGAGTATGTGAGTATGGATCTGTTGGAAAGGCTCCATATAAAGTTGGAGATTTGTGGACACCAATTCCCTCATAAATTTCGTAGAAATGTTCTAATAAATGGCCAACTAGAACTGCATCTTCACCTTCATCTACAGCACTGGTACAACATTCTTCTACCGCCAGTAGTAGTTTAGACACCATATGCCAATAAATAGATCCTAATCCTTCATATCCATAAAAAGTTCCCGATCTTCCTGTAAACGCCTTATGATTAAAAACATCCTCAAACGCATTTAAGACCAATTGCGAATCGGCAGCTATCATATCTCTATAGCCATTATTAGCGAGACTTGTCAGGGCTTTTTGAACATCGTCTGCATTTCTGAAATTACCATTGAAGTGATATTGACCATTAACATCTTTTTCAATGATTTGCGTATTACCATCCTTCACTAATTGAGTTAATAATTGAGAATTAGCAATGGCCTCACTTGGAATAACATTCTTATCTAAAAATCCTTTTAGCTGCTTGTTTGGATAGAGCAAATAACTGTATTGATCTGGTCTAAATAACTTACTGGTTTTCATAGCGTTCAAAACGCCCAGTACTTCTTCTGCATTTAAAAATCCAGAACTTAGAACTGCTACCTGACCTTCAAGCATTTCATTTAAATATGCAACTGAAACCGTATTGTCGTTTTCAACCGTCATTAAATTGTATGCATGATAAAGCCCATCCTTTCTTTTATTAGCTTTTATTGCGTGTTCTAAAAATTTATTACTCGATCTTATCAACCCGCTTAATTCATTAATGGAAAGTTTAGATTTCTCTCCAGAGAATGCCTTATGGTAAATCCTATCTCGATAGTTACTTCCTGCTTCTCCTAAACTATCTAAAACATTCTTTCGTTGAAAATCATCTATAGGTCCGTTCAATAAATTTTCGTTTGCATTAAATGTACTATCAATGGCATGGAAAAACTCTAAAATCTCTACTGAAATTGATACTTCCTTTGTACTAGTTGCCGCTAAAACCTCTTCAAAGAATTTTAAAAATCTTCTTAGATAATACAGGGTTACCATTGAGACACCATTCCCTACTAAGGCATTGTTTGCATCATTCCATTCTGGTCGCTGCGTATTCATCCAGATTCCTCCTTCTGGTATGAAATTGGACAATTTTGCTAAGGAAGTCGCCAATATTTTTTCAATAAAGTTTACTCTTACTATATTGTTATTACAATCTTTTAATAAGGCTCCATCTGCACCTAATTTATCGCGTTCTTCACGAATTTTTGCATCTGCATCATGATCAAAAATTATGGTGTCTTTTGGATTTTTCAGTAAGTCTGAATACGACTTAATTTTATATGGAACATTTGCATAAACAAATAATTCTTGTGAAAAATATTTCTCTAATTGCTCTGGATTATGATCATGAATAAACTCTAAAAATTTCAACAAATAAATTATTTGATGATCTCCCCAATAACCAATATAAGACCATGGGTCGTCTGGTTCAATAATTTCCCAATCAAATCCTCCTTTTGTTACTCTATAAGGATTGTAACCATCAAACGTGGAAGCATTTAAGAATTTATGAATCATCCCATCAATGAAGTCTGGATAAGAGTGAGCCAACGCTTCCCAATTCTGAAAAATATCTCTCCAATTACCTTCATAATCTAAAATTTTTGAACCGTCAATCTCACTTTTTGTATTGATTGAGAATCTGTTCCATGGACGACTTGGGTCACCATGGCGACGACTAAATTTTAGTGGTAAATATTCATAGCATAACCTCGCCAAATCTACATCATTGGTTTCTTGAACAAGTTTATGCAAATCTTCAAGCGTAAACTCTTCATCTAGAGAGGCAATTAATGTTTGACTTTTTGCAGCAACTTCTTTGTTCGCGTTTTTTAAATAGCTTTCAAAATCCCATTTTTCGATTTGATAATTGTTATCAAAAATACCTCCACGCATAATATTGAATAAGGTATTTGAAAAATGTCTAGTGTCTTTCTGGCTATCTGCTGTACATTGAATACCATCTGAGGCAGCTACCAATGCAATAAGATTTTTTGTGCCTAGCTCTATATCATCAATGATTTTAGAAATTAAAGCACTGTCTTCTTTAATATTTTTTATTAATAACGCTACATCTGAATGATCTTGGTTGACATTTGCTACTAGCATCCATTGTTTTGATTCATTGGAAGGTAACTCAATTTGCTCTGAAACAAAATACGCTCCTTTTTCGGCTTTTACATCTGCTTCCTGAAAAATAGCTTCTCCTTGCCTGAATGCCTCTAGCTGTAAAGAAGAAACCAAGTAGATTGGATCATCTAGTCCTTCAGACCAAACCACATTTGCTTTTAATGCTTCGCTCGCTTCAGCTTTATCAACAAGAATTGCACTTAATGCATATATTCCCAAACCTGATTTGGCATCCAGTTCACTTCGCTTATAAGCATCAACCAAATTACTTGATTGATTTTGAATATAGCTTCCTATACTTGCCGGTACAATATTTTGAATTCCATCAACAAACTCAATATTTAAAGACGTCTCACCATGGTTTACTAGTTCTGATTTTCTAATAAATCCGTATAAATCACTCGAGTTCCATTGGTAACGAAAAGTAACTTCCAGGTCATGATTTACCTCTTCAAATATCACTTTATTACCATAGATATTCTTATACAGATTTCTTGTAATTTGGTATTTATCTTGTGAACGGATAGAAAAAGGTTCCCATAGTTTAAGACCATTACTAGTACTAACCCTCAAAATGGTTTTACTACCGGTAATCTCAACTGATTCTGTTATTTTATCATCTGTATAATACGGGAATAAGGCAAACTCAGAATTCTTTCTTCCTGCCGTTAATCCACCATTACTAGAAATAAACATCCAGTGATCAGAATCACTAACTATACTCATAAAAAACGGGCGCATTTGATCACTTTGTGAAATCTTGAAATATGCTTCGTTATTTATTTGAACCGAATCCATTTTTACAACATCAGCATTGCTGTTGTTCTTTGTTTTATCTGAAAAAATAATACTACTCATTACAATAGAAAACCACTCTGGATTATCAATTTTTATTTAATTACTAATGCTTAATATATTGTTATTTTTCGTACACACGTACGTAATCAACTAACATTGTTTGTGGGAATACTGTTTCTTCGTTAGGTGGTCCTACATAATTTCCACCTACTGCCACATTAATGATTATAAAAAATGGATGATCATAGACCCATTCTCCTGGTACATCCTCTGGCGTAAGCTGGTTGTACAGAACATCATCAACATAGAAGTTAATATATCCTGGTCCCCATTCTATACCAAAAACATGAAAATCTGTATCAAATCTATCATTTACCAAGTCATACCCCTTTCCAATAGATTCTCCTGCCGAATATCCAGGTCCATGAAGTGTACCATTGATTAACGTTGGTTCTTGACCACGATTTTCCATAATATCTATCTCACCACATTGCGGCCAACCTACGGTATCGATATCTGCTCCCAAAAGCCAAAAAGCAGGCCATATACCTTGACCCCAAGGCAATTTCATTCTTGCTTCAAATCGCCCATATTGCTGCTCATATTTTCCTTTTGTAAGAATACGAGCCGATGTAAACCCAGAACCCATATACGACTCTTGTCTGGCAATAATATGTAACATCCCGTCTTCTACTTTTACGTTGTCTGATCGATCTGTATAATACTGTAGTTCATTATTACCCCATCCGTTAGAACCCGTACCAATATTATAATCCCATAAGGTACTACTTGGTGCTCCGTTTCCATCAAACTCATCATACATGACCAGATTATCAAATGTGGCCACGGTTTGAGTTTCATCGGTAGTACAGCCTAATGTAAATAGCATTGTTACTACCAATAACATATAGTTACTGTAATTCTGGATACTTTTTAATTTATATTTCATATCATTTTTTATTTTCAGTTGAAACAGCAGAAAATCAATCTGCTGTTTATTTAAAAGTCTTAATTATTAAGGATTCAATACTACAGATACGTTATCAATGTTCATTGTTATATTACAACCTGAAACTGCACCACAAACTGCTTCAATTAAGAACGATATCCCGTCAGTTAGGTCTGTGCCTCCCGGAATGGTATATGTTCCTGTATATGTTGTCCAAGAATCGCTTACTACTGGTCCAGGATTCAAAACATGTGTAAATGATACTCCACCTGCTCCTTCTCCAAATAAAATAACGTTAACTACAGCTCCTGGTTGAACAACTGTTCCAATAACATCAAATTTAACTTGAACCACGTCTCCAGGGGCAACAGTACCCGCACCAATTCTTTCTTGTTTAAATGCCGGATTTCCTCCCGTATCTCCAACTGTTAGTTTACCAGACCATGTTCCACCATTATTCACCGTATTGTCTAATGCTGCTGTTCCTCCGTTTTGAAATAACATCCAGCCTGTATCATCTCCTGTTTCGAAATCTCCATTCGTGGCGATGCCTCCGGCACCACCTCCACCACCTCCGCCACCGGAAGTCTTATAGAAGAAAATATTATCTAGGTAAATATCTCCGTTACCATCAAACTTAAACTGGATGATATCGGCTAAGTCTACTGGACTGAAATCTCCTAATGGAATATCGATACTACTCCAGCCGCCACCTGTTGGCACTGTTAATGCCTTAGCAGTCTCTATTGGTCCTGTACTGATCAAGAACGCATTCAAGGCTGTTGAATTA
>CAZAPO010000278.1:0-7169 GCA_964487005.1 uncultured Flavobacteriaceae bacterium
TCATTGGAGTAATGCCATAACTATGGCTACACCCATAGCGCATAAAGGTGTAACTGCAGGCGCAAAGGTAGAAGCAATGACCATAATTGATTTTTTAACAAAGCCAGAACTTGTAAACCAGGCATGGGATTACTTCAACAATGTGCAGAGTAAAGAAACTAAATACGAGCCAATGATTGGTGCCGATGATTTACCACCAATTTACTTAAATACAGACAAGCAAAACATGTTTAGAGAACAGCTAGAGAAGTTTTATTATGATGAAACCAAATTTCGCTCATATTTGGAGCAACTGGGGATTAAATACCCAACCTTAAAAAAGGATTAGACCTTAATAAACATAAATTGAGACAATGATTTTTCTGTATGGATTTATAGGTGTAATGACCATGATGACCCTTTTGTGGCTCATTAGCATAAAAATAAAAAATGTGAGCATTGTTGATATTTTTTGGGGGATTGGATTTATTGTTGCTTATGGAATTTATTTTTATCTCGACGCTGAATGGCAAACAAGAGATTATTTGGTTCTAATATTAGTAACAATTTGGGGGCTGAGATTGTCTATTTATCTCTTTATACGCAACCGAGGGAAGGGAGAAGATTTTAGATATCGAGAGTTTAGAAAGCGATATGGAGAGGATCGATACTGGTGGTTTAGTTTTTTTCAGGTTTTTTTGTTACAAGGAGTTTTAGTTGCTATTATTTCGTTACCGCTTTTAGGAATAAGCTCCCACACCCAATCAAGTAATTTAAATTTTTTCGATTATCTGGCGACCTTAGTTTGGATAATAGGGTTTGTATTTGAAACAGTTGGTGATTTGCAGCTCTCAAGGTTTAAATCAACTCCCTCGAATAAGGGAAAAGTGCTTAATACTGGTTTGTGGCGTTATACAAGACACCCAAATTATTTTGGAGATGCAACAGTTTGGTGGGCTTATGGGTTATTTGCCATTGCTGCCGGAGCCTATTGGTACATTATAGGCTCACTTATTATGACTTACCTCATTATTCGAATATCTGGTGTTTCATTGCTTGAAGAGTCGCTAAAAAAGAAACGCCCTGAGTACGTTGATTACATGAAAAGAACAAGTTCGTTTATTCCATGGCCGCCTAAAGAACCACAAAATGATTGAGTTTTTTAAGAACAATATTTGGCTTATTTTATTTATTGTGTGGGGGTTGCCATTGACAAATTATAGGAGCAAATTTAGAAAGATTGTTTATCAAACAAATGATTGGAAAATAAATATAAAACCAGTTTTCCTTAAAGAAATCAAGGGACTTTTTGGAAACATATACCCCAATAATGCAGCCTATAAAAAGAATAGAAACTTCTATCGAGCCTACTTGATTGTATATGCGCTTTTACTCATACTTTATAAAATATATGGCAAATAATTAAAGGGAGCTACACTAAAGTTAAGCCCTGATTTTAGTGGCCTGAATGTTAATGTTTTAATAATATTTAACAATTTTGTTTAACAAAAATGTATATTTGTTGAACAAAATTAATATTGTTTGTCATGAAAAGACTAGTATCAAAATTTTTATTGCTTGGAATTTTTACAATGATATCAAGTAATATAACGGCTCAAGAATTTCAAGGTAAAGCCTATTATTTCTCAAAATCTAACCTAGAATTAGGTAGTTGGGGAGCACGTTTAAGCGAGGCTCAAAAGAAGCAAATTCAAGAAAGATTAAAGAATAGATTAGAAAAAACATATGTTTTAACCTTCAACAAAGAAGAAGCCTCATTTAAAGAAGAAATGAAGCTAGATGCAATTTCTGGGGCAACAGATTCTTGGGGCAAGAACTTTTCACCAGGAGAGCGCTATAAAAACATAAAGTCTAACACCTTTATTCAGGTTCAAGAATTTTACGGAAAACAGTTTTTAGTAAAAGACGAGTTACAAAAAATAAATTGGAAGATGACCAAGGAAACTAAAAATATTGGGAACTATGTTAGTTTTAAAGCAACTGCTAGCATTCCAAAAGCCGAATTAGAATGGTATAATTTTTCTTGGGGAGATATTCAAAATACAGATGGTGAAACAGCGCAAGAACCAGAATTGGTGGAAGTAACTGCTTGGTATACACCTCAGATTCCTGTAAGTATGGGGCCGAGTGAATTTTGGGGATTACCTGGTCTTATCTTGGAGGTAAATATGAATAATACAACCATGCTATGTTCTAAAATTGTGATGAACCCAGATGATAAAAATGATATTGAAGCCCCAAAAAGAGGCAAGGAAGTTGCCAAAATGGAGTATAAGGAGATCATTACGGGTAAAATGATCGAGATGCGCGATAATAGAGGGCGTCCACGAAATTAAAATAACCCAGAACAATTACGTATTTTATTTATTCGTCACTCATGAAAAGAATTTCACTACTACTTTTGGCGTTATTCATACAATCTTCCTATGCTCAAATTAAGTTTGAAGGCGTTGTAAAAGACTCGATTGGTAATGTGCTTGAACTTGCAAATGTCATAGCAATTAACCAATCAAGTATGGAGTTAGAATCTTTTGCCATTACTAATGAAAAAGGTTATTTTTTCTTAACCTTAGGGAAAAATGGCACCTATGAACTTCAAGTAAGTTACGTAGGGATGAAAAGTTTCGAAGAGAAAATAACGACTACAGATAAGGACATCTCCAGGGACTTTGTGCTACTTCCCGATAATTCACTCGATGCGGTAGAGTTAACCTATGAAATGCCCGTAACAATAGATGGTGATACACTAGTCTATAATGCCGATTCATTTAAAAATGGAACAGAACGGAAACTTGAGGATGTCTTAGAGAAGCTTCCAGGAGTGGAGATAAATGAAGACGGTCAGGTAGAAGTGGAAGGCAAGGTGGTAAATAAACTCATGGTGAATGGTAAAGATTTTTTTGATGGCGATACAAAAATTGCTACAAAGAACATCCCTTCCAATGCCGTAGATAAGATACAGGTATTGCGTAATTACTCCGAAGTTGGACAATTAAGAAGTGTTACCAATAATCAAGACAATGTTGCCTTAAATATTAAACTTAAAGAAGGAAAAGAAAACTTTTGGTTTGGTAATGTAACGCTAGGAGGTGGATCATCTACAGAAGAAGCCTTATATCTGGCACAACCAAAATTATTCTATTATAGCCCAAAGTTTAGCCTTAATTTTATTGGTGACCTCAATAATATAGGCGAGGTAGCCTTAAATAGAAGAGATATTAGAAACTTTGGGGGAGGCTTTGGATTTAGGGCACCAAGTAGAAGCAGTGGTACAAATATTAATATTGGTGATAATGGTTTAAACTTTATTACAGACCAAAACAATGCGCAACGCATAGAGAGTAAACTAGCAGCAACTAATTTTAGTTATTCTCCTAAAAAATCATTGGATATAAGTGGGTTTGCAATATTTAATGTAAGCCGTTTATCATCAAAAAGATTAAGCTTTAAAAAATATACAGATGCAGATCTAGGGATTCCAGATGAAGCTACCGAAGAAACAAGTCGAGAACTTTCAGATCAAGGCCTAATTAAACTTAGCACATCGTTTAAACCAAATTTCAATAATCAAGTAGATTACGATATCATAGGGAGGGTCTCTAAAGACGCACAAAATATAGACTTTATTTCATCGGTACTTGGTGGTACTAACCAGTTAGAAGAGGTAACACCATTTAGTATAAACCAAAGCCTAAATTATTATTTTACGTTAAATGATAACAATATTTTTGCTTTTGAGGCACAGCATTTAATCAAAGATGAAGATCCGTTTTATAATGCATTATTACCCAATGATCCAACTAATAATGACGATCCAGATACTAGAGATGCATTTGATACAACTGCGCAAGCTCTAGGATTAAATACGAGCTTAAACAATTATGATATCAACCAAGACAGGCGTATAAAATCTAATCAATTAGATGCAAAGCTTGACTATTACTATATTATTAATACCAAGAGCAATCTTAATTTAACATTAGGAACCATATTAAGCACGCAGAAGTTTAGATCAGATTATTTTCAATTTCTTGAAGACGGATCAAGATTTAATCCAATTCCAACTATAAATGACGGTAAGGGAGACAATAATACAACGTATAATTTTAGCGATATTTATCTGGGTTTTCATTACCGGTTAAGAGCTGGAAAATTTACAATTACACCAGGCTTTTCCCTACATGCCTACGGGAATAAGAACACGCAGTTTAATGAAGAGTATAAGGATAACTTTTTTAGAATATTGCCAGATTTTGAAACTAGAATTCAAATCAAGAATAACGAAAGCTTAACCTTAAGATATGAAATGAGAAATCAGTTCACAGATGTTACACGCTTGGCCGAAGGGTTGGTGCTTAATAACTTCAATAGCATACAATACGGAGAGCCAGAACTGCAAAATGCTTTATCACATAATATTAGTTTAACCTATGCTAGTTTTAATTTGTTCAATTATACAAACGTTTTTGGAAGAGTCGCCTACTCAAAGAACATTGATCAAATTAGAAGTCTAACAAATTTTGAAAATGTAATTACAACAAGTACATTTTTCAATTCTAGTTTTGCCGACGAAAACTTATCGGCCTTCGCAAGAGTACAGAGAACATTTGGAAAAATAAGAGCAACCTTAAATTCTAGTTTTAACTACAGTAAGATAAATCAGTTTATACAAAACAGATTGTCAGTGAACGAAAGTTTTACACAAAGCTTTACACCTGGAATTAGAACCAACTTTAGAGTGGCTCCAAATGTTAGTTTTAATTATAGATACAGTGTATCTCGTAACAATCAAGGATCTAACGAAACCATATTTTATACCAATGCTCCTTCCATAGATTTTGATGCTTATATCTGGGAATCATTAACATTAAGAAGTGATTATACCTATACAGAGCAACGTCGTAAAGGAGAAACAGGAGATTCGTTTCAAACATGGAATGCCTCGCTGTCTTATAGAAAAAATAGAGATGCCAAATGGGAATATGAGGTAAAAGCAACGAACCTTTTAGATATAGATGCAAGATTAAGTAATAATGCAAACAACTTTTTTGTAGCATCTAATCAAACATTTATACAACCTCGATTTATAACCTTAAGAGTTATTTATACACTCTAATAAAATAAATAAGCTAAAACGAAGAACAGATGAATACCAAGATAAAACATAACAACCGACAATTAAATGTATTTTCTACCCAGGAAATTGGCGACGATCATTTGTATACTGGATTAAAAACGCCTTTAAAAAAGAATGCATTCAAGTTAAGTGATCAAGAAAAGAAAGAGAAAATTGCGATCCTTTTTGAAGAGATTATGGATACCCTGGGGTTAGACCTAATGGATGATTCTTTAAAGGGAACGCCTTCAAGGGTTGCCAAAATGTATGTTGATGAGATTTTTTCAGGTCTTAATCCTAAGAACAAACCAAAAATTGCCTTATTTGAAAACAAGTACCAATACAATCAAATGTTGGTTGAAAAAGACATCACATTTTATTCAAATTGCGAACATCATTTTGTGCCAATAATAGGTAAGGCGCACCTCGCATATGTGTCATCAGGTAAGGTTATTGGATTGTCTAAATTAAATAGAATTGTTCAATACTATGCACAGAGACCGCAAGTACAGGAACGTCTTACAAATCAAATTGCCGAAGAATTAAAACAATTGTTAGAAACAGAAGATATAGCTGTAGTTATTGATGCAAAACATTTATGTGTCGCATCAAGAGGGATTAAAGATGATACCTCTCAAACAGTTACTACCTATTATGGTGGAGTTTTTAATAACCCAGAAAAAATTGCAGAATTTCAAAATTATTTAAATTAAAAGCTATGAGTATAATAAAGATTGCTACAGAATTTGAAAATAGAAAACATTCTTTCAAAAATACAAGCGAGCGCATTACTGCCTCTCGCGAAGTAAAAGAAATTATATTAAGTTTAAATGAAATTTATAAAAGAGGGCATGACCCTAAAATTATGGATCTCATGAAACGGTTAACAACCATTAAACGATCAATAGAAAAAAGATTAAAATATAAACGACCCGTGATATGAAATCATTTTTTAACGGTAGCCAGCAATTAATCAATCCTGTAGAGGAATTTTATGACATTACAATCACCAAATTAGATGGATCTCCTTTAGACTTAACAAGCTATAAGGGTAAATATATTCTTGTGGTCAATGTCGCTTCAGAATGCGGCTTTACAGGTCAGTATAAAGGATTAGAAGAATTATATAACACCTATAAAGATAAGCTTATGGTGATAGGTGTACCATGTAACCAGTTTGGCGGTCAAGAACCAGGCGGTTCTGAGCAGATACAAAATTTTTGCGAACTGAACTTTGGGGTAACCTTTGTTTTAACAGAAAAAGTTGAGGTAAAAGGAGAACAGCAACATCAATTGTATAAATGGCTGACCTCAAAAAGCTTAAATGGAAAAAAAGACTCTGGGGTTAAGTGGAATTTTCAGAAATATCTATTAAACCCAAAAGGACAATTGGTTGATGTTTATTATTCTACAACAAAACCAATGAGCAAAAAAATTACAAAGCATTTAATCTAAATTTGATGAAAGCTCAGGTTTTTTTAATAGTCTTATTTTTAATAATAAACTTTGGTGGTCTGGCATTAGGTAATTGGTTGATGAATGATGGTCCAAATACAACATGGTATCTAAACTTAAATAAAGCACCTTGGACACCACCAGGTTGGGTTTTTGGCGCAGCATGGACACTAATAATGATTTGTTTCTCGGTATATTTGGCCTATTTATTTAAGTCGCAATATACCTCTCTTTTACTGTCCTTATTTATTGCTGAATTTGTGCTCAATGTGAGTTGGAATTATATTTTTTTTAATCAACACTCAGTGGTAGTAGCGCTCATTGTTATCGTCTTATTAACCAGCCTTATTTTTTATTTTTTCTTTACGTTTAAAACTAATGAAATGGCAAATTTACGTTGGCTATTAACACCCTATATGATATGGCTCTGTATTGCAACTTCATTAAATTTATATGTCTTGGTACACAACTAAATGAAATTATTTCAATTACATACAAAACAGAACCTACCAATCTCTGTAGACGAGGCCTGGGAATTTCTTTCAGATCCAAAAAATCTTAAAACAATCACTCCTGACTATATGGGGTTTGAGATTTT
>CAZAPO010000279.1:0-6336 GCA_964487005.1 uncultured Flavobacteriaceae bacterium
GTACAGAATTACCAAATTCTGGACTAAATACTCTAGTAGCAACCTGTGCAACAAAATTTGCAGAAAACCCACCAAAAACAGGGTCATTATAATACCCAAGTAAGTTGGCTGGTAATCTGTTAGATTGATACGGAGTAATTCTTTTATTATAGGTGACTATTGGATATTCTGCTCTTTCACCACTAAAATGTGTGGTGTTTTCAGAATTCACAACTTCCGAATCTAGACTTGAAAAGTCTTTTTCGCATGCTGCAAACACAGATAATATAAATGCCAGTAAGGCAAAATTCTTAAGCAATATTCTTTTCTTTTTCATTAAATGCTAACTTAAAACTTGGGTAGTATAAAATTCGGTGTAGGCTTCGGCAAATTCTTCTGGGTGTTGGTAAGGCAGTACTGGTTTGTTGCAATTTTTTAAATAGTCGTCCAATTCATTCGGAATTTCTTCAGATCCAACTATTAATGCATCAGAATAATCAACAGCCACCTTCATAATATTACTATATGTAGGTGATTGTAATGCTTCTATTGAACTTTCGTCAATGCTATCGAATTTTATCTTTTCAATCATTTCTTTATTTAACGAACCGTCAAAGCTTTGATTGTATACAGATGTTACAATTTTACTTTCGGCAAACAAAGGCTCGTCTTTAAAATATTCTTTAAGATAAAGCGGTAATAAAGCTGCTAACCAACCATGAACATGAATAATATCTGGCGCCCAATTTAGTTTCTTCACAGTTTCAATAACTCCCTTTGCAAAGAAAATAGAACGCTCATCATTGTCATCAAACAATTTTCCGTTCTCATCTGTCAAAGTTGCTTTGCGCTTAAAATACTCTTCATTATCTATAAAATAAACCTGGATGCGCTCTTTAGGTATTGAAGCTACTTTTATGATAAGTGGCATATCAAGATCGTTAATTACCAGATTTATTCCAGACAGCCTAATAACTTCGTGAAGTTGATGTCTTCGCTCGTTAATGTTTCCATATCTAGGCATGAATATTCTTATTTGTCCCCCTAGTTTGTTTACCATTCTCGGTGCTTCAAATGACATTGACGAAATCTCAGTCTCAGGTAAATATGGCACCACTTCAGAGGACACATACAATATTCTTTTATCTTTCATAAGCTATGATGCTTTAAATTTTAGAATAAAAAACACGCAAAATTACAAAAATTATGCAGATTAACAGTAATATATTAAGTTTGCACGCTGTTAATTTTATTATAAAGTGGTTATAGCAAAATCTAAAGAGCAGATAGCACAATTAACAATTGATTTAAAAGCAAAAAATGCTGTCGTCGGATTTGTTCCAACCATGGGTGCTTTGCATGAAGGTCATTTGGCCTTAATTAAAAAGGCGCTAGCCGAAAATGATAAGGTTTATGTTAGCATTTTTGTGAATCCAACACAGTTTAATAATTCAGAAGATTTACAAACGTATCCTCGAACACTTGAAAGGGATGTGGCGCTGCTAAAAACAGTTAGCAAAGAAGATATTTTAGTTTATGCTCCCACCGTTGAGGACATTTACGATTCTAATGTGGCTTCAATCAAGTTTGATTTTGGAGGACTTGAAAAAGAAATGGAAGGAGAATTTAGAGCGGGTCATTTTGACGGTGTTGGTACTGTAGTAAAACGATTATTTGAAATTGTAAAACCTGATAATGCCTATTTCGGCGAAAAAGATTTTCAGCAATTACAAATTATTAGAAAATTGGTGAGCTTATACAAAATTCCAGTAAATATTGTTGGATGTGCCATACATAGAGAACC
This sequence comes from uncultured Flavobacteriaceae bacterium, assembly GCA_964487005.1. Classification (GTDB taxonomy): domain Bacteria; phylum Bacteroidota; class Bacteroidia; order Flavobacteriales; family Flavobacteriaceae; genus CAZAPO01. The sequence continues at coordinate 1,784 of CAZAPO010000279.1, forward strand.
CTCTGGATTAGCCATGAGTTCGAGAAATGAGCGCTTAACAATTGAGCACAAGAATGAGGCACCTTTTATTTATAAAACACTTAAAACTGCCAAAGAAAGATTTGGCACGAATAGTGCTAAGAAAGTAACGGAATGGGTTGAAAATCAGTTTGCAAAAAATAGGCTTTTACAACTAGAATATTTTACAATTGCAGACGTTGATACCCTAAAGCCAATTAAAAGAAAATCTAAGAAAAAGAACTATCGTGCGTTTATTGCGGTGCATGCCGGAGACGTTAGACTCATAGACAATATCGCACTAAATTAATTACCTTTGCCCTATGCAAATTCATGTTGTAAAATCAAAGATTCATCGCGTAAAATGTACCGGAGCAGATTTGAACTATATAGGAAGTGTAACCATTGATGAAGACTTGATGGATGCAGCAAATATTGTTCAAGGAGAGAAGATACAAATTGTTAATAACGATAACGGTGAACGACTCGAAACATATGTGATCCCAGGTCCTAGAAACAGTGGTGAAATTACTTTAAATGGTGCCGCTGCAAGAAAAGTTTCGGTGGGAGATACATTAATTTTAATAACGTATGCTGTCATGGACATTGAAGAAGCAAAAACCTTCAAGCCTTCTTTAGTGTTCCCAGATGAAAAAACCAATCTATTAAGATAATTGAGTAAAAAGTTAAAGACTAGTCTAAAGGTTGTACTTCCATTACTTTTGGGGGTAGTTTTAGTTTGGTACTCACTTTCTCAGATTTCATTTTCAGAACTTGCCAATTATTTCAAAGAAGCAAATTATTATTGGATTGGTTTAGGTGTTTTTCTTGGAGCTTTAAGTCATTTGTCTCGTGCCTACAGATGGAAATTTATGATTCATCCAATGGGTTACAAATTAAGATTTCTTAATAGTTTTATGGCTGTAATGGCTGCTTATTTGATTAATTACACCATCCCTAGAGCTGGTGAAATTTCTCGAGCTTCTATCATTACAAATTATGAAGGAGTACCCTTTGAAAAAGGGTTTGGGACAATCGTTGCAGAGCGTGTTGCCGACATGTTGGTTATGGTACTAATCATATTAATTACCTTATTTCTAGAATTTGATTTTATTTATAAGTTCTTTGCCGAAAGATTCGATCTATATAAAATAATTCTTGCAGCTGGTGTGCTCCTTATACTAATTGTTGGGTTTATCCTATTTGTAAAACGAAGCAAGGCTTCAATAGCAATTAAAATAAGAGGTTTTGTTAATGGATTAATTGAAGGAGTGCTAAGCATTTTTAAAATGGAAAAAAAATGGGCATTCATTTTTCACACATTCTTTATTTGGGGAATGTATGTTCTAATGTTTTATGTTACCTCCTTTGCATTGCCAGAAACCAGCAATATTCCGTTTGCAGCAATTTTAATAGGGTTCATTTCTGCTAGTTTTAGTATTGCCGCTACCAATGGTGGAATAGGTGCGTATCCTGAGGCTATTGTTATTGCCTTTTTGTTGTTCAACCTTCCCGAGGATCCGAGCCGTGCGTTTGGTTGGATTATGTGGGCGTCGCAAACTTTAATGATTGTTATTCTAGGGGGGCTGTCGCTTATTTATCTGCCAATTTATAACCGAAGTAATAACAAAAGTACAACCAAAGTCTAGGGCGAGAACTTTTCTTTTAGGGCTTATTTGATTACCTTGCTAATATCAAACCCATAATCAATTATAGATGAAAACTACATTAGCCGCTTTATTGTTATTTGTTTGCACACCATCATTAATAGCACAGACCATTTATGAAGATTTTCACTCAAATGAGCTTGGAAAATCTAGACAGCTAAAAATTCAGTTACCAAGAAATTACGAAACCAATGAAGAAAAGATGTATCCATTATTTGTTGTTTTGGATGGAGATTATCTTTTTGAAATTGTGGCTGGAAATGTAGATTATTACTCGTATTGGGAAGATATGCCTGAAGCAATTGTGGTTGGAATTAATCAGGTAGACACTAGAGATCAAGATAGTTATTATTCAGAGCAAAACTATATGCCAGTTGAAACTGGAGCAGAATTTTTTGATTTTATTGTCATGGATCTTATCCCATATATGAATGAAAAATACAGGATGGCTAACTTTAGAGTGATAGTAGGCCATGGAGAAACCGCCAATTTTTTGAACTATTTCATGCTGAAAAAAAATCCGATGTTTAACGCATATATAGCATTAAGTCCTGATTTTGCTTACGGAATGGTGGAAAATATTCCAACAAGATTAAGCCAAATAGAAAATAAGAACTTTTATTATTTGGCCACGGCTACCAATGATATTAAACCACTTAGAGAAGAGGCACTAATGCTTGATGAAAGCATTAAGTCTGTTGAAAACGATCAATTAATTTATGGTTTTAATAATTTTGAAGGGCCAACACATTATTCATTACCAGCACATGCAATACCCAAGGCGCTAGAAAAGTTTTTTGCAGTTTTTCAACCTATTAGTCGTGATGAGTACAAAGAGAAAATAGTACCTTTGACAACATCTCCAGTAGATTATCTATTAGATAAGTACAATACTATTAACGGCTTGTTTAATCTACAGAAAAAAGTTTTAATAAACGACTTTAAGGCCATTGCTGCAGCCATAGAAAAGAATAAAACATTTGAGTATTACGAAGCCTTAGGCAAACTAGCCAGAAAAGAGTATCCCGACACGCTGTTGGGGCACTATTATTTAGGAAGATTTTATGAAGAAACTGGCGAACCAAAGAAGGCAATGAAAACATATAGATCTGCATATATATTAGAAGAAATTGGCGGATATACCAAAGATGAAATGTTGGACAGGGCTGATGCCATTAAAAGAGATTTCGGTTATTAAATGGCGAAGGTAAAAACAACTTATTTTTGCCAAAATTGTGGCAGTCAATTTCCAAAGTGGCAGGGGCAATGCTCTGCATGTAAGCAATGGAACACCATTGTTGAGGAAGTCATACAAAAAGAAGATAAGAAAGATTGGAAATCAACTTCAAATGGCACTACTCAAAGAGTTTCAAAACCCTTAAAGATCAATGAAATTGATGCCACCCAAGAGGACAGATTGAAAACACTCGATACAGAGTTCAATAGGGTGCTTGGAGGAGGTATAGTACCTGGGTCACTTACATTATTAGGAGGGGAGCCAGGGATTGGAAAAAGTACCTTACTTTTACAAATTTCGTTAAAATTACCCTTTAAGACGTTATACGTTTCAGGAGAGGAGAGCCAGAAACAGATAAAAATGCGTGCAGAACGCATTAACCCTAATAATAATAGCTGCTTTGTGCTTACAGAAACCAAGACTCAGCACATTTTTAAGCAGATTGAAACCCTAGAACCCGAAGTAGTAATTATAGACTCTATTCAAACCTTGCATAGTGATTATGTAGAGTCATCGGCGGGGAGTATTTCACAAATAAAGGAGTGTACAAGCGAGCTTATTAAGTTTGCTAAGGAAACTGCAACACCAGTAATTTTAATAGGGCATATTACCAAAGATGGCCATATAGCAGGGCCAAAGATTTTAGAGCATATGGTAGATACGGTCTTGCAATTTGAAGGAGACCGTAATCATGTGTTTAGAATTCTTCGAGCGCATAAAAACAGATTTGGATCAACCAACGAATTAGGTATTTATGAGATGCAAGGCTCAGGATTGCGAGAGGTGACCAACCCTAGTGAGGTTTTAATTTCTAAACGTGAAGAAGCACTTTCAGGTAACGCCATTGCCGTTACATTAGAGGGTATGCGCCCATTGCTAATTGAGGTACAAGCATTAGTCAGCTCAGCAGTATATGGAACACCACAACGCAGTGCCACAGGATTTAATGCCAAACGTCTAAATATGCTACTTGCAGTACTTGAAAAGAGAGCTGGATTTAGACTTGGTGCAAAAGATGTATTCTTAAATATTACTGGAGGTATTAGTGTTGACGATCCTGCTATTGATTTGGCTGTGGTGGCATCAATTTTATCATCTAATGAAGATGAACCAATACAACGGGATGTTTGTTTTGCAGCTGAGGTAGGACTGAGTGGTGAATTAAGACCGGTGCAACGGGTTGAACAGCGTATTTTGGAGGCCGAAAAATTAGGATTCTCAACCATTTTTGTATCCAAATACAATAAGATTTCTTTGAAGAATACCCAAATTAAGATACAGCTAGTATCAAAGATTGAAGACTTGGTTGGGTATTTGGTGTAAAATCATTCAATTCTTGCGCATTATTTTTCCTAAAATTCATTAATTTCGCACTCTTATTGCAAAAGACAGACGATGAGTGTTAAATTTCCTGAATATAAAGGACTTAACTTACCTCAAGTAGCCGAAGAAATTAGAAGCTATTGGGAGGAGAATGATATCTTTCATAAAAGTATAACTACACGTGAAGGCAAGGAGCAATATGTGTTCTTTGAAGGACCACCTTCTGCTAACGGCTTACCTGGTATTCACCACGTGATGGCACGAGCTATAAAAGATATTTTCTGTCGCTATAAAACCCAAAAAGGATTTCAGGTAAAACGTAAAGCAGG
>CAZAPO010000280.1:0-2770 GCA_964487005.1 uncultured Flavobacteriaceae bacterium
GACTAAAAACAAACAGATCACCTCGTCGCTTTGCTTCTCGTAATGACGTGATTAGGTAAAGTCGGAATGACATTATTATAGAATAACTAACATCAAAAAAGCCCGATCACCTCAGTGACCGGACTTCAAAAACAGTACATAGTTGTCGTTTTTAATTGATGTCTTGATTGTTTTTCAGCTTTTCAATGTTGCCAGCGATTGCTTGCTGATTAGGCGCGTCTGGCGCTCTTTTTTGAGCTATCATTAAATGTTTTAGTGCTTGTTTATAATTTCCGGTAGCCGAGTACCCACGTGCTAAACCGTAGTCTACAGGCCATTGTCCTTTATTGAGTTTAGCATTAGACTTAAACACCTCGAGGGCTTTGTCTTTCATACCTTGCGCAATAAGCATTCGGCCATATTGGTGACGTTCTAGCACAGTGGCTTGATCCATATAACTGTCCATGGCCGCAACGGCTTCGGCTTGCTTGCCCATTTTCATTAAAATCGTGGCTTTTATTTGTGTATTATTAAAATTCTGCTGACTGTAGAACTGCCCAGCTATAGCATTATTTATCCACCCTAATGCTTCATTAAGATCGCCACCGTTGTTTTGTGCAAAATTAGCGGCTTGCTCCCAGGTTTGACGATTAAACCCTGGTTGATTCTGCATTTTACTACGTATATCAGTTAATACAATATCGGTTACATCAAATTCAATAGTAAAGGGTACACGCTTCTTTTCCCAGCTTAATACAGCCGTTGCAGAGTTGGCGGTAACTTTTTCAAAACCATAGGTAAGCTGCTCTACATGAGGTCCATCTTCCATCGCTACATCTACACGAAGGGCGTCTTCTGCTGGGTCGTAGAAATAACTTCCCCATGCACCGTGGTTCTTTGAGAAAATAACAGTGGCTTTACTGGCGCCATCATGTATGATCATATGCAGTCCATATTTACCAGCAGGAAGCGTCTTCCCTCCTACAGTGACATCATTGGTCACTTTAATAATGGTATTCTCATTGGCCCCAGCTCGCCATGGCGACTCGGTTGCCGTTCCAAAACCAAGGTTATTCATTCCATACGGTACCAGTGTCCCCCAAATATCACGACCGTTGACACTAGGTCTTGAATAGTTGATATAGATTTTTGAGATGCCTACTGTTTGAGATACTGAGGCCATTTGACTGCCTCTTGGTGCATTGATCTGGGCTTGGCTGATGTTTGGCAAACACAATAAGGCTATGACAAACCCTATAAAGGCCAGTGAGTGTAGTTTTTTCATAAACGTATTTAGTTATTGATTGTTAGTACTCTAAAGGTAGATACAATTACGGCAGTCAATTGTTACAGCTTTGTTAATTAACATATGTTTAGAAGTGTTGACATATATTATTAAACTCAATGGCAATTATTCCTATTTTATAGTCTTTTTCTTATATTCATTATCCAAAATGATAAGTAATCCATAAAATAAATAACAACTTTAATGAAAGTGACAATTGCAATTTATATTATACTAATAATGGGATATATATTGATTAAAGACCGATCCTTAGTAATTTCAATCTATGAGAATTATTATGCCATAACCTACAGATTTGTAATTATTATCATTGGAGTAATTTATGCGTTATTTAAAGTCATTGCATTGATAAAGAACAACTAATTCTTATTTAATTTCACTCCTCAACCAATTCCCCAACAAAGGTTTCAAACTCTGCCACAAAATCAAGGTATTTTTGTCCGGTAGCAGGCCCTGCAAACCCCGTATGGATCTTTCGTACCTCCCCTTTTTTATCGATGTAAATAGTGGTTGGATATGACAATACATGGTTAAGCATTGGTAATTTTTCTTGCGCTTTTTGTTTGCTATTAGTACCATATTGCGCCAATAAAATAGGATAGTTAACTCCCAAACGCTCTTTCATTCTAGTGATACTATTCACGGCTTTAGCCTCTGTTTTGGCATTCTCAAAAGCCAGGGCTACTATCTCAAGGTCTTTATCCCTATTGGCTTCGTAGTACTTGGTATAGAATTTACTTTCGTCTAAACAATTAGGGCAATAAGAGCCCATTATTTGCACTAGTACTACCTTGTTTTTAAAGCGCTCATCATCTAAAGACACCATTTTTCCTTCCATATCTGGAAACGTAAAAGCCAGTTTATCATACCCTTGCTTTAAATAGGTCAAGGTATTGGCATCAGGTAAGGTATAGCTGTCATTACGCTTGGCTACAAAGGGTTCTTTAAAATGATTTCCCGAGTAAAACATCCCATCAACTAAGGTAGAATCGGTAATGGTTGCTTGAAACAAAAAGGCATGAGCTGTATCAAAGGTTGAGAGCAGTAATTGATTGCCATCTACTGTACCTTCTAAGAAACGATAATCGCCCGTTGGTGTACTAAAAGTACCAGTAACCTTGTTTCCTTCCTGCTTAAAATCGCCCCTAGCCACATACTCATCACCTGCAATGCCTTGGCTAAATACTGTTTCCCAAACTCCAGAAACATTAGCAATAGTAGCCGATTGAGTGGTATTAAATCTGGTTTCATTATTATACTCGGCGCGTAAAGGGACATAGCGGTCTCTGGGCTCTTCTATATATGTTCCAACCAGATCATCGCCATCAAAAGCGGCCGCAAAATAAGTTTCAAAATAGGGGAATTTAATAAACACGGAGTCGTTTCTATAGGTTATTTCGTCTACCTCTATTACCTCATCAGCATTGGTAAGTTGTAATGTATTGGCATTAATTACCTCAAAATTAAATGGTAACAATTGGTTGT
>CAZAPO010000281.1:0-19518 GCA_964487005.1 uncultured Flavobacteriaceae bacterium
TTTAGCTATTTAAGTTTAGTTAGTTACGTATTAAGAATTATAGGCCCATTTTAAATAAATGGATCCCCAAGTAAACCCTCCTCCAAAAGCCGCAAAAATTATTTTATCGCCTTTTTTAAGTTGGGATTCGTAGTCGTTTAAAAGTAATGGCAGTGTGGCTGATGTTGTATTACCGTACCTATGAATATTCATCATTACTTTATTTTCGTCCAACTCAATTCTTTGAGCTGTAGCATCAATGATTCTTTTATTTGCCTGATGCGCTGTTAGCCAATCAACATCTTCTTTGGTTAGATTGTTTCTTTCTAATATTTTAACAGCTACATCCGCCATATTGAATACAGCGTTTTTAAACACTGTTCTTCCATCCTGAAAAACAAAATGTTTCCCTTCTTCAAAAGCTTCTTTGGTCATTGGATATGAAGAACCTCCATAAGTTGCCTGAAGAAATTCTCTTCCAGCCCCATCGCTCCTTAAATACTCGTCTTGAACTCCAAGTCCTTCATTGTTTGGCTCAAACAACACCGCGCCTGCTCCATCACCAAAAATGATACATGTTGCTCTATCTTCGTAATTAATGAATGAAGAGTTTTTATCTGCTCCAATTAATAAGACTTTTTTATAGCGTCCAGATTCAATATAGCTAGAAGCAGTTGACATACCAAACAAAAAGCTTGAACATGCGGCTTCCAGATCAAATGAAAATGCATTAACGGCACCAATTTGTGAGGCGGTATACGCCGCTGTTGACGCTGCTTTCATATCTGGTGTTGCAGTAGCAATAATAACAAGATCAATTTCTTTAGGGTCTAATCCTGTTTTATTTAATAAGTCTTCGGCTGCTTTTATAGCGAGAAAAGAAGTTCCTTTGCCTTCTCCCTTAAGAATTCGACGTTCTTTGATTCCTGTTCTTGTAGTAATCCATTCATCGTTCGTGTCAACCATTGTTTCTAAAATCTGGTTTGTTAACACGTATTCGGGCACATATGCGCCAACAGCTGTAATTGCTGCCGTGATCTTACTCATAGTTTTAGTTTAGTTTTGAACAAAAATTCACCATTTATTGACTAAAAATGTCAAAAAGTGGTGAAAAATATCAAATTTTGGTCAAATTTGATGCAAAATAGTGGTTTTTAACTTCAAAAAAAATTTATCATAAAAAAAACGCCCACAAGTGAGCGCTTTATTATATGCCTGCATAATACTTATGCTAAATTTTCGTCTTGAGAATTATCAACTAGCACCTGACCTCTGTAATAAAGTTTTCCTTCATGCCAGTGAGCTCTATGGTATAAGTGTGCTTCTCCTGTAGTAGGACACGTAGCAATTTGTGGTGCACTTGCCTTATAATGTGTTCTTCTCTTATCTCTTCTAGTTCTAGAGATTTTTCTCTTAGGATGTGCCATTTTCTATATTATTTATCCGTTAATAGTTTTTTTAATGTATTCCAACGAGGGTCTATTTCCTCATTATTATCTTTATCTTCTGAGTGTTTTGGACTCAGTTCTTCAAGTTTATCTAGTATTTCTGAATCTAACGTTCCGTCTAATACACCTGGGTGTACCCGTTTTTGTGGAACCGCTAGAACAATTAACTCATAAATGTATTGCGAAACATTTAGTTCATACTCTGCATGCGGAATGATTAAAATTTCTTCATTCTCGTCATTGTACTCATCTCCAAACTTCACCACAAGATCAAAACTGTTCTCAACTACTTGATCAAAAGGCTCATTAGTAAGATCGCAATTCACGTTAACCGTACCAGACGCGTCAAAACTTAATTCTAAAAGTGTGGTCTTTTTATTTAATTCTACCTGTACTTTTAGACTTGCGTCATTGAATTCGTCATACTCAAAATTCTCAAAGAACTTATTATCAATCACATACTCGAAATCGTGCGTTCCTTGTTTTAATCCTGAAAACTGAATTATAAACTCTTTCAAATGCTTCATCATCACATCTATTTCGAGCGTGCAAATATATAAATTTTTCTTTAGTTAAAGCGGGTTATGAACAATTTTTTGTTCATATCTACTGTGCTTGTTTTTGCAAAGGGTTTTTACTTAATTTTTGATACTCATTTCGGTTTCTAAAAATCTTAATTGCCGTAAACAAAGCTTCTTTAAATGAGCCCGAGTCTGCTACACCTTTTCCAGCAATTTCATAGGCTGTTCCATGATCTGGTGAAGTTCTTATCTTATTTAAACCCGCGGTGAAATTAACACCCTGACCAAATGATAACGTTTTAAACGGTATTAATCCTTGATCGTGATAGGCTGCAATTATGGCGTCAAAATTTTTATAGGTGTTGGAACCAAAAAAACTATCTGCCGAGTAAGGTCCAAAAACTAATTTGCCGCTTTTTCTTATTTCTGCAAGGGTAGGTCTTAACAATTCATCATCTTCTTTTCCAATCACACCATTATCGCCTGTATGCGGATTAATACCTAATACTGCAATTCTGGGTTTTCTAACTTTAAAATCTTGAACCAATGTATTGTAGATAGTTTCAATTTTTGAAACTATTAATTCTTGAGTGATTTTTGATGCAACATCACTAACAGGTACATGATCTGTTAGCAATCCAACTTTTAAATTATCTGTAACCATAAACATTAAGCTGTCACCTTCAAGCTCTTGAGATAAATAATCTGTATGGCCAGGAAATTTGAACTTTTCGGATTGGATAGTGTGTTTATTTATTGGAGCAGTTACAAGAACATCAACCTTCCCATTTTTTAAATCGTTGGTGGCAGACTGAAATGATTTGATTGCGAACGCTCCCATCTTAGCATCTTCTTTCCCAAATTCTATACTTAGGTTATCTTTCCAAACATTTAAAACATTTACCTTTCCATGCAATGCTTTGTTTGCATCATGAATGCCTTGAAAGTTAATGCTGCTTTTAAAATGCTTTTTTAAAAACGAAAAGACCTTTACCGAGCCATAAATAACTGGTGTACAAAAGTCTAGGATCCGATCGTCTTCAAATGTCTTTAATATTATTTCGCCTCCAATTCCATTAAGATCACCAATAGAAATACCAACTTTTATTTTTTCGTCTTTTCCCATTAAAAATGATTCGTTTGTTTGTAATTTTGATGTGCAAATTTAACTAAATAAACCATATCATGTTTACAGGCATTATTGAGGATTTAGGAATTGTAAAGAATCTAGCTTCAGATAAAGACAATCTTCATATAACTATTGAAAGCAACATTACACCTGAATTGAAAATAGATCAAAGTGTTGCTCATAATGGTGTTTGTTTAACCGTTGTAGATTTACATCAAAAGAACTATACAGTTACAGCCATTCAAGAAACCCTGGAAAAGAGCGCGCTTGGAAATTTAGAGATAGGTGATAAGGTAAATTTAGAAAGAGCAATGAAATTAGGTGACAGACTGGATGGGCATATTGTTCAAGGACATGTTGATCAAATTGGTACATGCACAGACGTAGTAGAATTGAACGGTAGCTGGATATTTACCTTTAAGTACGATCCTAATCGTGAAAATATCACTATTGAAAAAGGCTCAATAACTGTTAATGGTGTTAGTTTAACGGTTGTTAATTCTCAGAAAAATCAATTTAGTGTCGCCATAATCCCATATACATATCTACATACAAATTTCAATACCTTTTCTAAAGGTAGTTTAGTGAATTTAGAGTTCGATGTGATTGGAAAATATGTTGCCCGAATTCAGCAACTCAATAATTAATTTCTCTAGCTTCTTTTTGCCTTAATTAAATGGTAATGCTTGTATATTCCATATGCAAGACCAATAAGTAACAATAAAATTAATCCATTATCAATTGGAAGTCCTGGTGGTGGTGGTGGACCAGGAGGTGGTGGTGGCGCGTCCTGCAGAGCAGAAGCACTGTTAAAAAAAACAAATACGACTGGGGCTAATTTCATTTTGTTTTTTGCGTCATTTTGATGTAAAAGTATGAAAAAAAGCCTGTTACCAAAAGAAATCGCACAAAAAACATCCACAATCAACACAAAACACCGATGAAATGCAATTTTACATTTCTCCTGACAACAAAGAATTAATTACCCTAACTTGAGTTTTCACACGAATAGAAAACTCAATAACCTTCTATTATATTGTACGAAAATAAATCTTGTTTATGGTTCATGCAATTTTTTTAGTTAGATTTCGCAGCTCTTTCAAATATTTGACACATTCCATAAAAATTTGTCACGAGGTAAGGTTTTCAAAAACCCCTAAACACCAACCAGGTCACGTTCAATTTCTTCTAAGGATTTTCCTTTAGTTTCAGGTAGAATTCTTAAGAAAATAAAGAACCCTATCAATGCAATTATTCCAAATATTGCAAAACTCATTGCATTCCCTAAATTTGACAATTCCCACGGGAAAATAAATTGAACTATCCAACTTGCAAAACTGTTTAAAAAGGCAACAAATCCAATTGCTAACCCACGATATCTGTTAGGAAATAGTTCTGATAATAACACCCACATTACCGGTCCTAAAGAAAAGGCAAAACATGCAATAAAGCCTAATATCCCAATAAGTACTAAGGTTGCGTTCATGGTAACGGCGGCTTCTATAATTGTACCTTCATTGTCTAAATACGCCTGATTCCCCAATGCTTCCTTAAGGGCATTCTTAAACTCAACATCACTGTTGTATACCTTATCTGTAATTGAAGTTAATTGGCTTTTTTCATTAAAGGTAAAATTCTCGACCTCGTTTTCTGTTAATTGGTAAGTGGCTTGATTAAACCCATACGCACATATTAATAAGCTTATGGCAATTCCTCCAATCCCATACAATAATAATGGTCTCCTCCCCATTTTATCAATGAGCATCATAGCTACAATTGTAAATACAACCGTTGTAAAACTTAACAAAACGCCAGAGGAAAAGGCTGCATCTGTACCAATTCCTGTTTGCTTAAAAATAGATGTTGCATAAAAATATATTGCATTTATACCGGTAACCTGTTGCAATATTCCAATGATAACTCCAACGGTAAGCACAAACTTTAGCGCGGGTTTAAAAAGGTCGCCAAGTTTAACTTTGGTTTCTTCTTTATTCGCCTTGTTAAGACTATCAATTATTGCCGTTGCTTCTTGATTGCCCATTTCATCACCATGCATACCGACCAATATTTTCTTAGCCTCTTCGTTTCTAGCTCTTGTGAGTAACCACCTTGGGCTTTTTGGTACAAAGAACATGAGTACGAAATAAATAATTGCTGGTACAAATTCTACCCCTAACATCCATCGCCAAACATTTTCCTCTGTTAAAAATGTACTATCTCCAGCACTAAATGCTTTGTTAAAATAATAGTTGCTTAAAAATGCTGCAAAAAATCCTAAAACAATATTTAGTTGTTGCACAGAAACCAATTTACCTCTGCCCTCTGCTTTAGAAATTTCAGCTATATATATTGGTGCAATTATTAGTGCTGCCCCAAAAGCAATCCCGCCTATAAATCTGGCAATCCATAACATGTGATAACCAGTGGCATAGGCTGATGTTAAAGCCGATATAGCATACAACAATGCAACCACTATTAAAATCTTCTTTCTTCCAATAATATCACTCAGCCTTCCAGTAAATAACATGGTAATCATAGCCGCGAAAGTGGGAGCGCTAACAGCCCACCCGTTTTGTAGGTCACTTAAGCCAAACTCGGGGCCGGCGTATGCCATAACTCCAGAGATAATGCCCGCATCAAAACCAAATAAGAAGCCTCCTAAGGAAACAACTATCGCAATAAATAATGATTTTTTCATATGTTAAGATTTTTTATTCTATAGGAAATTTTAAACCAATCTGTTGTCGCACTTGATCCATAATTTTCATAAGATTTATGCTGTCTTGGTGTGACCATAAATCACTTTCTATACTTTCATTTCGTAGGCAATTATGACATTCCATGATTTCGTGTGTAAATCCTTTTCCGAGTGTTGGTAAAGAAAAATGCTTTGTTTCACCATCCTTAACTAAAGTATAGGACTGTGCCTCGTGCCACACATCAGACAGTACTATTTTTCCAGTTGTTCCGTTTAAGGTAGCGGTTATATTGGGGAATGAAACCACGTTAGAGTGTAACACCGCCTGAGCGTTATTATAATGTAATATTATAGATGTTTGCTTATCTGCTCCCGTATCATAAAAGTTAGAAGCGGCTAATATTTTATCTGGAATTCCTAGCAAAACATATGACAAAAACAAAGGGTAAATTCCTATATCGAGCAATGACCCGCCGCCTAACGCTAAATTTGTCAATCTACTACCTTCAAAAACCTCAGCATAAAAGCTAAAATCTGCATTAATATATCTTAATTCTCCTATGGCGCCTTCTTCAATTTGTTGAATCACAGAGACAATGGAAGGATTAAATCTGGACCATAGCGCCTCCATAAAAAACACTTGCTTCTTTTTAGATGTTTCAATCATCTGCAGCGTCTGGGATTCGTTTAAAGCTATTGGTTTCTCGCAAAGCACGTGCTTACCATGGTTCATGGCCATAATACTAAGCTCTGCATGCAAATTATGTGGTGTGCCAATATAAACGATGTCAACTTTGGGGTCTTTAAAAAGTTGGTCGTAGGAATCGTATGCTTTATCTGCATTAAATTTTTGTTTGAAAGTATCTGCTTTTTCTTGAGATCGAGAGGCCACCGCATATAAATTCGCATCATCTACAAGGAGTAAATCTGTAGCAAACCTACCTGATATCTTTCCCAACCCAATAATACCCCAATTTATTTCTTTGATCATTTTGCTCATTTAATATCTCAAAAAATATCTGTCTTAAAAAGTTTAAACCAGAAAGATATACATTTTATAGTATCTGAGTATAATCTATCTTAAATCCAAGATATAGATTATTGAATTGATTAAACAAAAAATATTGTAATAGTTATATGTATACTTGTAAACAATATCAATGTCTGCAATAAAACATTTGAGACCAGCGCAACTTCAAGTGCTTATACCTATCATATTAATGGTTTTTTCTTCTTGGTCTCAAGAGACGATTACAAATGAAAAACTGTTAGAAGTAGTTGCTGAAAAAATGGTGTCACAAATTGAGACCAGCGTTGACCCAAAATATGTATACAGTTATGAACAAACCAAATTTGTTCCACCGTCAGAAAAGACCTTGCTTATTATGGGGCAAACGGTTGAACGCATAACTGAATATGCAAACAATTTTTCGAATCAACCTTTACCTGGAGGTTGGGCAGCCTATTGGGGAATACCAGAGTTTAGCGGTGTCACCTACCCAAAGAAAAATGAGACGGGCAGCACTCAGCACCACCAAATGATTATTGATAGTTTTCCGAATACGGTTATACAAAGCGGCCTATGGATGGTGGGCAAATGGGATGTGGCTAAAAAAGCAGGTAAGGGTGATTATGACGATGTGGTTAAAAAATATGCCACTTGGGCTAAAACCGCTAATAGACCAATTTATTTACGAATAGGCTATGAGTTTGATGGAGCACACAATGAGCTAGAGCCTAAAGAGTATATCAAAGCTTACAAACGAATTGTTAATAGACTAAGAAAAGAAAAGGTAAACAACATTGCCTTTGTTTGGCATTCTTACGCATCTAAACCCTACAAGGATTATACACTGTCTGATTATTACCCAGGAGATGATTATGTTGATTGGGTGGGAATTTCGGTCTTTGGCCATGCTTATGGTGGTAAAGATTTTGGGCCATATTGTGATGCGGTTTTAGATTTTGCTAAGGCGCATAAAAAACCTGTAATGATTGCAGAATCAAACCCTATTAACGGTATTGAAAAAGATAACACCAAGTCATGGGATGATTGGTTTGTAAGCTTTTTTGGTTTTATCTATAACAAGAATATTAAAGCCGTTAGCTTTATTAATGAAGATTGGCAAAACTTGTATATAGAAGGCATCTCTAATTGGAAGGATGGCAGGCTCTACAATAACCAGCAAATATCAAAGGCGTGGTTTGCCGAAACCAATAAAGAAAAATACTTAAAGCAATCGTCCGACTTGTTCAATAAACTGGGCTATAAAAAGAAATAAGTCATTCTTATTATTCATTCAAATGACTTAATGGTAAATAATGCTTATTTAAAAATAACTTAAATCGCTCATCTTTACGATAAGGGTCAAAATCGGGGCATTTGTTTATATATTGAACTGCCGAAGAATGTTCAGGAGTAAACTTGTTTAAATAATAGAACATAGAATCTTGTTCCTTAAGTATGGCGTTAACATTTGCCTTAATCTGCCATCTAAATTCGTCATTACTAATCCCTTCGTTTTGAATAAGACTAAAAACTTCTTCTCTACGGCCTAAGTACGCTAGATTTACGCTGTTTGGATAAAAGTAGCTATATGACTCATCAAGGATTTTTTGGGCAGTTTCATATTCTCCTTTAATATGATGATACAAGAATTTATTAAAGACCATATCATATTCACCGAACACATTATAAAATTGCTTGCTTTCCAAAAGTTGTTTGGCTTCATCATAATACTGATGTTCTAACAAGGCGCGGAAGTACTGACGTGCGTTTCCAAATGATGTAGAATCTAATTCATATGCTCTGCGGCTATAATTAATGTATTTTTCACCATCCTTAAAAACGTAACCATAGGCATCGCCCAAAAGTCTGTACAAACTTGCATTCTTTGGTTCTTTATCAATTTCTTGATTAAAAAAAATTATTGCCTCATTCCAATCTTTTTTATCTAAACTTTTCCCTTTTGCAACTCCATATACTACTTGAGAAAATATTTGTTCATCCAATTCACTGTAGAATAAATGTCTCTTTTTATTGAAATGAATTTGAGCTTCAGCATAATTGCCATCTCTGAGTAAAGCTTGAATATAATTTTGATTAATGGGCAAAGACATTGGATCAAGGGTAAGTGCAATAGACACTAATTCAAAACTCCTCTCTGGATCATCGAATCGTATAGTACTCGCCAACCCCATATATGCATATGCATCATTTGGATTAACCTCAATTGCTTTCTCATAAAGTTCAAGATGTTTGTCTCTTTGATCTCGCACGGTATTGTTCAAGATCATTTTAAGTGCCTTAATAGCATAAGCTCGAGAAACATTGGGGTTAATTGAAAGGGCTTTTGCTGCATAGTCATCTATAATACCACAGGTTGGTTTGGTATTAAACTCAGGGTCTATCTTAAAAACGTCATAAGCATTTAAAAAATGCATATATCCAGCTTCGGCATAGGCCTCTGCGTAAAGTGAATCAACTTTAATGGCCTGCTCAAAAAGTCGCAATGCCTGATTAATACTCTCTGTGTCTCTAATATCTGCATATTGCAACCCTTTCTGATACAGTTCAAAAGCCTCAATATTATTTGTCGTCCCATACTTTATTTCTTTAACGTCCTCTGGACTTAATACAATTTCCAGTTCGTCAACAATACGCCTTGCTATAGCGCTTTGTACATCTAATATTTCATCTAATTGAACATTATATTCTTTAGCCCATACATGGGTGTCTTCTTTGTCTATCAATTGGGCTGTAATTCGTGCCTCGTTATTGTGTATGGTAACACTTCCCTCTACGATATAAGATACGTCCAACTTATCTACGATATGAATCAAAGGTTCATCTGAACCTCGAAACTGCTTAACCGAGCTCCTAGAAATAACACGCAAATCTGGATTGGGTTGAAGTTTAGTTAATATCGTTTCTGTCATACCATCACTAATCCAATCATTGCTTTTATCGGCGCTCATATTGTCAAAATATAATACGGCGATGGAGTATTTACCGTCGTCATCCTTGATTAATGATTTAGACATTCGCACCTGATTGAAAACCAAAACAATAACCGCTAGCGACAACACTACTATTATAAAACGGTTCAACTTGTTGTTAACTCTTCCAGCTTCTTCGACAGTTTGTGTTGTTTCCTTAGACCTAACGAGACCCTTTGATGAGAAATCATAATTCCAACTAATAATAATCCAAATTATGAACCCAACACCCAAGGCAATAATAGTAGCTTGCATCACCCAAGAAGGAGCTAAGAAGCTTGAGAGCAATATTGACATTACTTGAACAACTAACCATGCAACCACTAAATAAGCTATACATGATTTGATGACATTTCTTCTAATTAATTCATTCCAGAAGTTATTCATGAATCAAATTTATTAATCATAAGTAACGCAATTAGAATAAAGATCTTCTAAATTCCTTAGTTATTACCTTGATTATAAAGATACTAAAAGCTCAAAAACTAATTGTTGTGGTTTAATTGTAAGCTTTTTAATACTAACATTAATATCTGTATATTTAATGTTCAACTTCTTAAGGTATGAGAAGCAATATAATTTTGATATCAGCAATTATCTGCAGTTTGTTAATTTCTTGCGGGGTAACCGGTAAATGTGGGGCCAACAGTATTACTGGACATTTAAAAGATCTAAACGGTTTAGATGGATGTGGATTTGTTATCGAGCTTGATGACAGCACCATCCTTAATCCTGTAAATCTAAATGATTTGGATATTGATTTGGTTGACGGAGCTAAAGTCTCTTTATCTTTTACTAAACTAGAAGGTGTCATGGGCATTTGTATGGTTGGTGAAATGGTTGAGGTAAAATGTATTGAGAATAAATAATGTTTTTGGTTAGGTGACTCTAAAGGAGGGTTCACTAGCAATTTTGGACGGTTCACTTTAGTTGTTGGTTTATAAATTGGCATTTAGAATGACATTTGTGGTGTAATTAAAACACAAACGTCATGAACACAATTAAAAATAATATCGGAATTGGATTCTTAATCATCTTGTTATCATTTTCCTCGCAAGAGGTCAATGGTCAAAATCGCACAAAGAAAAGTGGTGATAGAAATATAAGAACAGAAAGGAATTTTAGTAACGATCGCGTTAGAGATGATCATTATAGACGTGATGATCGTTTTAGAACGCAACCAATAAGGAGGCATCCACATTATAGATACCCACGTCACAGAAGGGTAGTGAGAACATTACCAATTAACCACGTGCGAATTGTATATAGAGGACTCCCTTATTTTTACTATGCTGGTTTATATTACACTATGTATGGTAATGATTATATTGTAGTGCTTCCTCCAAGAGGGTTTAGAATTGGTGTATTGCCGGTTGGACATGTAAGAATTGTTGTTGGTCCATCGGTTTATTTTTACCATTCTGGGGTTTATTATACAGAAACAACAGTCACAAATAGTGATGAAGAGAAGTACGAAGTAACCAGTCCACCTGTTGGTGTAGTTGTAGATAGTCTTGATGATGAAGCAGAAATAATTTATATTGATGGGAAAGAATTTTATGAGTACAACGACATTATTTATAAACAAATAATAGGAGCGAATGGTGAAACATTATTTGAAGTAGTATATAGTAAAGAATAAAAAATAATTAAGAAAAATTAAATACAGTTATAATCAGATGAAAAAAACAATGAGATTATTCGTTATCGCCCTAATGATGGGTTCATTTGTCAATGCACAGAATGCTAGAGAAGTAATCAATAACACCAAACAAATTATTGAGGGTCAAAAAATGCTTGAGCGCGACGAAGCAGAGTTAAAAACTTTTAGAGCGAAACTTGGACAACTTAAATCAGCGGTAAACAGCGATGATCAGGCAGAAATAAGAAGGCTGAAAGCAGATTTGGTAACAGATATGGCAAGGGAGGTAGAACAAAGTGGCGTTAAGGCAAAAAAAGCTAGAATTGAAATTGCACAAAGTTCGGCAGAAATACGTACAGACAATAGAGAAATACGTCGAGATAGGAATGATTCTAATAATGGCCGTTTTGACCGTAGAGATGACGAAAAAGATTTAGCTAGAGATAAAGCCAATAGACGCGATGATAGGCGCGATAGACGAGACGATATAAGAGATATGCAACAAATAATTAATAATGCCGAAAAACAAGTTCAATTACTACAAACCATTAGAGACTATGATTTTACAATAGACACACCAAGTAGAGAAGCTTTTGTTGCAAGAAAACGTCTAGTTAAATCGAGTTTTATGGATTTTATTGATACGATGAAAGCAGATATAGCTTCCACTAAAAGAGAACTCGCTGAGGACAATAGAGAACGCAGAGAAGACAGAAGAGAGCGCCGAGACGATAGACAAGAGCGAAATGAAGTGGATAGCAGGCGTAGAATTAGAAATTAAACCTTCAAAAAAAGCATTGATTAATCAATGCTTTTTTTTATGCCTTATTAACCGAGTATATCAACGTAGCCTTGGTTTTACCCTTGAGTGTCGTCTGATCAACTTGCTTGAAAATATATTCTTTGTTGCTATTAATTGATTCGTAGACCTGCTCTGAGATTAATAACTCTTCACCATATTGTTTGCACAGCCCTTGAATTCTTGAGCCAATATTCATGGTCTCTCCATGATAGGCAATTTCTTTTTTTAGGCTCCCCACCTCCACCGTAGTCACTAACCCTTGATGTAGGCCCGCTTTAAATTTTGGAATTAGTCCATAAGTATTTAAATAATATTGTTTTCGATCTTCCAATCGATGCTTATACAAAAAGAAAGCATGAATGCTGTCTAAAACCTGAGCGTTTATTTTATCACTTTTAAGTCGCCATGTCAACACCGCTTCATCACCCACATACTGATATACATTAGCGTTTGAGTCTTCCAATACAGAGAGGTCATAAAAACAATCTTGAATAAGGGCACTGTATTTTAGATGCCCCAATTTTTCGGCAATCAATGTTGAAGATTCCAGGTCTAAAAACATAAAAAGTCTTAATTCTTCTTTCGGGTGATAAAATTGACCTGTTATCATCTTAAACAAATTCCCTCTGCCAAATAGTTTTCCCAAATAAAGTATGAAAACAATTAAGCTATTTATAATCAATGAGTACAATAAATTGGCAGCAATGGTCGCATTAAAAATAAAATCATTGAAAGTTAAATTAGGAGCCAAACCCGAACCATTTATTATAAAGAAGATGCCAACATAAATAAAAAGCATTATAGCGATATGCGCAAAAAGGGCGCTTAGAAACAGGGTTTTAAATGATACTTTTTTGTTAGTTGCATTCTCATAATAATATTGCACACTCCCAAAAATTAGGCCTGCTATTATTGAAACACAAATACAGAAAACTAAGTAGTAAAAATAGGTCTGGTTAAGATTTAGGGCTTCAAGTGATGATTGTGCGCCACTTATTCTAATAAATCTCCATACCAGCAAAGAAATAATCCATCCAGAGGTAAATAAAACTACATTTCTAAGCCACAGTTTTAATTTCATCAATTTACTATAACAGGTGTTGTTTGAGTATTCATTTCAAAAGTATAAAAATTTGAATGCCCTTAAAAGCCATTTCACCAAGCAATATAGCCGTTTCACATTACTTACACCCTTGTGTAGCGGCTGTTGTATCTACATTTGTCATGTAAAACAAAAAAATAGAAATCATGAAAACAATAAACATTACATCCAAATTAATTCTAGGGCTTATGCTCCTAAGTGCAGTATCTATTTACGCAATGAAAAATATGCCATTCTTTAACCAAACAAACGATTTGAGCGAATTAGATAAAGAAGAGGTTTTGGCACTTAACGAAATGGTGTCAATAAAAGACGAAAGTATTGAATTGAAGATTGAAGATGTACAAATCATTGAAATTGAAGAAGAGGTGGTCTTAGAGTTTGATGTTAATCAATACCTTCCTGAAAATTTCAATCCATACCTTGGCATGAATAATTTGCAGGAATTAGAAATAGAGGCCACAATTGCATTACAACAAATAATCACCTCTGACGAGGGTCTTATTGAGCTTACAGTTGAAGACATAGTTGTAATTGAACTTGAGGAGGATCTAGAAATTGAATTTGATACAGCCCCATTCCTTCCAAAAGGTTTTAATCCATATAAAGGAATAGGTAATTTACTTGAAAATGAGGTTGTTGCATTATCACAAGCTTACCAGCAGTTAACCATAATTAAAGAATCTGTACACTAAAACAAACTTCTAAAAACACTAAAGATTTTATTAATGTCTTCTATAAATGGTCATAGTTGTTTAAAACGTTCGGAAATAAGTACCTTTGTTTGGGAGAGTTTTATTTCAAAAACAAAGGTGCTTATTTTGTACAATATCCTTATCAAACAGAGATTAATTATAAGTATTGCAGCATTAGTAAGTTTGCTGGTTAATTTACCTAGGTTCTTACAGTTATTCGACCTCTTTAAAAACATTAATGCAAATAAGTTAACCCCTGTAACAATTTCAGATGTTGTAATTCGAATTATCTTTTTGTTTTTGTTTTCGTGGTTCGTACTTCAGTTCAATACAAACTGGAAAGATTTCGTAAACATAGCTGACAGAAGAATAAAAAATGGCATCATTGTAATTATTAATGCTGTCATATTCATTGTGGCTATCAACATTTTTGTAGTTGTCTACGATCTTATATTAACAAATTCAATGACCTTAGCAGATAAAAGGCTGCTCCACTTTGTTTATGTAATAATTACATTAATCTTAATGTTCGTTGCAAATATTTTGCGATTTCAAAAAATAAGAGAACTTGATCTCGTGGAGAAAGAACTGCTAAAACAACAGAATTTACAAACTGAGCTCTCGGCCCTAAAAAACCAAATCAATCCGCATTTTTTATTTAATTCCTTAAACTCATTAAATTCCCTTATAAGGGGCAATCAACAAGCAACCACATTTGTGAATAAATTATCGTTTATGTATCGATATATTTTACAAAGCGGTGATCAAAACCTGGTAACACTAAAAGAAGAACTTAAATTTTTAAACAGTTATTTGTTCTTAATTAAAACTCGATATAGAGATAAGTTTAATGCGCATGTTTTGGTTGATGAAAAATGGATGAATTGTACAGTTCCCGTACTGTCTTTACAGCTTTTAGTTGAAAACGCTGTAAAACACAACGAGATTTCTGAAAGTTATCCTTTAGAGGTAAGACTATATGTTGAAGGCAATTCTTTGATTGTAGAAAATCCTATTCGCCCTAGATCAACTTTTGTAGAAAGTACGGGTAAAGGGCTGGCCAATACAGACAAGCGATATGAAATGCTTAAACAGCAAAAAATATCAATATCAAAGAACAATAATATTTTTAAGGTTAAATTACCACTAAATTGACAGCGTATGAGAGTAGTTATTGTTGAAGATGAAATAGCAGCTAGTGAGAATCTTGCCTATATCTTGGGGCAAATAGATCCCTCAATTGAAATTTTAGCAGTGCTAGATTCGGTAGCATCAGCAGTTTCTTATTTTGAGAAGGGCGTAGTAGCAGATTTAACTTTTATGGATATTCATTTAGCTGATGGGCTATCATTTGAAATCTTCAAACAAGTTGAAGTGCAAACTCCTATTATTTTCACAACGGCTTATGATCAATATGCTATTCAAGCATTTAAGGTAAATAGCGTTGACTACTTACTTAAACCTATTGATGAAGAGGAGCTTTCTCGTGCTATAGAGAAATTTAAGAATTCAAATAAAGCTGCCCCAGAGCTAGATCAACTTAAGGCAATTCTAGGAAATTTAGCTCAGGAAAAGTCTTCGTTTAAAAACACCTACTTAGTGCAAAAAAGGGACGAATTAATCCCGCTAAAAACCAATGATATCGCATTTATCTACATAGATACTGGAGTGGTGAAAGCGGTTTCAAATAAAAATGCTTCGTTTGTAATTAATAAGAAACTGGAAGATATTGAAATTGAACTAGATCCAAATAAGTTCTTTAGGGCGAATCGCCAGTTTATAATAAACAAAGAAGCAATTGCAAATATTAAGTTTTACTTTAATGGTAAGCTTATTGTAAACACCAGCCCAATAGCACCGGAGCGTATTGTTGTGAGCAAAGCTAAGGCTAGTGAAATTAAAGATTGGATAAATTTATAATTAATACGACACCTACTCGTATTTTTGATTGCTATTTAAGCTATTATTAAGTCTGCTCCCAGATCGATATAATGTGAATTATTATAGTATTTTTACTAAAGAAGATATATAGGTATGAGGAGAATTACGTTGTTTTTAATTTGCTTATTAGGAAGTTTACTAGGCCTTTCTCAAAACATTAAAATTGGGGTGTTGACTGATAAAATGGATGCTAAATCGGCACCACTCTTACATCAATTAGAAAATGAGATCAAAGCAGTAATTGGTGAAAACAATACTGTAGAATTTTTGAGCGCTCTAGATAATGACTTCAATGTTGAAAATGCGCAATTAAATTATGATGCAGTAGTTGAGCAGGCCGATATTATATTGGCTTTCGGGCTAATAAATAATCTCGTCCTTTTACAAAAGGAAAATTTTGAAAAACCAACACTGGTGTTTGGTGCTGTAAACAACGACTTTATTCAATTGCCCGAAAATAAATCAACCTCAGAGGTTCATAACTTGTCCTATTTAATCACGCCTTCATCATATACTGGTGACCTAGATGCTTTTAGTGCCATTTCCAATTTTAATAATGTCGCAATTATGTTAGATGAAGTTGTTATAAACAAGCTCCCGGTTGCTAATATTTTTGACAACTATTTTGAGTCAAAGAATGTAAAGTATCAGCTATTTACTATAGAAAACATTAGCGACTTTGAAACTAATGCCTCTAATTTTGACGCGGTTTATGTGGCTGGTGGATTTCATTTAAGTGATCAGCAATTTAAGAATTTGGTTAATGCGATCAATACGAATAAGCTGCCCTCATTTTCGGCAATAGGTAAGACAGATGTCGAGCGCGGTTTATTGGCCTCTAACAAACCCGATAGTAATATCGGACAGTTTTTTAGAAGAATAGCATTGAATGTTGAAGCAATAATCTCAGGAATCAATCCTTCAAATTTACCTTTATTTATTGATGTTAAAGAAAATCTTACCATTAACTATACTACCGCTCGAGCAATAGATTTTCCTATCAGATATAGTGTTTTGGCAAATGCCGATATTATTGGTGGTTCAGAAGATCAAACTTCTGATGCTTCACTAAGCATCATAGACATAATGAATACCGTAGTCTCAAAAAATTTATCATTAGAAGCAGAACGTAAAAGCGTGGAGCTTAGTGGAGAAGATGTTAATACAGCCAAGAGTGCTTTCCTTCCATCATTAGAAGCTGGTGCCAGTGCTATTTATATAGATCCTAAGGTTGCAGAAATTTCAAACGGATCGAATCCTGAGTTTTCCACAGCTGGAAATTTAACTTTTCAACAACTCATTTATAATGAAGGAGCAAAGGCCAATGTTGACATTCAAAAAAGTTTGAACGAGGCGCAGAAAGAAACTTATAATGCGGCAGAGCTTGACGCTCTATTAAATGCATCAGTGGCATATTTTAATGCGCTTCTGTTAAAAACTAACGTTAATATTCAAAATCAAAACCTTCAGGTTACAAAGCAAAACTTAGAAATTGCAGAACAAAATTACGAAGCTGGTGCCTCTGGTAAGGGAGATGTTTTAAGGCTCAAAAGTCAACAAGCACAAAACACCCAAAGTTTAATTGATGCGGGGAATGATTTACGACAAGCTTTTAATGCCATTAATCAGTTAATGAACCAGCCTATAAGTACAAAAATTGACGTTCTCGATGCAGAAATTTCCAGCGGGGTTTTTAAAAATTATAAATATCAAGAATTGTTTAATTTACTTGATGATCCCAAATTACAAGAAAGTTTGGTTGCGTTTTTAGTAGAGGAAGCTAAAAAGAATGCCCCTGAGTTGAAGAGTCTTGACCATAATTATGATGCAATTCAACGCACCTATAAACTAAGTGATAAAGGGAGGTTTGTTCCAAGTATCGCTTTACAGGGTCAGTATAACTTAGAAATGTCAAGATCTGGACTGGGGTCAAGTTTCCCTTCTGGATTCCCTATACCACCAGATGGAAATTATAATGTTGGATTAAACGTATCAATCCCCATTTTTAATCAAAACACCAATAATATTAATCGTCAGATTAGCCAAATTCAAAGTGATCAGCTAACTATACAAAAAGAGAACCTCAATCTCAATATCGAAAAAAATGTAAATGACATTGTACTAGATATGGTTGGTAGGATTGCCAATATTGAAATATCGAAAGTAGCGCTTGAGAGCGCAGAAGAAAGCCTTGAACTCACTCAAAATGCATATCAGGAAGGAGCCGTACCTGTAATTCAGCTAATCGATGCCCAGACCAATTTTTTACAAGCCCAATTAGCTCAAGCTACAGCTAATTACAATTACCTGCTTACATCAATACAATTAGAAAGAATTATAGGGTACTTTTTCTTATCTCATTCAGAACAAGAAAACAATGCGCTTATGAATAGAGCGAGACAATTTATCCTTAGTAAACAATAACACACGCTATTATGACCAAAAATTTGTTTAAGATTATTGCTGTATTAATTTTATTAAATTCTTATTCCTGTAAAGAAACAGTTGAAGAGAAACCTGAAGTTTTAAGACCTGTTAAATACGAAGTTGTTGGTACTGCCAATGCACTGGCGGCAAGAACTTTTTCAGGTATTGCAAAGGCAGGAGATGAAATTCAACTTAGCTTTAGAACAAATGGCATTATCACAAAATACGAGGTCTCGACTGGTGACTTGGTGAAGAAAGGAGATCTTATCGCTAGGCTTGATAATGTACAAGCGAGTTTAGCGTATGAGCAGTCAGTTACTGCAGTAAATACGGCACAATCTGGCATGAATACCGCAAAATCTAGTCTTGATAGAGTCAAGTCCTTATACGAAAAAGGAAGTAGTTCTTTGAGTGAGTATGAGCAGGCACGCAATGCATATCAATCGGCTTCAGATCAATATCAGTCGGCATTACGAAATAAAAGTATCCAGCAAACGCAAATAGAATACGGTTTTATTAGGGCCCCTAAAGATGGCACAATTGTTCAAACGTTTGGTGCAATAAATGAAACCGTTAGCCCAGGGCAGGTCATTGCTGTTTTAAACGCCGGAAATGATATAAATGTGTCGGTGGGACTTCCAGAAAATATAATTAATAAGATAACTATGGGTATGTCGGCAGCACTATCATTCTCTGCAATTGACGGGAGCACCTTTCAAGGTACCGTTATAGAGATCTCCCCAGTACTAGACCCAAATACGGTGACCTATCCCGTTAAAATTGAAATAAACAATCTAACCGATGCCGTTAAGTCAGGTATGGCTGCTAGTGTCCTATTTGAATTGCAACAAAGTGAAGCTAATAACACCTTGGTGATTCCATTGAAATCGGTGGGTGAAGACGGTGAAGGAAATTATGTGTTTCTCATTGAATCTGAAGATGGTGAAACAGCCATTGTAAAAAGACAAACAATTGAAATAGGGCCATTAACCGAGGCGGGGTTTGAAGTTGTTTCTGGATTACAAGCAGGTGATAAAATTGCAACCGCTGGTCTCCAAAGCCTTTTAGATGGTCAAAAAGTAAGGTTACAATAATATTTTTAGCTTATGAATCTTACAAAATTCTCTATTGATAG
>CAZAPO010000282.1:0-14972 GCA_964487005.1 uncultured Flavobacteriaceae bacterium
TTAATACTAAAGACACACCTACTGTTTTTAGTGTTAACTTTGGCGCCTCATATCGCTTAGATTTTCACAAGGAAGATATTAGAAAATAAATGATCGAAATTAAAGAGATTCATTCTAAGAAAGACTTAAAGAAATTCGTAAAATTTCCATTTTCCCTTTATAAGGACTCAAAATCATGGGTACCTCCTATCATCAGTGAGGAGATTAACACCTTTGACAAAGCTGTGAATCCTGTTTTTGATAACGCCGTTGGACACTTCTTCTTGGCCTACAAAAACGGAAAGATTGTGGGTCGCATTGCAGCCCTAATAAACTGGATAGAAGTTAAGGAACAAGGCATTAAAAAAATGCGATTTGGCTGGTTTGATGTTATTGATGATATTGAGGTATCACGGGCTCTGTTGAACAAGGTTAATGAAATAGGTAAATCGCATGAGCTGGAGTTTATTGAGGGTCCTATAGGTTTTTCTAATCTTGATAAAGTTGGTGTTGTATATGAAGGAAACGATCATATAGGTAGTATGATTACATGGGAAAATCATCGATACTACGTAGATCATTTGGAGGCCTTAGGTTTTACTTTTGGGAAAGGTTACAGCGAAAGCAAATTTGCGTATTCAGATATAAAAGCAGAAAACTTTCAAAAAATACAATCATTAATTAAACGAAGATATGGTTTAAAATCACTGAATTTTAAATCTACAAAAGAGATTCTTCCGTATACTGAAGAAATGTTTGAAGTATTCTCTAAATCACACGAGGTATTATCGTCTTTTGTTGATATCAACGATAGACAGAAAGAATATTTCAAGAAAAAATTTATTCCCTTCTTAACCCCAGAATATGTGCAGTTTGTAGTTGATAAAGAAGATAAATTGGTTGGTTTTGCTATTGTAACACCCTCTTATGCTCGTGCCTTGCAAAAAATGAAAGGTAACCTATGGCCTTTTGGATTTAGGCATCTTCTTAAAGCAAAAAAGCATAGTAAGTCTGTTACTTTTTATCTCATTGGTATATTGCCTGAATATCAAAATAAAGGGGTTACGGCCATTATTTTTGATGAATATTATAAAGAATTTGGAAAAAGAGGAATTACCGAATGCCTAAGAGGCCCTGAACTGGATGATAATGAAGCAATTCATAAATTATGGAGGCACTTTAACCCTAAGGTATTTAAAAGAAGGTGTACCTACAAAAAGGACATCATATAAAAAAGCTACTCGAGCACGAGTAGCTTTTATTTTTTTGATCTAATTTAAGATAGGTTATTCTCCCATTGCAGCAGCTACAGCCGCTGATAATCTTTTATAAGTACCATTATTTAAACGTTCTCTAATTGCAGAAAAGGCGTTTAAGGTTTCTTCAACATCTTCTAATGTATGGGTAGCTGTAGGAATCATTCTTAATAGAATTAATCCTTTAGGTATTACAGGGTAAACAACTATAGAACAGAAGATTCCATAATTTTCTCTTAAGTCTTTCACCAACGCCATTGCTTCAGGAATACTTCCTTTTAAATAAACTGGAGTAACGCAACTTTGGGTTGTCCCTATATCGAATCCACGTTCTTTCAAACCATTTTGAAGTGCATCAACAATTTTCCATAGATTGTTTTTAAGCTCTGGCATTGTTTTAAGCATTTCTAAACGTTTCAATGCTCCTACAACTAATTGCATTTGCAATGATTTTGCAAACATTTGCGAACGTAAATTGTATTTTAAATAATCTATGATTTCTTGATCTCCTGCAATAAAAGCACCAGTGCTCGCCATTGACTTGGCAAAAGTTGCAAAATACACATCTATATCTTCTTGAACACCTTGCTCCTCACCTGCTCCTGCTCCTGTTTTTCCTAAGGTACCAAAACCGTGAGCATCATCAACCAATAATCTAAAGTTAAATTTCTTTTTAAGTGCAACTATTTCTTTAAGACGTCCTTGTTCTCCTCGCATACCAAATACACCTTCAGAGATTACCAAAATACCTCCTCCAGTCTGTTCGGCCATTTTTACAGCGCGCTCAAGGTTCTTCTCTAAGCTTTCAACATCATTATGCTTATAGGTAAATCTTTTACCCATATGCAATCTAACACCATCAATTATACAGGCATGTGCATCTACATCATAAACAATAATATCATCTTTAGATACCAGCGCATCTATTGTTGATACCATACCCTGATATCCAAAATTCAACAAGTATGCTGCCTCTTTACTAACGAAATCGGCAAGCTCGTTTTGTAATTTTTCATGTAATGCGGTGTGCCCAGACATCATTCTTGCACCCATTGGATATGCAGAACCATACTCCTTTGCTGCTTCAGCATCTACCTTCCTTACTTCTGGATGATTAGCAAGTCCTAAATAATCATTTATACTCCACGTAATAACGTCTTTACCTTGGAATTTCATTCTATTTGAAATCTGACCTTCCAATTTTGGAAATACAAAATAACCCTCGGCTTGAGAAGCCCATTTACCTAGAGGCCCCTTGTCTTTATAAATCTTCTCAAACAAATCCTTCATTCGCCTAATCGTCTTAGTTAGTAGCTGCAAAATTATGTAAATAAATCGTTACTACATAATTAATTTGCTGTCTACTTATTATCAATTTTAGTTCATAAAAAAAACCTGCAATACTCTTGTTAAAACAAGTACTACAGGCTTGGTTTGGTTAGTAATATTTTAGTCTAAATATTGAATCTTTTTTACAGATGCTTCGTGTTGGCTATCAAAGAATCCTTGTTCTTCCATCCATTTGTCACTATACACCTTACTCATGTAACGTGAACCGTGATCTGGGAAAATTACCACAACTTTATCACCTTTCTTAAACTCACCTTCATCATTAAGTTGCTTGATCGCTTGAAACGCAGCTCCACTAGTGTATCCCACAAATAAACCTTCAGTCTTAGCAATTTCTCGTGCCGTATGCGCACTTTCTTCATCTGAAACTTTTACAAACTTATCAATAACATCAAAGTCTGTTGCTGTAGGTATTAAATTCTTTCCTAATCCTTCAATTCTATATGGATAAATCTCATTGGCATCAAATTCACGTGTTTCGTGATATTTCTTTAAAACAGAACCATAGGCATCTACACCTATTACTTTAATTTTTGGATTCTGTTCTTTTAAATATTTTGCCGTACCCGAAATTGTTCCACCGGTACCACTGCAAGCAATTAAATGCGTGATCTTTCCGTCAGTTTGATTCCAAATTTCTGGACCTGTACTATTATAATGAGCTTCCATATTTAACTCATTAAAATATTGATTTATATAAACAGAGCCTTTTATTTCTTCATGCAGACGCTTCGCAACTTGGTAGTACGATCTTGGATCATCTGCACTCACATGTGCCGGGCAAACATACACCTTAGCACCCATGGTACGAAGCATATCAATTTTATCGGCAGATGATTTTGAACTCACCGCTAAGATACATTCGTATCCTTTAATGATACTTACCATGGCAATACTAAATCCTGTATTTCCTGAGGTTGTTTCAATAATAGTATCGCCGGGTTTGAGAATTCCTTTTTTCTCAGCCTGTTCAATTATATATAGTGCAATTCTGTCCTTTGTGGAATGCCCTGGGTTAAAAGCTTCTACTTTAGCTAAGTATTCACCCTTAAAATTTGAAGCAAGTTTATTTAGTTTGATAAGCGGTGTTTGACCTATTAATTGCAACACATTATCAAATACATTTTTATTTTGTCCCATAAAATGTAATTATCAGTTACAGTTAGTTAAAAAGTAACTTACACTGGGCAAAAATACACGTTTTTTTTTAATTAGCTATGAATACCTTCTAAGGCTAATAAAAATGCGTATTCTAAAGCATCTTCCTTTAACGCTTCAAATCTTCCTGATGCTCCACCATGTCCGGCGTCCATATTGGTTTTTAGCAATAATATATTGCTATCAGTCTTCATGGCTCTAAGTTTTGCAGTCCACTTCGCAGGTTCCCAATATTGCACTTGAGAATCATGCAATCCTGCTGTAATAAGCATATTTGGGTAAGTTTTTTTTGATACATTATCATAGGGAGAATAAGAATGCATATAGTTATAATATTTCTCGTTATTAGGGTTTCCCCATTCATCATATTCACCAGTTGTTAATGGAATACTATCATCTAACATTGTTGTTACAACATCTACAAAGGGAACTTGAGCTACAATACCATTATATAACGCTGACGCTAAATTCACAACAGCACCCATTAATAATCCTCCAGCACTACCGCCCATAGCATAATGATGTGTTGCTGAAGTATATCCTTTCTCAATTAGGTATTTTGAGCATGCAACAAAATCTGTGAAGGTATTTTTTTTAGACAATAACTTGCCGTTCTCGTACCAAGGTCTTCCTAAATACTCTCCTCCACGTACGTGTGCAATACCATAAATAAAACCGCGGTCTAACAAACTTAACCTCACTGTTGAAAAATAAGGATCTATGGTAGCACCATATGAACCATACGCATATAACAGCAATGGTGTATTAGGTGATTTTTTTGTGTCTTTATGATAAACTAACGAAATAGGAATTTTTGTGCCATCTTCTGCAGTCGCCCATACTCTTTCTGAACGATAATTATCCTTACTAAATGTACCTCCCAAAACTTCTTGCTCTTTCTTGATTTCTTTGGTTTTATTTACCATATCAAAATCAATTACCGAAGAAGGTGTAGTTAATGAGTTATATCCATATCGTAATATATGAGTGTCAAATTCAACATTTGTAGAAGTATATGCGGTGTAGGTCTCATTATTAAAAGGAAGATAATAGTCTTCAGTTTGGTCCCATCGTATAATTCTTATTTTATTCAAACCATTACTACGCTCGCTTAAGACCAAAAAGTCTTTAAAAATGTCTACTTCTTCAAGTAATACTTCGGGTCTATGAGGAATTACTTCTTTCCAATTGTCAATACCTGTGTTTGATTCTGGAGTTTTCAATAATTTGAAGTTTGTAGCTCCATTGGCATTGGTCAAAATATAAAATTCTCCATTGTAATGTCTAACACTATACTCCAACCCTCTAATTCTAGGTTGAAAAAGCTTAAAACTATTCTTTGGAAGATCAGCATCTAAGATTTGGTACTCGGTTGTGAGCGTGCTATAGCTGGTTATCATTAAGTATTTCTTCGATTTACTCTTAAAGACTGTCGTCCCAAAAGTCTCGTCCTGTTCTTCGTAAATCAACATATCATTTTCACTCGAAGAATTTAATTGATGTCGGTAAATTTTATTGGCTCTTAAAGTCTGCTCGTCTTTCGAGGTATAAAATAAGGTCTTGTTATCATTAGCCCATGAAGAACCTCCAGTTGTATTTTTTATTTTTTCAGGAAAAATGGTTCCTGTAACCAGGTCTTTAATTTGAATGGTATACTGCCGTCTGCTAACAGTATCAATTCCAAAGGCCACTTTTGAATTGTCGGGACTTATATTTATACCTACCAGCTTAAAATATTTGTGCTCTTTTGCCATTTCATTACAATCAAATAGCAACTCGTCATTAGCTTCTAAAGTATCTTTTCTTCTTAAATAAACCGGATAATCCTGGCCTTTTTCAAATTTTACAATGTACCAATACCCATTATACTTATAAGGTACCGATTGGTCATCCTCTTTAATGCGAGATTTCATTTCTTCAAATAAATTCTCCTGAAACCCCTTGGTAGATGACATTACATCTTCACAATAAACATTTTCAGCCTCTAAATAATCTATAACACGCTGGTCTTCCCTGTCTTTTAACCAATAATAATTATCTATTCTTACATCATTGTGTAAACAGAGTTCCTTAGGTATTTTCTTTGCTATTGGTGGCTGATTTTTTGCGATCAATTGAAAATTTTTTAGCAATGTTTTAGCTTTCAAAAGTACATGATTTTTTTGATTTGTATTTTGTGAATTAACCATCGATAAAAACATAAAAAATGAATAATTTTGTCATCAATATTTAAAATTCAATAATATGTTTGGAGATTTAATGGGCATGATGGGTAAACTAAAAGAAACTCAAGAAAAAGTTGAAGCCACAAAAAAAAGACTAGACACCGTTTTAATTGATGAGCAAAGCAGTGATGGGTTGCTTAAAGTTACTTTGACAGCCAACAGAGCTATTAAGTCCATTGAAATTGACCAAGAATTACTAGAGGATAAAGAGCAACTTGAAGATTATTTGATTCTAACACTTAATAAAGCAATTGAAAGAGCAACAAGTGTTAATGAAACAGAAATAGCCGCAGTTGCCAAGGAAGGCATGCCAAATATTCCTGGGCTTGATATGTTCAAGTAGGAATCTTGAAGCAAGTAAAGTAGCAATTGGTTATCTAAAAACCTTTAGTATTAATTTAGGTTATGCAAAATGGTAATTAATGCCTCATGCATTTCATTTGAATAATCTAAATGAGTTACCATTCTTAATTTACCGCCTCCCATTCCAATAATATGAATATTATTATCAGCAAGTGTTTTTACAAATTCACCTTCATTGACCTCAGGATGCAATTCAAAAATAATAATATTAGTCTCTATAGGTTCTACCACCTTAACACTTGGCATCGTTTTTAAAACATCTCCTATTTCAAGGGCTCTGGTATGATCCTCTTCAAGCCGTCCAATATGGTTTTCGAGTGCGAATAGGCCAGCTGCTGCTAAATAACCCACTTGTCGCATTCCACCTCCCAATATCTTTCTAACCCGAATCGCACCTTCCATAATTTTTTCATCGCCAACTAACACCGATCCAATTGGGCAACCTAACCCTTTACTCAAGCAAACTGAAATTGTATCAAAAATGTTTCCATACTGAATTGCTGATTCTCCTTTTTTCACCATGGCATTCCATAATCGAGCTCCATCTAAGTGATAACCCAAATTGTGATCGCTACAAACCTTTCTTATTTTTAGTAGTTCATTAAAATCCCAACATGCTCCACCTCCCTTATTGGTAGTATTTTCTACAGCCACTAAACTTGTTAGCGGACTATGATAAAAATCTGGCGGATTTATTGATGAAATAACTTGATTCGCAGTAAACATCCCACGATCACCATCTATGAGCTTACAGGACACCCCACTATTAAAAGAAGCTCCTCCACCTTCATAATTGTAAACATGTGCATACTTATCACAAATAATTTGCTCACCAGGATTGGTGTGTAACTTAATTGCTGCTTGATTAGCCATACTTCCCGTAGGAAAGAATAAGGCTCTTGGTTTACCAAACATTGTAGCAATACGTTCTTCTAGTGCATTGACTGTTGGGTCTTCTTTATATACATCATCCCCTACCTTGGCATTAATCATGGCGTCAAGCATTCCTTGAGTGGGTTTGGTAACGGTATCGCTTCTAAGGTCTATAATCATAAATTAGTGACTTGAATGATAATTACAAACATCTGTTCCTATTGGCGAACCATCAGGAATTTTTGGCGTTGCAGTAACTTTAAATTTACTTGGTGAAGCTTTAAACTCCTTAATTAAACGTTGATATTGTTTATCATAGGCGTTGTTACTAAGTGTTGCTGAAATCTTATCAATTGCTTCATGAGCTAGAGCATTAGTTTGTAAATAGCCAGAATTGTGTGAGGCTAGGTTCATTATATACTTAAGTACATTTTGATTTATCATCTGTTGCACCTCTCCTAAATAAGCATCTTTATGACTTATACCAAATGAATGATCTATAAGATTTTGCAACACCTCATCTAAACCTAATTGCTTATTATCTAAACTTTTTTGGTGAACTAACCTGTTAGCCCTTTCTGGATTTAATAAAAATTTGAGTGTAAAATCACTGGCTGTTGATGCTGCACTTAACGGATCAAAGGCAACATTTGTTTTCCCTTTAAATGACTCACGAGTTCGACCGTAGGCAAATGCCCGCGGTGGAAACAACGCTAATTTGTTTTTTGGAATCGCTAGTGTATTGGCATCTAAAGTCTTTAAAATACTTGCTAAGGTTGCTTTTTGAGACCTCACATCTACTGGTTTAGTTGTGAACTGTCCGTCTCCTTTAACTGCATAATTATAGTCTAAGCCTCCAACAACCTTTGTTGCTGCTTCTGCTTGATATCTATGGAAGAAATACAAGGGTACAAATACATCTTCTAAAACAGAGTATGGTTCATTTGTTCTAATATTATCT
The DNA here is from genome assembly GCA_964487005.1 of uncultured Flavobacteriaceae bacterium. GTDB lineage: Bacteria > Bacteroidota > Bacteroidia > Flavobacteriales > Flavobacteriaceae > CAZAPO01. Next base: position 8,166 of record CAZAPO010000282.1, read on the forward strand.
TCCGAAAAGTTGGATATTGCCTTCGCTCTAACTTCCAGCACATTCTCAAGTTCTTCTGCGGCTGTATTTCCGTTATCCCATAAATGTGCTAACGCATGTGCACCACCTGGCGCCCTTGCATCACTATCTGATATAAACCGAAGACCTTGATTGGTAGCATCTTCCAAAATTTTATTTAATTCTGCTCTTTCATTCGCGCCTTTGGTAAATTGAGAATAGCTGTATGCTACAGTAACTTTATCCCAATCACCAATTCCCACTGCATAGGCATTACTCAAGTCTACTTGTCCATTAGTTAACGTAACTGTTGGATGTGGATAGTCCATTACAGAAGCTCTATTACTGGTGCTTGCCGCAAAATTGTGAGCAAATCCAATTGTATGCCCAACTTCATGCGCGCTAAGTTGACGTATTCTTGCTAATGCCATTTCTAGCATTGGTTGGTAGTTATCATCGCGTTGTGCGAAAGGTTTGTTCATTAAAGCTTGTGCAATTAAAAAATCTTGACGAACTCGCAAACTACCCAAACTTACATGCCCTTTAATAATTTCACCTGTTCTAGGATCAACTACGCTACCACCATAACTCCACCCTCGTGTAGAACGATGTACCCACTGTATCACATTATATCTACAATCCATAGGGTCTGCGTCTGCAGGTAGAATTTTAACCTGAAAGGCATTTATAAAACCTGCTGCTTCATATGCCTGATTCCACCATCGCGCACCATCCAACAAGGCAGAGCGTATAGGCTCTGGAGTGCCATTATCTAAATAGTAAATTATAGGTTCTACTGCCTCACTTTTGGCCGCACTAGGATTCTTTTTCTCAAGCCGATGTCTAATAACAAAACGCTTTCTTATTTGTTCTTGAACCGGAGTAGCATAATCCATATAAGACATAGAAATTGCACCACTTCTCACATCAAATACGCGTGGTTTATAATTATTATCTGGTAATTCAATAAATGAATGATGCTGTGTTACAGTCACAAAAGAGGCGGTAGGTGTTACAGTTCTTAAGTTTCTACCCGTAGGGTTTCCTTTGAGGGTAATAATGGCATCAAACTCAACATTTTTTGGAAAAGCCTTGGTACGATCTAAATTCATGGCACTTCTACTTTTGTCAACACTATAAGATCCTTCATTAGCTCTTCGTAACCTATTGGCGACTCCATGTGTGTCTTGAAGTAAAAAATCGGTCATATCAATGATAAAACCACCATCTTTCTCTTCAATAATCTTAAAACCGTATAACACCGATTTGGCAAATGCCTGCTCAATACTTTGTCTTTCCAGTGCATTATCAGTTAAAGCTCTATACCCTTGATTTGGTTGAACTAATAATAATTTGTTGCCAGTTCTTTTAAATTTTACAACGCGATCACTCCCTAATTGTCCCCTATCTAATCCAATATCATTTGAACCTACTCCACTAGATAATGAACTTACATACAAGAATTCTTTATCTATATCTTTGACCTCCAAATAAATTTTGTCTGTACTTTCTTCATAAAAGAAATTAAAGAACCCATTAAACGTTTGAAGCTTTTTATCACTAAAAGATTGAGCAAATGCCGACACAGATATGCAGCACAATGCAAAAAGAACTATGAACTTTTTCATCTAAAAAGTATTGTAATCTTAATCTAAGATTAAGATTTGGTTGGTGAATTTGTAATTAGCGGTTTCCCTATAAAACCGCCCTTAAAACTAAACAATAAAATTATTACAAAAAAGAGATTGCCTTATGGGGCATTATTTTATTTTTGTTGAAAAGCTAAAACATGGTAACATCAGATCAAATTAAAGATCTTATTGAACGCCTGGGTGCGTTAAGGAGGTATCTTTGACATCGATGCCAAACTTATAGAAATACAAAACGAAGAAGAAAAAACATTTGACCCTAATTTTTGGAACGATTCAAAATCTGCAGAAGCAGTCATGAAGGTTTTAAGAGAAAAAAAGAAATGGGTTGAAGACTACAATACCGCGACTACCTTGGTAGGAGATTTAGAGGTTCTCTATGAATTTTATAAAGAAGGTGAAACGGCAGTTGAAGAGGTAAATGCCCATTTTAATAAAACCCTAGAGTTTGTCGAGCACATAGAATTTAAAAATATGTTATCTGACGAGGGTGACAATCTTAGTGCTGTATTACAGATAACCGCTGGCGCCGGTGGTACAGAAAGTTGTGATTGGGCAAGTATGCTGATGCGCATGTACTTAATGTATGCTGAAAAAAGTGGCTATAAGGTAAGAGAGCTAAATTTACAGGAAGGTGATGTTGCTGGTATCAAAACGGTTACGTTAGAAATTGAGGGTGATTATGCCTTTGGTTGGTTAAAAAGTGAGAATGGTGTTCACAGACTTGTACGTATATCTCCTTTTGATAGCAATGCCAAAAGACACACAAGTTTTGCCTCTGTTTATGTTTACCCCTTAGTTGACGACACTATTGAAATTGAAGTAAACCCAGCAGATATTGAAATTACAACGGCGCGCTCTAGTGGTGCTGGTGGTCAAAATGTTAATAAGGTAGAGACTAAAGTGCAACTTACCCACAAGCCAACAGGTATTCAAATATCATGTTCAGAAACGCGATCACAACACGATAATAGAGCAAGAGCATTGCAAATGCTTAAATCGCAGTTATATGAAATTGAGCTTAAGAAGCAAATGGCGCAACGTGATGATATTGAAGCAGGCAAAATGAAAATTGAATGGGGAAGTCAAATTAGAAACTATGTTATGCACCCATATAAATTAGTAAAAGATGTACGTACTGCGTATGAGACAGGTAATGTAGATGCAGTAATGGACGGTAATATTGATGCTTTTTTAAAATCTTTCTTGATGACAATGGGACAAAAAGACAAAACAATACAGGATCTATAAACTTGAAATAAATGAAACAAATAGATACAATAATATTTGACCTTGGAGGTGTTTTAATAGACTGGAACCCTGAGTATGTATACTTAGATGTATTTAATGGAGATAGAAAAAAAATGCAATGGTTTTTCGATGAAATCTGTACACATGATTGGAATCTCAACCAAGATGCAGGCTATCCGTTAGCCCAGGCCACGCAAGACAGAATTGCCTTATTTCCTGAGCATACAGAACTAATTGAGATGTTTTATGGTCGTTGGGAAGAGATGCTAGGTGATGCTATTGAAGGAACAGTTGCGATTTTAGATCATTTACGAAACCATTTTAAAGTAGTTGCCTTAACCAACTGGAGTCATGAAACTTTTCCTGTTGCACTTGAACGATTTGAGTTCTTACATTGGTTTGAAGGTATTGTAGTATCAGGAGAAGAAAAAACACGAAAGCCTTTTAAAGACATCTACGATATTACTATAAACAGATTTCAGCTAACACCAGAGAAATCTATTTTTATAGATGACAACTTAGAAAATATTGAAGCGGCAAATGCGGTTGGTATTAACGGTATTCATTTTAAATCTCCAGATTCATTAAAAGATGAACTAGCAAACTATAAAATAATATTATGATTACTATCTACCATAACAATAGATGCAGAAAATCAAGAGAAGGACTTCAAATTTTGGAAGAATCTGGAAAAGATTATGAAGTGGTGAAATATTTAGAGGACGTTCCATCAAAGTCAGAACTCAAGCAAATCATTAAACAATTAGGAATAGCGCCTTTGGAGTTGATTAGAAAAAATGAAGCTATTTGGAAGGAAAACTATAAGGGACAAACCTTATCCAACGATCAGGTTATTGATGCCATGATTGCTCATCCAAAGCTTATTGAACGTCCAATAGTTATTAATAACGGCATGGCTGTTATTGGTAGACCTCCTCAAAAAATACTTGAAATTATTTAGCATAATTCAATAGGTTAAAACAGGCTTAATTTCTTTTAACAGAAGTTTAACCTTTTATAGTTAAACCTTGGGATACATTTGCGGTCTAAATGGCAAAAATCACAAATGAATAAAATATCCCTAACCATCTTATCTATTGGATTATTTGTTAATACAGTATTAGCCCAAAGTCCATCACCATCAGTAACTGTGGTTCAAAGAGAAGTTAAAATAACTGGTAAAGTTATTGATCAAGAAACTAAAGAACCATTAGAATATGCAACTGTTTCATTTTTTAGTAAACGTCAAAACAAAATAGTTACAGGTGGAATTACCGATATTCAAGGAAATTTTAATGTACTGGTACCCATGGGTATGTATGACATTTCTATTGAATATATTTCTTTTAAAACGCAAACTATAACAGACAGAAGACTTACCGCAAATGCCGATCTTGGAACCTTTGAAATGGAAATTGATGCGCAAGCCCTCGATGCTGTTGAAGTAATTGCCGAACGAACTACGGTAGAAATTAAACTCGATAAAAAAATATACAACGTTGGAAAAGACCTTACCGTAAGTGGTGGTACTGTTAGTGACGTACTCGATAATGTTCCGTCTGTATCAGTAGATGTTGAAGGAAATGTTGCACTTCGTGGTAATGATGATGTAAGAATACTTATAAATGGAAAACCATCAGGACTTGTTGGATTAAATTCAACCGATGCGTTACGTCAATTACCAGCCGAATCAATTGAACGTGTTGAGGTAATTACCTCCCCTTCTGCACGCTATGATGCAGAGGGAACAGCAGGAATATTGAATATCATTCTACGACGCAGTAAACTGCAAGGTATGAACGGCGCAATAACTGCCAATTTAGGTCATCCTACCTCAGCAGGATTTTCAGGAAACATAAATTTTAGAACAGGAGATTTAAATATATTTAATACCACAGGATATAACTACAGAGAATCTCCGGGGAATTCTTCATCTGAAACAGAATTCTTTAACGGAAGTGACCCTAGTTCTTTCTTAAATGAAAATCGCGAATCTAACAGAATAAGAGATGGACTGAACACTAATTTTGGGGTAGAATGGTATGTAAATGATAACAGTTCTATTACAACATCTATAGTTTATAGAAAAAGTGATAACAAAAACAATACGGAAACAATATTAGATGAATTAGATGCTTCGGGAGGCTTATTAAACAAAACTATTAGAACAGATCCCGAATTTGAGGATGACAAAACCGTACAATATTCATTTAATTATGACAAGCAGTTTAACGGTAACAGTCAACATAGATTATCATTTGATTTTCAGTATGAAAACAGTGAAGAAACAGAAGAATCCTTTATTAATCAAAATGGACTTGATATAGAACATGTAGTTACCGACGAGACTCAAGACAGAGTCTTTTTACAAACAGATTTTGTGAAGCCAGTTGGTACAAATGGGCAGTTTGAATTGGGGTATAGAGGAAATTTTCAAAGAATGGAAAATGACTATTTAGTAGAGCAAAGTGATGACGGAATTAATTTTGAGAATAACACAAACTTGAGTAATTCTTTAAGTTTTAGACAAGATATTAACGCTTTCTATACACAATTTGGAAATAAAATTGGGGAGAAATTTTCCTATCTATTAGGTTTGAGGTACGAAGAAACGAGACGAACAATAATTCAACCTACTTCTACCGATTTTGCAGAGATCGCAGGAGATGGATTTGATAGAAAAGTGTTTAATCAACTTTTCCCAACGGTAAATCTTGGATATACCATTTCAGAAGATCAAAACATTACATTTGGTTATAACCGTCGTATTAGACGCCCTAGATCGTTCTTTATCAACCCATTTCCTTCCAGAAGTAGTGCCACAAGTATCTTTCTGGGTAATCCAGCCTTAGATCCTAGTATATCTGACGCCTTTGACGTTGGATATTTAAATAGATTTGGGAAGTTAACTTTGAACTCGTCTGTTTATTTTCAAAGAGCTAAAGATGTATTCTCTTTTATATCAAGAGGTACAGATTTCTTTTACATTTTTGAAACTAATCAGACCATTAATGTAAATGATCCAAATTTCGATGACTTAAATAATCAATATGATTTAGTACCTGTTATTGCTAGAGGACCTGTAAATCTTGCTATCAATGAGCGTTTTGGTTTTGAATTCACATTAACGTATAGACCAAACCGTAAATGGAACATGAATGGTAACTTCAACTTGTTCAACTCTGTTACAAAAGGAGAATTTAATGGTCAAAATTTAGACGCAGAAAACCTAAGTTGGTTTATTCGCTTTAATAACAAATATACTTTACCTGGTAAAATTGACTGGCAAACTAGAATATTTTATATGGGACCTAGTGAAACAGCTCAAAGTAAAAACAAAGGAATGTTTTCAACTGATTTAGCATTTAGTAAAGACTTTTTTAATGAAAAAGCATCATTAGCTGTTAGAGTAAGTGATTTGTTTAACTCTAGAAAACGTATTTCTGAAACCTTTACAGATACATTTGAGGGAACTAGTGAATTTCAATGGAGACAACGTAGCTTTAATCTATCCTTTACATACAGATTTAATCAAAAGAAGAAACGTGAAAGAGGTCGTGGTGATTATGATGGTGGTGGAGAAGAAATGATGGAGTTTCAAAGTAGACCCTAATAATTAACATAGAAACAAAAAAAGGAAGCCAAATGGCTTCCTTTTTTTATAAAATATATTTTGATTATTCGGTTAGTGCTTCACGCTTTGCCTTTTTTTCAGCTTTAATTTCTTTCAGACGCTCTATTAGTGCTCCTCCAATCCAATAAGGGATAACAAAGGTTAATAAAAATATCATTAACCAGAATCCAATGGTTAAAATTGTTAAGAAAGCTAAAAATCCTAAATATTGATCAAATTCAAACATAATTGTAAGTTATCTTTTTAAAACTCTTGCAAAGATAATACAAGACTACG
>CAZAPO010000283.1:0-18869 GCA_964487005.1 uncultured Flavobacteriaceae bacterium
CTCAAGAACCAAGTGTAGCTTGTAGTACTAAAATAGCCTTAGAATGGGACGAAGCATTTAAAAATATGAACGAACCTTCAGGACGTGCAGTCGCAAAAGTTCATGAAGATGCATATTAATGTAGCTAATTTTGGTTGGTAAGTTAGTTATTAAAAAGAGGTTGGCAATTGCCAACCTTTTTAGTTTAGTGCATTTTTATTTTTACTATTAAAATATCTTTAGTCCCTTGAAACCTCTATATTTACTATAAATGACAGATAGGTGACATTTAAATGGCGTGTAAAAAACCAATCCTTTGCTCTAGATTTGTACCATCAAAAAATACGAAATGAAAAATCAATCGTTAAGTGAAAATTTAATTTACCAAAGAAAGCTCAAAGGGTACACACAGGAAGAACTTTCTGGTAGAACAACCGTAGGTGTTCGCACCATTCAACGTATAGAAAAGGGTGAAGTACAACCACATTTGCAAACAGTCAGGTTGTTGGCAGCAGGTTTAGATGTTGAAGTTGATGACTTATTAATTTTAGATGATCCTAATGAAGAAGTCATTCAGCGAAAATGGATGCTGTTAATTCATGGAATACCTTTTTTGGGGTTAATCATTCCGTTTGCGAATGTCTTAATTCCGCTTTTTATTTGGATTAGTAAAGCCAACGATAATAAAGTTTATGATGCTCATGGCCGAGCAGTGGTAAACTTTCATTTATCCATTAATCTATACTTTATCTTGTCGTTGCTAGTCTTTTTTATAATTCCAGGATTTAGCTTTTTTATAACTGGAGCTGTGTTTCTTTATGGAATTATAGTAAGTATTGTAAATATTTCATCTGCACTTGAAAGACAAACTTGTAATTACCCGTTATCAATTCCTTTTTTAAAACCTAAAAAAGGTTAATCTTCTTTAAATACCGATAAATATGTTAGGATTATTAGTCATTATAGTAATCTCATGGATTCTATTACGATTCATCGAGAATCAAAGTATTGAAGCCTTAGGAGTCATTCCAAGCAAACAGCGTATCATACAGTTTTTATTAGGTTTTGTGTTTGTAGCCCTAATTTGCTTATTAAGTGTTTATATCGAAACTCTAATATTAAATGTTGAATGGAAGGCGAATGACAATATTAGTCTTAAATCTATTTTCACCTCTTTTGCCTATCATGTTAGATCGGCCTTAACAGAAGATTTGGTATTTAGAGGTGCAATTTTATATATACTCATTCATAGGTTAGGTGCAAAGTGGGGTATTTTAATTTCGGCTGTATGCTTCGGTGTGTATCATGTATTTTCTTATGGAATGTCAGGTGAAAGAATCATTCCAATTTTATACGTAATTCTAGTTACTGGTTTAGTTGGTTACGTTTGGGCTTATACATTTCATAAAACAAAATCTATTATGATGGGATTGGGTTTTCATATAGCCTACAATTTTACAATGGCAATGTTTTATGAATCGCCACCTGTAGGTGAACTGCTATTTCAAGAAATTTCTAAAACAAGTTTGAGAGATTGGGATTGGCTTTATTTTAATTTAATAAAAGGTCTATTGCCATCAGTTTTAACCTTTGTTTTTGTAAATCAATATCTAAAATTAACTTCTAATAGCAAACACAATTTAATTAAGTAATATGAGAGTTCTAATTAGTAAATATCCTATTGTCATTAAATTTTTTTTGGCCATTATACTATTTGCTTTAGTCCTGTTTGTTAGTGGATTGGTTAATAAAGGCTTTGTAAAGCAATACTTTCCGTATGTCTCCTGCCTCCTGTTAGTTGTCGCGACATGGATGATGTACAAAATAGAACATAAATCATTAAAAGCCATTGGCCTTAATTTTAGTTGGAGGAATTTGTCGTTTTTACCGCTTGGAGTATTGGTGGGGTTATTAGCCCTTTTTGGAGCTAGTTTTTTTAAGGCAATAATGTTGGGAGAGACCCTTAATTTCTCTATTTCAATTAATCTTTCAACTATATTACTTGCCTTTTATTATATACTCCCACAGGTGGCTACAGAAGAATTACTGTTTAGAGGTTATCTGTTCAAAAAAACAATTGAAGTATCAAATGTAGCAGTTGCAAACGTGCTATTTTCAATCCTTTTTATGCTTATACACGTACTAGATAAAGGCGTGCTAAATAACAAGGCGATGATTATTTTAGTGGTAGTATCAATTCCAGTAGGTCATTTGCTATTTGCAACCGCTTTATTAAAATCAAGAACCTTATTTTTTCCAATTGGAATCCATTTGGGTAATAACTGGGCGACGCGCCATTTAATTAGTAATACAAATAGTGGAGATAGTATTTTTTATCTTTCAAATGTAAATTCACTTGAAACTTGGGCTTCCTTTATTGTCTTTTTAATACTATTCAATGGCTTTTTCTTATTAGTTACTTTGTTAATTTGGAAATGGGATAAGATTACTGTTTTTAGGTAAAGCTAAGATTGTTATTTTTATGGCATGAAGCTAACACTGGAAACCAAAAAATTTCAACTGCAACTTAAACATCCTTTTACTATTTCCAGATCAACCAGAACAACTCAAGATTCGGTGGTGGTTACAATTTCAGATGGCATTTATGCTGGTTTTGGAGAAGCTATTCCGTATCCGTATTATGGAATTTATATTGAAGATTTGCTGGCTTCAATTAAGAAGGTACAACCTATTGTAGTAAATATCACAGATGAGACGCCAGAAGCATTGTGGCATAAACTAGAACCGCATTTAAAGGATGATTATTTTGCGCTTTGCGCCATCGATTGTGCCTATTGGGATTATTATGCTAAGTCTAACAATAAAACAACAAGAAGCTATTTTGTAAATCAAGACCTCCAATTACCATTAAGTGACTACACCATAGGTATAGATTCTATTGAGGTAATGCTTCAAAAAATGAAAGAAACCCCTTGGCCACTATATAAAATAAAACTAGGTACGGCGCAAGATGTTTCAATTATCAAGGAATTAAGAAGGGTGACTGATGCAGTTTTTAGGGTTGATGCTAATTGTGCTTGGAGTGTAGAAGAAACTTTGAGCAATGCAAAAGCGCTAAAAGAATTGGGAGTCGAGTTTATAGAACAGCCATTGGCGGCCGATAATTGGAAGGGTATGAAAAAGATTAAAGAAAAGTGCGTACTTCCAGTAATAGCCGATGAGAGCTGTCAGCGCTATGAAGATGTGGCCAAATGTGCTGAGGTTTTTCATGGTATAAATATTAAACTCATGAAATGTGGTGGACTCACGCCAGCATTAAAAATGATAAATCTTGCAAGATCATTGAACATCAAAGTTATGGCTGGATGTATGGCCGAATCTTCGGTGGGGATTTCTAATTTATGTCAAATTGCCCCGCTTTTAGATTATTTAGATGCAGATGGTGCGATGCTACTAAAAAATGACACAGCCAACGGAGTTACATTAAGTGATGGAAACATCATTTTTAACACTATAAATGGCTCTGGAATTGAAAAATTACTTTCCTAACTAACTTAAAATAAGCGGCTTTAAAGCAGTATTGTTATTTTGCCTTCAGCCTGAGGTCAAAAAAATCGATCAAATGCGTTTTAAAGTTATTTTTAGCCATTTTAAGCAACTTTTATATTTTTTAAAATTGTTAATAAAATTGTGATAATTGTCTTAAAACGCTTAAAATTGGCTTCAATATTTAGTATATTTGTGTATATATGAAAATGATACGAGTTAGTGTCATTTTTTTTTGAACTAGGATTAAAATACAATTGAAAAATATATGAGCGAAGAAGCTAAAAAACATAATTATTCGGCCGACAGTATTCAGGCTCTTGAGGGAATGGAGCACGTGCGTATGCGTCCATCCATGTATATTGGTGACGTTGGCGTAAGAGGTTTGCATCACTTAGTATATGAGGTGGTAGATAACTCCATTGATGAGGCACTGGCGGGCCATTGTGATACTATAAGTGTTACAATTAATGAAGACAACTCCATCACTACCGAAGATAATGGTCGTGGTATTCCCGTAGGACTCCATAAAAAAGAAGGCGTATCTGCATTAGAAGTAGTAATGACCAAAATTGGAGCGGGAGGTAAATTTGATAAAGATTCTTATAAAGTTTCTGGTGGTTTACATGGGGTAGGTGTAAGTTGTGTGCATGCACTGTCTGAACACATAAAAGCAACAGTGCACCGTGAAGGCAAAATCTGGGAGCAAGAATATGAGAGAGGTAAGACGTTATATCCTGTAAAAACAGTTGGTGATTCAGATAAAAATGGAACCATTGTTACTTTTAAACCAGATCCGCAGATTTTTAATCAAACACTAGAGTACAATTATGATACACTGGCAAGTAGATTAAGAGAACTTGCGTTTCTTAACAAAGGAATAACAGTAGTTTTAACAGATCTTAGAAATAAAGATGAGGAAGGCAATGCCATTAGCGAAACATTTTATTCAGAAGAAGGTCTTACCGAATTTGTTCGATACCTGGATGCAACAAGAGAGCCTTTAATGAAAAGCGTAATTGCTTTTGAAGGTGAAAAGAACGGTATTCCGGTAGAAGTCGCTATGATTTATAATACCTCATATGCTGAGAATTTACATTCGTATGTAAATAATATCAACACTCACGAAGGAGGTACACATCTAACTGGTTTTAGACGTGGATTAACGCATACTCTAAAGAAGTATGCAGATTCTTCAGGGCTTACAGATAAATTAAAGTTTGATATTTCGGGTGACGATTTCCGAGAAGGCTTAACAGCTATTATCTCGGTAAAAGTTGCAGAACCACAATTTGAAGGTCAAACGAAAACAAAACTTGGAAACAGAGAAGTTTCGGCTTCAGTGAGTCAGGCGGTTTCAGAAATGCTAACAGATTATCTGGAAGAGCATCCAGACGATGCAAAGACCATTGTACAAAAAGTAATTTTGGCTGCGCAAGCACGTCATGCGGCGCAAAAAGCTCGTGAAATGGTTCAGCGTAAAACAGTGATGAGTATTGGTGGACTTCCGGGGAAACTAAGTGACTGTTCAGAGCAAGATCCAGCAAAGTGTGAAGTTTTTCTTGTAGAGGGAGATTCTGCAGGTGGAACTGCAAAACAAGGTCGTGATAGAGCATTTCAGGCAATACTGCCATTACGTGGAAAGATCTTGAATGTAGAAAAAGCAATGCAACACAAGGTGTTTGAAAATGAAGAAATAAAAAACATCTTCACGGCACTTGGAGTTACCATTGGAACAGAAGAAGATAGTAAAGCATTGAACCTAACAAAATTGCGTTATCACAAAATTGTAATTATGTGTGATGCGGATATTGATGGTAGTCATATTGCCACATTAATATTGACGTTCTTCTTTAGATATATGAAAGAACTTATTGAGAATGGACATGTTTATATTGCTACACCGCCATTATATTTGGTGAAGAAAGGACAGAAAAAACAATATGCTTGGAGTGATGACGAACGTGATGGTATTGCCGAGTCTTTTGGTGGTAGTGTAAGCATTCAGCGTTACAAGGGTCTTGGTGAAATGAATGCAGAACAACTTTGGGATACCACAATGAACCCTGAGTTTAGAACCCTACGTCAAGTAAATATAGACAATGGTACAGAGGCAGATCGTATTTTCTCAATGTTAATGGGAGATGAGGTACCGCCACGAAGAGAATTTATTGAGAAAAACGCAATTTATGCGAACATCGATGCATAAGTAGTTAAACTTATATTCTTATAGCGGCAATAGTATGTATAATTAATAGTATTGCCGCTTTTTTATTTGCAAAATTCAACAATAGTATCGATAAAATGTAAAAAATAACCGTTAAAGTGTAATTTTTCATTTCTTTTCATTATGTTTGTTATAACCCAAATTGTTATGAAATGAAAAAACTTGTCCTATTTTTTGCGTTAATAACTGCTACGCAACTCACACACTCACAAGAGCTAGAAAGTATTTTATTGGCATCGGAGGATGCTAGCCGATTAACCCAAGGTTATGTTAATCCTGTAATGAAAGGATTAATGTACAGTATGAATTCTGGGTGGTATACAACCGCCAAGACACATAAAACATTGGGTTTTGATTTTACAATTTCAGCGAATGCATCATTTGTTCCAAACATAGATCAAATGTTCGATTTCAATGCGGCAGACTATTCGTATTTAAGTTTACCTAATGGCGAAACATCATTGCCAACAGTAATGAGTGAAAATGATGCCGAAACAACCGTTGATGTTAGAATTCCAATCGATGGAACTAATACATTTAGAGTCGCTTCATTTGATATGCCAGGAGGGATAACAGACGACCTTCCAATTAATGCTGTACCAGCACCAATGGTGCAGTTTGGTATTGGTTTACCAACAAGCACCGACCTTAAAATAAGATTTGTACCATCTGTGAACTTTGATGATAATGTAGAAGCTAAGTTAATGGGACTAGGTTTGCAACATGATCTAACTCAGTATTTAGGAGTTGTAGATAGACTGCCATTAAGTGTTTCGATATTAGCTGCCTTCACCAATATGGACGTAACCTACGATATTGATGACGACAGCGGACTAGATGGTGTTACAGTAACCAATGGAGCAGCGGCTTTTGAAATGAAAACATGGACCGTACAAGCCATTGGATCATTAGATTTTAGAATCATCACATTATATGGAAGTTTAGGGTATAATAGTGGAAGTTCATCGGTGAAAATGAAGGGTCGCTATGATTTAACATACGATATTGAAGATAGTGGTGGAACAGTTATTGGAACCGTTGATGAGACCGTAACAGATCCCATTAATTTAGATTTCGAGGCTAGTGGTGTAAGAGGGTCGTTAGGAGCAAGATTTAATTTTGCTTGGTTTAAACTCTTTGCCGATTATACCATTCAGGAGTACAATACGGTAACCGCCGGATTTGCGTTTAGCTTTAGATAATTAAAAAGAAAATCGTTATAGTTGAAAGCACATGATTTAATCATGTGCTTTCTTTATTTAAAGTAATATTCTTCGTAATTTTGCAGTCTAAAAATTCAACACAATTAAACCTAAAAAAAGATAAAAAAAATGAAAGTAACAGTAGTAGGAGCTGGAGCCGTTGGAGCAAGTTGCGCAGAGTATATCGCAATTAAAGATTTTGCTTCAGAAGTAGTTTTAGTAGATATTAAAGAAGGTTATGCAGAAGGTAAAGCTATGGACCTTATGCAATGTGCCTCTTTAAATGGTTTTGATACTAAAATTACAGGAACAACGGGTGATTATTCGAAAACTGCAAATAGTGATATTTGCGTTATTACCTCTGGGGTTCCACGTAAACCTGGTATGACTCGCGAAGAGTTAATTGGTATAAACGCAGGAATTGTTAAAACTGTTTCTGAAAATTTAATTAAACATTCTCCAGACACTATATTAATTGTTGTGAGTAACCCAATGGATACCATGACGTATTTGGCACATAAGGCTACTGGACTTCCAAAAAATAGAATTATTGGAATGGGAGGTGCCCTAGACTCTGCACGATTTAAGTATCGATTGGCAGAAGCATTAGACGCACCAATTAGTGATGTTGATGGTATGGTAATAGGTGGACATAGTGATGTTGGAATGGTGCCATTAACGGCGCACGCGACTAGAAATAGTATTAAGGTGACCGAGTTCTTATCAGAAGAAAGATTAGAGCAGGTAAAACAAGATACTAAAGTGGGTGGTGCAACATTAACCAAATTATTAGGTACCTCTGCATGGTATGCACCAGGAGCAGCCGTAAGCGGATTGGTTCAAGCCATTGCATGCGACCTTAAGAAAATGTATCCTTGCTCAGCCTTACTAGAAGGAGAGTACGGATTAAATGATCTTTGTATTGGTGTACCAGTAATCTTAGGAAAAAACGGTATAGAAAAAATTGTAAAAATAGAATTAAGTGATGCCGAGCAAGCACATTTAGAACAAAGTGCCGAAGGCGTTAAAAAGACCAATGGTTTATTAGAAGCTTAGTTTAAGTTAGCATACATTTATATAAAAAAACCGGCCAATTGGCCGGTTTTTTTATAGTCTATACCTAAACCCAAAAACTGCTACACCGTTTTTTTCAAAATCAATTTCAGGGAATCTAACAAATCCCATTCTTTCATACATTTTCCAGGCGGTCATCATAGATTTGGTAGAGTGAATAACCATGTACTCAAATCCTTCATCACGAGCTTGTTTCATACAAAACTCGATAAGTAATTTACCAAGACCTTTTCCTCTAATTTGAGGGTTCACAGCCAACAGTCTAAATGCAGCTGCCTTCTGTGATGTTGTGGCGTTGCCACCAGCACCGTAATAAGTCATATCCCCAAAATACACTAAGCCACCATCTACCTGTCCGGTTTCAGAAACTGCTACAAAGAGTTTTGTTTTTGGATATTGCGTAAAATCACCTACATGCTTTAAAACATGATAGTATTGTGGTATTTCATCTGGACTTGGAAACCCTTCTAGTTGGCTATACACATGAACCATTAATTGCCCTAGAGCAGCATGTTCACTAGTATACGCCTCTCTTATTTCGTGCATCTATGACAAACCAGAAATAACGCCATCGTTGTCAATGGTCATACCCTCTGAAGCTGGTACGGCTGGAAGTCCAGGCATACGCATCATCTTACCTAATATTGGAATAATGAACTGGGCTCCAGCAGCAATTTCTATTTCGCGCACCGTCACTTTAAACCCCGTTGGCCTACCAATAAGTTTATCATCATCTGAAAAAGATTTTTGTGTTTTGGCCATGCAAATGGCAAAATCATTAAATCCAAGACGATCAATTCTCCTCAAATTCAATTCGGCTTTCTTATCGTAAATCACGCCGTCTGCCCCATAAATTTCTCGAGCAATGGTTTCAATTTTCTCCTTTACAGGACTTTTCCAGTCATAGAGTGGTTGGTATTGTGTTGCTTTGGTTTCAACAACATTAACCACAGCACTGGCAAGATTTTTTGTTCCTTCACCACCCTTTGCCCAACCTTCAGACAGTACAGCTTGCACACCCAAACCTTCACAAGTAGTCTTAACGTAGTTGATCTCTTCATCAGAGTCTGAAACAAAAGCATTAATTGCAACCACAGGTTCGATGTTATATTTTCTAATGTTCTCGATGTGTTTCTCAAGATTTTTAAACCCTTCTTTTACGGCATCTATATTAGGAGTATTATAATCTTCTTTTTGTACACCTCCATGATGACGCAAGGCTCTAACGGTAGCAACTAATACTACACATTTTGGATTCAGTCCTGCGTAGGCAGATTTAATATTCAAGAATTTCTCGGCACCAAGATCAGCTCCAAATCCAGCCTCTGTAACAACATAATCAGATAGTGATAACCCCATTTTAGTGGCAATTATGGTATTGGTTCCTTGTGCAATATTGGCAAATGGTCCACCATGAATAATTGCAGGATTTTTTTCAAGCGTTTGCACCAAATTAGGTTTTATGGCATCTTTGAGTAAGATGGCCATGGCGTTTTCGGCGTTTAGATCTCTTGCAAAAACAGGTTTCTTATCAAAGGTAAAACCAACAAAAATATCACCTATTCGCTTTTTTAGGTCTTCAAAATCAGTTGCCATGCATAAAATTGCCATAATCTCTGAAGCTGGTGTAATGTTAAACCCATCTTCACGCGGTATTCCATTTGCAGTTCCTCCTAATCCAATAGTAATTTGGCGCAGTGCGCGATCATTCATGTCAATCACCCGCTTCCATAATATTGTACGAGGGTCAATATTTAAATTACGTGTTTTGCTTTGCAGGTTATTATCAATTAATGCCGACAATAAATTATTGGCTTTTTCAACAGCATTAAAGTCACCAGTAAAATGTAAATTGATGTCCTCCATTGGTACAACTTGTGAGTAACCACCACCTGCGGCACCACCTTTTATTCCAAATACTGGGCCCAAAGAAGGTTCTCTTAGCACTACGGTTGCTTGCTTTCCAATTTTATTCAATCCTTCAGTTAACCCAATAGAAACCGTAGTTTTTCCTTCACCTGCTGGGGTAGGTGTAATAGCAGTAACTAAAACGAGGTTGTTTTGCTTAACCTTATTTTCGTCAATTAAGTTGAGTGGAAGTTTTGCTTTGTATTTACCATACAATTCTAAATGGTCTTCACTGATGTTTAATTTTTCTGCTACATTTTTAATGTGTGTGATGTCGTTTGCTTGAGCAATTTCAATGTCTGTTAAATGCGTCATCTGATTGGTTGAAGTTTTTTTAAAGAATGAATCACCTAAAAAGGTGTTTACGAATTAAAATAATTCCATATAAATGTAATAAAAAATCGTAATTAAATACATTTAAACGATGATATTAACTAGTGGTCAATTGGTCGTTCTTTTTTTATATATTTGGCGCATGAATAAAAAATGGTATATAATTGGTTTTGTTATGATTCTCACCTTTTTAGGTGGGGTTGTATCACAACAACATATATCACAACCTAATCAAGAAATAGTAGTTCACTTTACGAGTAGCACTATTGATCATGATGAGGTAACAGAAGCTATTACTGAAATAAAAAATCAGTTAGAGGCTGCAGGTGTAACCAATATACAAGTAACCAAGCTTGATAATGGTGAACTAACAATAACGTATCATAGTACGGCTAAGGTGTCAGTCATCAAGCAAGTTTTATTGAATGCTGGTGCCATTTCAATTAATGATGAAACCCCTTTACAGGAACCTTCAAACAAGTCTGAAGTTGCTTTTAATTTTGATGTGTACGAAATTAAATCGGCTTCAAACACCGATATAAATCTACTTGGTGTCACAAACACAACATCGTCAAAAGGAGATTTTAAACAAACATTAGAATCAAATTCTGTAGCCGATCGATTCTCTAATTCATTCGATCTGCATTTGCAATCTGTTGCAACTGCCTACAGGTTCTATAAGGATTATGGCATTGTATTTAGTTGTAATTCTTATAAAATCCCAGAGGTGAGAGCTGGACCTTTTCAACTAGGATAATGTACTTAGGTTAAGCTAAGAATTTCCTACCACTTCAAAAGTTAAAGTCAATTATTGAATTCAATTTTTATAATTGTACAAATCATGGATGCTATCTGTAATTCACCGATAAGCATTTAAAACAAACAACATAAACCCAAATAATAATTGTCAGATTATAAGTAAAATTTATATTTGCTCCTCCTAAAAAAATAGGAATAATTTGACCCAATAAACAATTTAATAATGCAAAACAAAGGAATAGTTAAGCTTTTTGCGCTCTTATTTGGATTGGTAAGTATTTATCAATTATCATTTACGTTTAAAGCTAATCAAATTGAAAGTAATGCAAAAACGTTTGCAGCGAGTAAAATTGCTGAGTCTGAAGTAGACTACGATATTAAACGTAATGCTGAAGAAGCACGTTATTTAGATTCTCTTCTAACACAAAAGGTGGATACCGATGAAATTGATGTTAACGGGCAGCCCTTAAGAGAAAATTTAAAAGTATTCAACATTGGAATAGCAGATTATAGCTATACCGAGGTAAAAGAAAAGGCCATGAACCTTGGTCTCGACCTTAAAGGTGGAATTAGTGTAATTCTGCAAATACAAGTTGACGATATTTTAAGAGGACTGGCTGATAATAGTAAAGATCCTGTTTTTGAACAAGCACTACTAGATGCTAATGAACTTCAAAAAAATAGTCAAAACACCTATTTAGAAGATTTCTTCGTGGCGTTTGATGCCATTAAAGGTGATACAAAATTAGCTTCGCCTGATATTTTTGCCAATAGAGATTTGAGTGATGAGATCACTTTTAATATGACCGATGAAGAGGTAAAGCCTATTCTTGAAACAAAAATTGACGAATCAATTGTTTCTGCGTTCGAGGTTTTACGTAAGCGTATTGACCAGTTTGGTGTAACACAACCAAATATTCAGCGTTTAGGAAAGTCTGGTCGTATTCAGGTAGAGTTACCAGGTGTAAAAGATAAAGAACGTGCTACAGACCTTATTACAACTACTGCTCAATTAGAGTTTTGGGATGTATATAAAGCTGAAGAAATGGGGTCATTTTTAGCCCAAGCTAACGAAACTTTAAAGGGATTGGTTGAAGCAACGCAACCAGAAGAAGAAGCTGAACCACAAGATGAAGATGTAAGTGAAATTGACGAATTACTTGGAGAGGCTACAACAGATTCAACAGATGTTGCAACCTTAGGACCATTATTTGATCTTATTAGAGCACCAGGTGTGACAGGTCAACCAGTAATCGCTTATTTTGATGCTAGGGATAAGCAAACAGTTCTTGAATATTTAGAAAGACCTGAGGTTGTAAGTTTATTACCTGCCGAGCTACGTTATACAAAATTTGTTTGGGGTATTCAACCAAAGGAGAGTGAAGTCGTTGAATTGTATGCACTAAAGAGTAATAGAGATGCAGCACCAGAATTAAGTGGTGCCGTGATTGTTGATGCACGTCAGTCGTATTCACCAACAGGACAACCAACAGTTACTATGCAAATGAATGCTAGCGGTGCTAAGGTTTGGGAAGAAATGACCGGAAGAGCCTTTGCTCAAGGAAGTCAAATTGCAATCGTGTTAGATAATATTGTGTACTCTGCACCTGGAGTTACAAGTGGACCAATTGCTGGAGGTAATTCAGAAATTTCGGGTTCATTTACTTTAAATGAGGCGGTAGACTTAGCAAACGTATTACGTGCTGGTAAATTACCAGCGTCTGCTGAAATTGTACAAGCAGAAGTTGTTGGACCATCACTAGGAGCTGAAGCAATAGATAGTGGTTCAAAATCATTCATAATTGCACTAATCTTGGTATTAATCTGGATGATATTTTATTACGGTAAATCGGGTATTTTCTCTGATTTAGCGTTACTATTAAATATTTTATTAATCTTTGGTATTCTTGCAGGTCTTGGAGCTGTATTAACACTTCCTGGTATTGCCGGTATTGTATTAACAGTAGGTATTGCTGTAGATGCCAACGTTCTTATTTACGAACGTGTTAGAGAAGAGCTTACCAAAGGTAAAGGTCAGCGTGAAGCCATTAAAGATGGATTTAGTAATGCCTTATCTTCAATCTTAGATGCAAACATCACTACAGGTTTAACCGCATTGATTTTATTTGTATTTGGTACGGGACCAATTAAAGGATTTGCCACTACATTACTAATAGGTATTTTAACCTCATTATTTACAGCAATATTTATCACAAGATTATTAATAGACTGGTACATTAATAGAGGTGGAAAACTTGAGTTCTCTACACCAATCACTAAAGGTCTTTTCAGAAACATTAATATTAATTTCTTGAAGAAAAGAAGAATAGCATATGTGATATCAGGAGTTATTATTGCAGCTGGTATTGGATCGTTATTTACTACAGGTCTTGATGAAGGAATTGATTTTGTTGGAGGTAGAACCTATACGGTTAGATTTGCACAAGACATGAATACTGAAGAAGTGAAAGCTGCAGTAGTTGCTACATTTGGTAGTGCTGAGGTGAAAACAATTGGTAGTCCAAATCAGTTGAAGATTTCAACGAAATATAAAATTGATGAAAACTCTACAGAAGTTGATGCCGAGGTTCAATCAAAATTATACGAATCACTAGGGTCTTTCTTACCAGACGGATTAAGCTATGCCGATTTTTCAGATAGTGAAAATAATATTGGAGTGATGTACTCTGGTAAGGTGAGTCCAACCATCGCCGATGATATTAAGAAATCGTCTGTTTGGGCCATCCTAGGATCATTAATCGTTGTTTTCTTATATATCTTATTACGATTTAAGAAATGGCAATTCTCATTAGGTGCGGTAGCGGCAGTATTTCATGACGTGTTAATTGTACTTGGTGTATTCTCGATTACTTGGAAATTTATGCCATTTAGTATGGAGATTGACCAGGCGTTTATTGCCGCTATATTAACGGTGATTGGGTACTCTCTAAACGATACCGTGGTTGTTTTTGATAGAATTAGAGAATTCTTAAATGAGCACACGAGTTGGGAGTTTGACCGTACCGTAAACTCTGCATTAAACAGTACATTAAGTAGAACCTTAAATACCTCATTAACAACATTAGTAGTATTATTAGCCATGTTCTTATTTGGAGCAGATTCGCTAAGAGGATTACTATTTGCATTAATTGTTGGTGTAATCATAGGTACTTATTCATCGGTATTTATTGCAACTCCGGTAATGCATGATACCTTAAAGAGAATGGATAAGAAAAATAAAAAGTAATCTTTTAAGGTTACCTCATTAAAAAAGCCTTTCCATCTGGAAAGGCTTTTTTAATTTATAGAGTTAAGATTAGTTGACTAGTTCTGTAAATTGCATTTTGTCTCCTGCTTTAATGGTTAATCTATCACTCAATCCGCCATTAATTTCTAAAACATATTTTGCAGGTCCCGTTGATGGTAATGAAGATTCATCTAATGGTTTTGCATTTTTTTGAATACTCACAATATGTTGCTCATCATCTAAATAGATAATGTCTAAAGAAATGTAAGTGTTCTTCATATAAAAAGACCTTAGTTGCATATTAGGAAAAATAAAAAGCATGGCGTGATTCTCTTTCATAGATCTTCTATCCATGAGGCCACGTTGCCGTTCATAATCATTGTCGGCTATTTCAATGTCAAATTTGGCGATAAGCGAGTCTGTTTCACCTTTATATAAACTTAGTTCACCTTCTTTTTTAAAAGTTACTGCAATGGGCTTAAACTCGTTTTTTTGTGTTTCTTTACAAGATGATGTAGTGAGCAATAATAAAGAGCTTAAAACTAAAAGTATAATAGATTTGATTAAACGATTAAATTTCAATGTTAGGTCGATTTAGGTTTATAATAAAACATAAAATAAAGTCCAATTAATATAAATGGAATACTCAAGACTTGCCCAGTATTTAATGTAAATAACCAGTCGTCTCTACCCGCTACTTGTTCTATCTTGAAATTCTCAACAAATAGCCTTACGGTCATTAATAATACCAGAAATAGCCCAAAAAGAAAACCTAGCTGCTCACGCTTTTTAGTTTTCCAGTATAAATACCATAGTATTAAGAATACAAAAACATAGCCAAAAGCTTCATATAGTTGTCCAGGATGCCTAGCTAACTCATCATAATCTTTAAATACAATAGCCCATGGAAGGTCTGCACTTGCTTCCTTACCAATCATTTCAGAATTAAAGAAATTTCCAATTCTTACAAAAACGGCTCCTAAAGCTACGGGAACTACAACGCGGTCTAAAATCCATACCACCGATCTTTTCAGTACTTTTTTATTGTAGAGGTACATTGAGATAATCATTCCTATTGCTGCGCCATGACTTGCAAGTCCGCGAAAGCCAGTAAACTCAAAACCTCCCGCAAATTTAAATGGTAAAAAGATACTCAATGGATCTTGGGTTATTAGTTCTGATTGATAAAAAACCACATGCCCAACTCGAGCACCTATCATAATTCCTAGAACTGAATAAATAAAGAGCGAATCTAATTTTTGATCGGTTTCATTTTCATTTCTATAGATTTTTTTTGTGATACACCAGCCCAAGATAAAGGCCACCATCCACATCATACTATAATAATGAATTGTAAAACTACCAATTGATATACCCTGTGTTGCAGGATCCCAAACAATTTGTAAAGCGTGCATAGATTAGAATTTGTTTCGTAAATATACAATAATTGAAATGCTTTAAAAGTAGAAAATTACAAGCAGAGGTTACTTTTTAATTTTCTTATCTGGAACAGGATCATAACCACTACCACCCCATGGATGACAACTAAATATCCTTTTTATTGCTAACCTACCACCATAAAAGAGGCCATGCTTTTTAAGTGCCTCTAAGGTATATTGTGAGCATGTTGGTTGGTATCTACAGGTCGCAGGCGTGAGTGGAGATATCAAGGTTTGATATACTCTAACAAGAAATATAAAAGGAGCAATTAAAATTTTCTTTAACACGGTTGTTCGTGTATTGGTGTTTTTAACTTTTCAAACTTTCAAATAAAGATAAATGCTGTTTTATCTTAATTTGTTGAGAATGACGTACCATCTTTACCGTCTTTTAGTTGAATTCCAATAGCGGCTAGTTCGTCTCTAATTTTATCTGATAAGGCAAAATCTTTATTTGCCCTAGCTTCGGCTCTCATTCTTATTAATAATTCTACGGTATCAGATAATTTACTTGAGTTATCCTGCGTATTGGCTTGCTGTTTTCTAAGCCCTAAAATATCAAATACAAATACGTCTAAAGTTTTTAAGAGTAAAGCGAGGTCTTCGGCGGTAACGCTTGAAGTTCCATCTTTTATTTGATTAATAAACTTAACGGCATTAAACAATTCGGCAATTAATACTGGCGAATTAAAATCATCATTCATTGCCTCGTAACACTTTTGTGTCCAAGCTGTTATATCAAAGTTGGTTGTATTTTCATTGGCCTGTAATTTTGGTAGGGTATTTAATGCTTCCATAAGTTTATTATACCCTTTCTCACTTGCTTTTAAACCGTCGTCAGTCAAATCAAGCACACTTCTGTAAGAAGATTGCGCCATAAAAAAGCGTATCACATTAGGTGAATAAGCCTTACTCATTTTATCATTGTTACCAGATAGTAACTCGTCTGGTGTAATGGTATTTCCAGTTGTTTTTGACATACGCTGACCATTGAGTTCTAGCATATTGGCGTGCATCCAGTAGTTTACCGGAGATTTCCCTATGGCAGCTTCATTTTGCGCTATTTCACACTCATGATGTGGAAATTTCAAGTCCATTCCTCCACCATGAATATCAAATGTTTCACCTAGATATTTTGTACTCATAGCAGTACATTCTAAATGCCAACCTGGGAATCCATCACTCCATGGAGACGGCCATCGCATGATATGTTGTGGCTCGGCTCTTTTCCATAGTGCGAAATCTTGTGGGTTCTTCTTGTCACTTTGGCCATCGAGAGCTCTAGTGTTATGAACAAGATCTTCTAATTTACGCTTACTCAATTTACCATATTCGTTGGTTTCATTGAACTTCATCACATCAAAATAGACTGAGCCATTTACCTCATAAGCAAATCCATTATTAATTATGGTTTTAATAAGCTCTATCTGCTCAATAATATGGCCAGTAGCAGTTGGCTCTATGCTAGGAGGTAAGAAGTTTAAAGTGTCTAAGATATTATGAAAATCTACCGTGTACATTTGCACGACCTCCATTGGTTCAATCTGCTCTAAGCGTGCTTTTTTTGTGATTTTATCTTCACCTTCATCGGCATCATTCTCTAAATGTCCAGCATCAGTAATATTTCTTACATATCTAACTTTGTAACCTAAGTGTTTAAAATAGCGAAAGATCATGTCAAAAGACATAAACGTTCTTACATTCCCTAAATGTACATTGCTGTAAACAGTAGGTCCACAAACGTACATACCAATGTGACCTTCGTTTATTGGGTTAAAAACTTCTTTAGTTCCAGTTAGAGAGTTGTAAATTTTTAACTCGTAATTTTTATAAAGTTGCATGTTGATTAATAGGGTTAAGTTTGATTCGAGCAAATATTAAAATGTGGTGTCTAGTCTGATGTAATCTAAAAATTCGCGACGTGTTTCCTTTTCTTTGAACTTACCTCCAAATTCACTTGTAACGGTACTGCTATCTACGTCTCTAATACCTCTAGAATTTACACAAAGGTGTTTAGCATCAATGACACAAGCAACATCTTTGGTGCCTAAAACTTTCTGTAACTCTTCTACAATTTGAATGGTGAGTCGTTCTTGCACTTGTGGTCTTTTAGCAAAGTAATCTACTATGCGATTCATTTTAGAAAGACCAACAACAGTTCCATTAGAAATGTAAGCGACATGAGCTTTACCCACTATTGGAAGTAAGTGGTGTTCGCATGTTGAGTAAACAGTAATGTTCTTTTCAACAAGCATTTCGCCATATTTATACTTGTTTTCAAAAGTTGATGCCTTTGGCTTTTTGTCAGGATCTAATCCGCCAAATATTTCTTTGACAAACATTTTGGCTACCCGGTTTGGCGTACCCTGCAAGCTATCATCAGAGAGATCTAAACCTAATGTCTCCATGATGTGCCTAACATCATCCTTGATAATGTCTATTTTTTCCTCTTTAGTTAACTTGAAAGCATCTTCTCTAAGTGGTGTGTCAGCTGATGTTCCAATATGATTGTCTCCTAATGATTCAAAATCTTCAATGTCTCTTTCAAATTTCATATTTATAATCGTTAAATAACAGATTAACGGCCACAAAGGTAAGCATTTCCTTAATTTTAGTCGTTCTACTTAACAAAGTATTAATTTCAATCAACAAATGAAATAATTTGTAAAAACTCAACGTTGTATTTACCAAATATTGCTTACTTTTTGACCGCTATAAGAATTGACGGATAAATGAGAAAAACATTACTTCTTTTAATTAGTTTATTTATGACGTTATCGAGTATTGATGGCAATGCTCAGAAGAGGGATACTAATCATGGAAGAGTGATTACAGTTAATCCCAATCTTAAAGCCCCACTTACTCCAAAAGAAGAGGCTCTAATAAAGGAGGTTTACCAAGATCAATTCAACTCTCAAGTTTTAAATAATGCAGAGCGATTAAGAAATATCAAAGATATTTTAAGAAATAGAGTTGAAATTCAACAAATTGCAGATTTTCCAAAAGAAGTTAAAATGCTCTCTGAAGTCACAATTTTTAATAAATATAACACTCAATTAAGTCGAAAACGGTTCGATAAAGATAATTTTAACCCATTATCGTATAATTTTGACTTTTTTTCGAATTCTACCCAAATTTATAGAGTTGATAATACCGACTATTACATTGTTATAAAGTCACAATATCAATAATAA
>CAZAPO010000284.1:0-8075 GCA_964487005.1 uncultured Flavobacteriaceae bacterium
TTGCAGTAATGGAGCGTGGTCAAATACCCTTGGTGCTAACAGGAACGGCTGTTGGATTAATTTCATTAGTTGGGTATACGCCCGATATTTTTGCAGGGCCTTCATATGGATATCTACTCGATAATTCGCCTGGATTGACAGGACACCAACATGTGTTCTGGATGTTAGCTGCCTTTTCTTTTATTGGTGGTATTGCCGCTTATTATTACTACAAGATATACGGTAAGAAAAAATAAAAGACTATTCTATAGGTTTAGCTTTAGGTAGCTCAACAAAGAACTTACTACCTAAGTTTTGTTCACTTTCTACCCAGATTTTACCGTAGTTCAATTCTACCATTTGTTTACAAATCGAAAGCCCTAGACCAGTTCCTTTTTCGGCGTTAGTGCCTCGTGTTGTGAATCCTCCATTTTTAAATAGCTTCTTTTGGTTTTCTTCAGAAATTCCAACACCTGTATCTTCAATGCAAATTAATACATTACCATTGCGCTCTCTGTTTGAAATGGTTATTACATCACCAACTCTTGAGAACTTCACCGCATTGGCTAATAAGTTTTGAATGACAATTTCAATCATGCTTCTATCGGCATATACGAAATCTTTAATAGACTCGTCAAGGAGAATGATGTTCTTTTGTTCGACCTTTTTCTGAACCAAATTCATTTTGTCTTCAAATACGTCTTGTATATTGAATAATTCTGGTTTTGGTTCTAAGTTTTGCATTTGCGATTTAGACCAATTGAGTAGATTCATTAATAGAGCAGCGGCGTTATCAGCATTCTCACTTAATTCAGGAATTAATTCGTCAAACTCTTCCTGGCTAATGCTATCTTCACGTAAAAGGTCTAAAAATGCCTTAACGCCTGTTATAGAATCTTTAAGATCATGTGACACAATAGAAAATAATCGGTCTTTAACTTGATTCATTTCTTCAAGGTGTCTTGTTTGCTCTAAAATTGAATCGTTTTGTAGCTTGTATTGTTTGTTGGTCTCTTCAAGTTCTTCGAGTTGATCTTTTCTATTTTTACCATTTACTAAGGTGAATATATATGCGATAAGAGCAATAAGCAGGGCACCACCTAAAATATAAGCTAAGGTTTTATAAAGTTTAAGCTTTTTGGTATCAACTGGAAGAATGGTTTCATTCGTTGGAGTGTTATCGCTGGGTTGTTCAATATTAAAGGGGTCATCTTCAATAATTAACGGTGTGCTGTTTGCAGCGGCTAATTTATTTTTTAAATCATGATATTCACGCTGCCACCTAAATGCATTTCTAAAATCTCCTTTTGTCGAGTCTACAGATACTCTTAGTTTGTAATTTTTTAATAGTTGTTCATCATCTTCAACTTGACGCGTAAGTGCATAAGCTTCATTTAATTGTACTTCTGCCAATCTAATTTTTCGTTGTTGGAAATTCAATTGGGCTAAACTATTCAAAGATCTTAATATTCCAGCCTTGTTGTCTGTATTGCGGTTTAAACGAAGTCCATCGAGTAAATAAGTAGCTGCCCTTTGGTAATCATTAAATTGTAAATATTCATCTCCAATTCTTGGGAGGATCTCTCCTCTAATAACCATATCGTTAGCATTTTGAGGGTCTAATAATGCTAAAAGCTTCTCAAAGTACTCGATGGCTCTTCTATGCTCTTTTCGCAACGAATACAAAATAGCGATGTTCTTGGTTGATTCTTTAATACCCGAACTATCTCTAAGTTGCTCTCTTGTTTGTAATGCTTTGCTATTAAACTCAAGTGCTTTATCCACCTGATTTGTTTTAAAATATGCCTCTGCAAGGTTATTGTATGCCGAGCTAAGTTCACTTCTAAGATTCTTGCGCTCAAAAATATCGATGGCCGATAATGAATAACGTAATCCTCTATTATAGTTACCTCTTTTAATTTCAATTAAGCCTATGCTGTTATTAACTTTTGCAATACCTAGAGAATCTTGTAATTGGTTATACAATCTTAAGGAGACATTGTAATTGTCAATGGCATTGAAGTAGTCATTGTTTTGAGCATAAATTAATGCTTTGTAATACTTTATTTGGGCCGTTGCACTATGGTAGTTTAAAGATGTAGATAGTTTTTCAGATTGTGAAATATAACCTAAGGCCTTTTGGTAATCTTGAGTTTCGTAAAATGATTTAATAAGTTCTATTGAAGTATCTACTTTAGTAGAATCTAACTTTTGAAAAGCAAATTGCATCACGAGGCTATCCTGCTCTCTAGTTTGACCTAAAGAAGAGAAAATAGTTAATAAGAAGGCAGTTAAAGTAATTAACTGTTTCATAAACTATATAAGGTTTTAGGCCCAACAATAACAGCTTCACCTAAAATTACCTTGAGGTAGGGGAAAATTAAGCAGATAGTACAAAGCAATAAACATGCTTTATAACAAAAAGTAGTTGTTATCATCGTTTGGGACCGTGATTAATAGCATTACATTAGTAAACAAATGTTGTTAAAAGCTAACGAAAAGCCTAATTTCTAGGTTTTAAAGCAAAAAAAATAGACGAATGGAGCAATAAAAAAGAACAAAAAAAGTTGGCCTCGATAAACTGCAAAAAATACAGAAAAACGACACTTTTATCGATAAAATGCAAAATATTAAATATTACGGTTTCAATAAGTGATTTTTTAAGATTTAATTATTGGCTATATTTTTAATGTATGCAATGATTAGACGATTTTTTATCAATAGAATATTTAAAGCCTTTTTTCATTTTCTTCTAATTGAAAAGCTTTTTAAAAGTTCTATCTTTGCAGCTTAAAAATTACTGCTAATGGGCATTCAAGAAACGTTATCGCAACATATTCAATCTGCATTTCAAAAGCTATATAATGCTACTATAGAACCAATTGAGTTTCAGGCTACTCGTAAAGATTTTGAAGGTGATATTACCGTGGTAACTTTTCCAATGTTACGCGTAGTAAAAATGAATCCTGTGCAGTTAGGTGAAGACCTAGGGAATTATCTAGTAACCAATGTAGCGGAGGTGAAAAGCTATAATGTGGTTAAAGGTTTTTTAAATATTGTAATTAGCGATTCATATTACCTTAATTTTTTTAATGAAATAAATGGAGATACCAGCCACGGGTTTCAGACAGCGAATCAAAAAGCGGTAATGGTTGAATATTCTTCACCAAACACTAATAAACCATTACATCTTGGGCACGTTAGAAATGTGCTTTTGGGGTATAGTGTATCGCAAATATTAAAGGCAGCTGGTAACAAAGTTTATAAAACCCAGATCATAAATGACAGAGGAATCCATATTTGTAAAAGTATGTTAGCTTGGAAAAGATATGGGAATGGAGAAACTCCTGAGTCATCAGGATTAAAAGGGGACAAGCTGGTTGGAAATTATTATGTGAAATTTGATCAAGAATATAAAAAGGAGATTGAAAGCTTAGTTTCTAAAGGAATCCTGGAAGATGAAGCGAAGAAAAATGCACCTATTTTATTAGAAGCACAAGAAATGCTTCGTATGTGGGAAGCTGGTAATGAGGATGTGGTTGGACTATGGAAGATGATGAACGGTTGGGTGTATGATGGTTTTGAAACCACCTATAAAAATATAGGTGTAGATTTTGATTGTTACTATTACGAAAGTGATACCTATTTATTAGGAAAAGAATTTATAGCCGAGGGTTTAAAAACAGGTGTTTTTTATAGAAAGGAGGATGGGTCTGTTTGGTGTGATCTAACAGAAGATGGTCTTGATGAGAAGATTGTTTTAAGAGCCGACGGTACGGCAGTGTACATGACTCAAGATATTGGTACGGCAATTCAAAGAATTAAAGATTACCCAGATGTTACCGGAATGGTATACACCGTGGGTAATGAGCAAGATTATCATTTTAAAGTGTTGTTTTTAATCTTGAAAAAATTAGGATTTGAATGGGCAAAAAGTCTGTACCACTTAAGTTATGGGATGGTAGATCTTCCTTCTGGAAAAATGAAAAGTAGAGAAGGAACTGTTGTTGATGCAGATGATCTAATTGATGAAATGACAGCTACGGCCAAAGAAATCTCGCAAGACCTAGGAAAATTAGACGGCTATAGCGAAGAAGAAAAGAATGAGATATATAAAACCATAGGACTTGGTGCCTTGAAATATTTTATATTAAAAGTGGATCCTAAAAAACGAATTTTATTCGATCCCAAAGAATCTGTAGATTTTCAGGGTAATACAGGACCATTTATTCAATATACTTACGCACGAATTCAGGCTATTTTAAGAAAAGCTGAATTTGATATAACAAAAGAAGTTACCTCTATTGCGCTGCATGACAAGGAGAAGGAACTAATAAAGCAACTACAGTTATTTTCAGAAGTAATACAAAATGCGGCATCAAATCATAGTCCAGCCTTAATTGCTAATTACACCTACGATCTTGTCAAAGAGTTTAATTCATTCTATCAGAATGTTTCAATTCTTGGTGCAGCAAATGAAGACGAAAAGGTATTTAGGGTTCAGTTAGCTAGGGCAGTAGGAGAAACCATTAAGAATGCTTTTAATTTGCTAGGAATTAATGTTCCAGAGCGCATGTAATTAAATTACAATTTCACTAAAGATAATGCATTAACGCAATAGCGTAAACCACTTGGCGCGGGACCATCTGGAAAAATATGTCCCAAATGTGCGTCACATATATTACAGATAGCTTCAACCCTAATCATTCCATAACTAGTATCTTTATGATACCCTACGTGTTCAATTTTTGTAGGTTGTGTAAATGACGGCCATCCGGTTCCACTGTCAAACTTTTGAGTAGCATCAAATAACTCAGTATTACAACAAGCACAAGCGTAAAGTCCAGGTTCAAATAAGGTGCATAGGTCAGAACTGTGTGCTCTTTCTGTTCCTTTCAATCGTGTTATTCTGTAAACGTCATCATTGAGCAGTTGTCGCCATTCATCATCAGTTTTTTTAACTTTAAAAGGAGGTGTGGGATTTCCATGTTTGGTATAACGTATAATATCAGTCCAATTAAGCATAGAGATAATTTTTCTTTAAAAATAATGCAATAAGATTAAACTAGGATGCTTTTTTTTGACCCATTAAATACACTAACAACCTTACAATGTAGAGCAATGTAAATAGTGCAAACATGTGTTCAAAAGATTCGCTATGCCCTTTATAGGTAGAGGCAGCCATAAGTAATACTAAAATTATTAGGCTTTTGTGAGGAGTGATGAATATTAACCATAAAGGAGCTGAGGCTTTATTAAAAAACCAAAACAAACTACAGATTCCAAACAGTCCAAAACCAAACAATGGATAAATAAAGCGATAGAATGGATTTAGGAAATTATGAACGTTTGTTTCACCCTGGAAATTATAGGTTTCAAAAATCCCAGTACTTTCCCATTTAAAAATGTGTTGACCGTAACTTATTTCCTCTAAAAATATAAATACTAGGCTAACACCAAATATTAGAAACAAGCTCCTAATATTCCTTTTTTGTTTGCTGGTGACGTTTAAATACTTTATTAAGATTAACACAACAAAAAATAATAATGCACTTACAGCCAGACAAATTTCACTTATATGTTCAAAAATATCTTCTTTAACATCATCACCAAGTATGAGCTGACGCAAAAGAATTATGACAGCCACAATAGTTGAAAACACAAAAGTTTGTACCGCATATTTGTTAGATCCCATTTGATCATCTGTAAAAAATATACCCTGTATTCGTTCTACATCAATAACATCTTTGAATTGATTATATATTTTTTGCGGTAACTTAAGAAAAAGCGTAATGGCCAGTCCTAGCGCAAGGATGACTAAGAGAATCAATCCAATCTTTAAGATTACAATTCGTCTTGGATTCATGATTTCCTCTTCCTCAATGATATTGCTCGCTGAATAATCAACTAACCAACTATGCACAGCTTCAAGATTAAAAAGCAAAAGCACCGAGAATAGGATGCACAAAATTGCAACAACCTTACTGAGTAAGGAAAATTTTAATGGCATTGGTTAATTAATATAGTATTTACAACACCATATTAAATAATTTTCCTTCTTAGGGCAAATAATGAAGTTATACGACCAATTTTAACCGATTAATGAATCAAAATAGTTCTTTGATGTCATCTTGGTTTTCATCTTCATCTTTAGTGTCTATTTGTTCAATAAGATACTTTGGTAGCTTATCTTTTTTTGTAAATGTAATTGGAACTGGAACTATACAAGCAATTACCAACAACATTAACCACGCTAATAAGCGTAGTGTTTTTTTAAAATTCATTTAATTTTTTTGACTTAGTTAAACAGAATGAAATAGATTGCCTATACTGCTAAGTCAATGAAAGTTATACGTGCTAAAAGCTGTGAATATTGAAGTATATAGTTATTTAAACTATTATATAACTTTTCATTTTGAACTTCATAGTAGCACGATGACAGGCTGTTATAGTAATTAATCAACAGTTTTAGATCTGCGGATTTATTATTAATATGGAAAGGAGAAGTTACTAATGCAAGGTCGTACAAATGCTCTTCACCCAGGTGCTCAAAAACCAGTTCGGTTTGTACTAAATTGTATGATTGGTAGGTATGTGCATTGGTAGTTCCTGCAACTGCAAATACAATTACGCAACCTAACAACCAAGTATGTAAGTATCTTAACTTAAACATATGTCAAAGGTACGAGTAATTCTTGTATAAGAAAAAAGCAGTGTGTGAACACTGCTTTTAATTCATTAGTTATTTTTAAACGATTTATCTGGATAGGCCGGAGGTTGAGGAACCGCTCTCGGGTCTTTGGCAATTAAATCTTGAAGATGTTTGATTGCTGCTTCCAGCTGCGCATCTTTTCCGTTAAAAGTTGCATGCGGTAAATTATCTACCTCAATATCAGGCTCAAAACCATGACCTTCAATTAGCCACTCTCCCTCTGCACTGTATACTCCCATCATTGGAGCTCTGGCAATTCCACCATCAGACAAGCGATTGGCGCCACTTAGCCAGATCTCACCTCCCCAAGTACGTTTTCCAATTGCTGTTCCTAGCCCAAGTTTTTTAAATCCATCTGCGAAAGCTTCACCGTCTGAAGCCGTGTTCTCATCAACCAAAATTACAATATGACCTCTAAAGGCATATTGCATATTCCAATACGGTTTTCCAGAACGAGCTTTCCAATACATCCATGCTTTGCGCAATAATTTTTCTAAAATAAAGCTTTCAATATTCCCTCCTCGATTATGCCTTACATCAATTATTAAGCCTGGTCTATCAAAAACTGGATAAAACTCTCTATACCATTGATTCAGGTCATTTCTCCCCATAGCTTGTAAATGAACATAACCAATTTTGTTGTTACTTGCTTTCTCTACTTCTAGTCTGCGTGAATACTCCCAATCCTTATAGCGCAGACTGTACATGCTTCCAATAGGTTCAACAATTACATCTTTTGATGTCGAACCACGTTTAACACTTAACTTTACCTGTTTTCCAATTTGATTCCGCAATAATTCACCCAGGTCATTAGCATCTAATGTGGTTCTGCCGTTTACCTTGGTAATAACATCTCCAATCCTAATATCTAAATACGGATCATCTAGGGGTGACTTAGTGTCTGGATAATCTGGATCTGCTTTGTAAATGTATTCTATCTTGAATCCACCATTCGCGTTATCCCGACTAAAGCGCGCACCTAAATTAGCTACTGCAACATTCTTTTGATCACTTCTTGTGTCTCCACCTCTAACGCTGGTATGCAATGCTGCCAATTCACCCACAAAACGCCCAATAAGATCTGAAAGTTCATTTCTTGTAGTAACTCTGTCTACCAATGGGTAGTACTTGTCATGCATTTTTTTCCAATCAACACCATGCATATTCTTATCATAGAAATAGTCACGTTCCATCCTCCAGGCATCCGTAAAAATCTGTCTCCAATCATCTCTCGGATTGATGGCAAACTTCCAACCGCTTAAATCAATTTTGTTTTTACCCAAATCACTCACTGCACCGGTACCAGCCGCTACCATATAAAAAGTTCGACCTTTTCTTACCAGCAACTTTTTACCATCCTGAGTCATTTCAAATCCGTTCACAT
>CAZAPO010000285.1:0-2587 GCA_964487005.1 uncultured Flavobacteriaceae bacterium
GAAGCTCTTGCCTAAAATAGTGCGTTAGCAATAGTTTTTCTTCTAAACAGGCTTTAAAGGGCTCTATACCATGCAATTGTAATGGTAACCAAAGGCGTAATCCTCTAAAATGTTTTGTAAGTTCTGGTGAGACATCGGCTGGGTTTACTGGAAAATTGTCTTTTATAGCGTCTTGCATATAATTAGCCCTATAATGATTTGAATGGTAAACCGCCTGCTTATCTTTTACCAAAACGGCCCCGAGTCCATAGGGTAAAAAGAGTCCTTTATGTGGATCAATAACCAAAGAATCGGCCATATCCAATCCCTTAAATTTATCTTTTACGCTATCTACCAAAACAAAAAAGCCACCGTAAGCGGCATCTACATGATACCAAAGTCCATGGCGCTTTGCTATATTCCCTATTTCTTCTAATGGATCTATAGCTCCCGTATCTGTTGTACCTGCTGAGGCAATCACAACAAATGGATTGAGCCCTTTTCCTTTATCTTCAATAATTTGCTGCTCAAGAACCTCTGGAATTATTTTTGAATTGCTGTCTAAAGTGATATATCTTATCTGTACATCTTCAAGTCCGATTATACGCAATGCCTTATGCACACAATGATGTATTTGCTCACTTGTATAGATGACACTTTTCTCTATAACGGCATTTTTGATGCGGTGCTTATCTCGTGCGGCTGTAAGCGCAATGAGATTGGCAATAGAACCACCAGATGTTAAATTACCCACGGATGACTTTGGAAAATTAAACAGCGTTTTCATCCAATCAATTACTTCATTTTCAATAGTTACACCTCCTGGTGAGGCATAATACATTCCTGCATACTCGTTGGTAATATCGGCTAAATAATCGCCTAGAGAAGCTGTAAAAATTCCGCCTCCAGGAATATATCCAAGATGCCCTCCAGATGCTGGTTTCATTCCTTTTTTGGCAACCTCATCATTAATAAGGTTGACAATTTTATCGATAGATTTCTTTTCGTTGTTTAAGCCTAGTGCCTCTTTATTAACCGCATTGGTATTAAATGTTACAACATTGTCTAAGGAGCCAATAAACTCGTGTGTAAAAGCACGCACACTGTCTAAATACTTGTTTCTTAGGTCTCTAGAGGGTTCTAGATTTTCAGATATTGTCTGCAGCTTCAGAATTTGGTTTTTTATGTTGGTCACTTGGTTTGTTAGTTTTATTAAATCCTGTAAGGTAATACGGTATTGATCGTTCTAAAATACATAAATTGATTTGTTTTTTTTGTATCTTTAAAAGACATCGTAAAGAAAAAGCTATGGATTCAGATTATATAAGAATATACACTGGAAGTTTTGTAATCGTACAATTGTTGGTTGAAAAATTAGGAGCTGCCGGTATTACTCCTGTTATTAAAGACGAAAGTGAGTCTGGTAGACTTGCTGGATTTGGTGCAGCCATCCCTGGAAGCCAGGAAGTTTTTGTTCATAATACCGAGTTAGATAAGGCTGTGGTTATTGTGGAAGATACACTAGCCGAAATGGAAGTTTAAAATCGTACTTCGTATTTCCTACCCAACGAGCTATTCTTTTGGAAGTAGTTGGTTAACATATCGATATCCAGTCAAACACTAATGACTAATAAAAAAGGACGCCGTTTTGGCGTCCTTTTTTTATGCTGTTACCGCGTACATTTTTTCGCGTAACTCCTTAATTTTGGCATTTTCCATATATTCATCAAAGCTTGTATATCTATCTATCACCCCATTTGGTGTTAGCTCTACCACTCTGGTTGCCACGGTTTGGGCAAACGCGTGGTCATGCGTAGTAAATAAAATGGTACCCTTAAAGTTTTTGAAGGAATTATTAAAGGCGGTAATACTTTCTAGATCTAAATGGTTGGTGGGTTCATCAAGCATTAATACATTGGCGCGAAGCATCATCATTCTTGAGATCATACACCTTACCTTTTCACCTCCAGAGAGCACATCTGATGTTTTTAAGGCCTCTTCTCCACTAAAAATCATCTTTCCTAAGAAGCCTCGCACATATACTTCTTCGCGCTCTTCCTCTGTCGTTGCCCATTGGCGTAACCAATCAACCAACGTATATTTATTATTGAAAAACTCACTATTATCTAATGGTAAATATGATTGTGCTGTAGTTACTCCCCAGGCATACTTACCCGCATCTGCCTTTTGGTTTCCGTTTATAATTTGATAAAATGCGGTGGTTGCTCTAGAGTCTTTCGAGAATACCACAACCTTATCTCCCTTATTTAAGTTAAGGTCAATATTATTAAACAATACCTCACCGTCTAGTGAAGCCGATAAACCTTCTATATTTAATATTTGATCTCCCGCTTCTCGATCGCGCTCAAAAATAATAGCTGGGTAACGACGGCTGGATGGTTTGATATCTGCCACGTTTAATTTTTCGATCATTTTCTTTCTACTTGTAGCTTGTTTTGATTTTGCCACGTTAGCAGAGAAACGTCTTATAAACTCTTCTAATTCTTTCTTCTTTTCTTCTGCTTTCTTGTTTTGTTGTGCACGTTGCTTTGCCGCTAATTGTGAAGACTGATACCAGAAGGAATAGTTTCCTGAATAATGATTAATC
>CAZAPO010000286.1:0-28394 GCA_964487005.1 uncultured Flavobacteriaceae bacterium
ACTAACTTTCCCCGAATTATAAAAATGGCATACAGCAGCAGCCAGTCCATCGGTTGCATCTAAATTTCTTGGTAATGTCTTAAGATCTAAAACACTTTGTAACATTTTAGCAACCTGTTCTTTACTAGCATTACCATTACCAGTAATGGCCATTTTTATTTTCTTTGGCAGGTATTCGGTAATTGGAATTTGCCTACTTAAACCAGCTGCCATGGCAACTTCTTGGGCTCTACCTAACTTGAGCATACTTTGCACATTTTTACCAAAAAAAGGTGCTTCAATTGCAATTTCATCTGGATTAAAGGTGTCGATAAGTTCAATCGTTCTTTCAAAAATGTGTTTAAGCTTTAAGTAATGATCGTCATACTTTTTTAAATGAAGTTCATTGAGTTGCATAAATTCCATTTTTTTATTGACCACTTTTATGAGCCCAAATCCCATTATTGTAGTTCCGGGGTCAATCCCCAATATGATTCGTTCGTTACTCATAAATTGCAATAATCATTCTCAGATTTTTAGTCTCAAATTTTTGGTGTTTCTTTGCAAATACCAATCGTCATTTTATGTTAATAGGTTCTGGATTATCTTACAAAACTAAGCAATTCTTTTTTGTATTAATCAAATTAAGTATTGTTGCTGGTGCTGCCTATTACGTATACCATAAACTTGTTTTTAACGAGGAACTCAAATTTCCTGATTTTGTTGATTTTTTATCAAAAAATGACAATTTTTCTACAAAAAGTGTACTTTTTTTACTGTTTTTGACCATTTTTAATTGGTTTTTAGAAATTAAGAAATGGCAATATTTAGTGTCAACAATTAAATATATTTCATTTTTTGAAGCTTTAAAACAAAGTCTAGCTTCATTAACTGCCTCATTATTTACACCAAACAGAATAGGTGATTATGCGGCCAAAGCTGTTTATTTTGAAACCAAGTTTAGGGCAAAGGTTTTACTTCTTAACTTGGTGTCAAATATGGCACAAATGTGTGCTACTTTGATTTTTGGTTGCGCTGGCTTTTTGATTTTGATTACAACGTATGACTTAGATGTTACCTACTATAAAGTTGTTAGAATAGCTTTCTATGCAATTGTGCTTATATTCTTTATTGGTTTTGGAGTTTCTTACAAGAATTTAAGTATTCGTGGATATACTTTAAATGACATTATTACTTTTATAAAAAGTGTACCTAGACTAACACATATAGTTAACATAAGTCTTTCTTTTTTAAAATATATTGTATTTTCATTTCAACTATTCTATTTACTCCAACTGTTTAATGTACAACTGTCATACGGTGAAAGTATGGTCATTATTTCGAGCATGTATTTATTGGTTTCTATCATTCCAACGATCTTTGTTTTAGATATTGTTGTTAAGGGGAGCGTCGCCATATTTCTATTTGATTTGGCTGGAGTCAATAATCTAGTGGTTTTGTGCGTTACTACATTAATGTGGTTACTCAATTTTGTGTTGCCAAGTGTTTTTGGAAGTTATTATATACTTAACTTTAACAGTAATAGCACTTTCAAAACAAACCCTAGCTAAATGATTGTTTTATTTTTTGCATTGACTGCAGTTTATCTCCTGCTTGTTGCTGGCTTTATTAATGGTTTTAATAAGGTTAAACTATTTGTATCACAGGAACAAATTCCTGCGACTAGGTTTACAATAATAATTGCTTTTAGGAACGAAGTTAAAAATCTTGAAAGTCTAATTGAATCGCTTCAAGAATTAAACTACCCAAAGTCTTTATTTGAGGTTATACTAATTAATGATAACTCGACCGATAATTCTGAAGAATTAGCCATTAGATTACTTAATTGTACCCAACTAGATTTTCACATTTATAACAATGTGACCAAATCAAAGTCGCCTAAAAAAGATGCCATTACATTGGGTATTAAACATGCAAAATATCAATGGATAATTACAACTGATGCCGACTGTATTGTACCTTCTAATTGGTTAAAAAGTTATGATTCCTTTTTAACTTCGTCAAAATCTACAATGGTGGTGGCTCCTGTAATGTTGCTACCAAGTACTTCTGTTTTTGATCAGTTTCAAACCCTTGAAATATTGAGTCTCCAAGGTGCTACTATTGGTAGTTTTGGTTTTAATAAGCCTTTTTTATCTAACGGCGCCAATTTATGTTACAGTAAGGAGTTATTTCATTCGTTAAATGGGTTTCAAGGTAATAATGACATTGCAAGTGGTGATGATATTTTCTTATTAGAAAAAGCCTTAAAAACACAGCCAGAGTTGGTAACATATCTTAAATGCAATGAGGCTATTGTTGAAACCAGACCTGAAGTATCTTTTTCTAACGTCATTCAACAGCGGATTAGATGGGCAGCAAAAACTTCATCGTACACTCAATTGTTCGCAAAATTTGTTGGTTTTGTTGTGCTTGCAATGAATGCACTAATTATTGCCTCATTAATACTGTCAATTTTTGGGATACTAACATGGTGGGAATTCTTGATTATATTAATCTCTAAACAGTTAATTGATTATTCATTGATTAGCAAATCGGCCAAATTTTTTGGACGAATTAAAGTATTAAATACTTATTTTTTTAGTAGTTTGATCTATCCATTTGTTTCAATATATGTAGCCTTTAAAGCTATGTTCTCTAATTATCAATGGAAGGGAAGGACTTTTAATAAATAAATACTTCATTTTTTAATTATCTTCAGGCATATGAAGTTATCAAACTACAAAACATCTAATCCTGCCTTTACCAACTATTTCTGGAGTGAGGATTCTAATAGTAACAATAAAATGACTATTCGTGGTATCCTTTTAAAGTCGTTGGGAGCCATATTTATTATTGCTATTATCACTGGTTATATATGGAAGTTATATGCTAATGGTGTGAACGTAAAATGGTTTGGTCTTGGAGGAATGCTTTCAGCAATTATTATTAGTATAATTATATCTGTAAGACATCATTGGGCTCATATACTTGTGCCACTATATGCTATTGCCAAGGGTTGTTTTTTGGGAGGATTTAGTGCAATTATTAGAGCAACATATCCTGATCTCCCTTTTCAAGCCATTGGTGTAACCATAGTCACATTTTTTACAATGTTAGTCCTGTATCAAACAAAAATAATAGTTGTAAGTAAAAAATTAAGGAGTATTGTTATTACCACTGCAACAAGTATTATGATTGTTTATTTGATCTCTTTTATATTGAGCATTTTTGGAATAAAGTCTTTTATCTGGGGTACCTCGTGGGTGGCGATACTATTTAATGTTATTGCGGTTATTGTTGCCTCGTTTACTTTATTGTTAGATTTCGATTATATAGAACGGTATAAAAACAAAGCTCCAAAATACAAAGAATGGCTTGCTACTTGGGGCCTACTTGTTTCGTTAGTTTGGTTATATACAGAGATTTTACGACTTATGAGAACGTTTGCAATTAGGTTTTAACTATTCTGACTTTAATACAATTGGAAGAATAAATTCTGTTTTTACATATTGCCTTCTCTTAATGGCCGCATCAATTTTTGGAAGCGTTGCTACACTTTGGGATAAATATGTTCTTATTTCGGGTATCTGTGTAACAGTCTTCTCAGAAATGATCATATCTAAAACCCGTATTTCACCTTTTTCTGAAATATGAAATTTCATTTCAATAGTATCATTCAAATCTTTGGTAACGACCATTCTTTTTGACTGTAATGTGTTTAATATATGATCTACCAAAGTAGTTTCAAAACATTGTTTTCTAAGCTCTTTGGTAGCAGAAGACTCACAATTGGTAAATGAGGGATATTCATCAACTTCGTTCCAATTAAATGTGCGCAAATCTTCCTGCAAAATCTCATCAGAACTAATCTTCTGTTTATCGAAATAATCGCAAGATGAAAGACATAAAAATAGCAACAAAATTAACAAGTTCCTCATGACTTTAATCTATCACCGAAAAGTACAATTTTTTGCGCGTATTTGACTTTTTTTAAAAAGAAAAACCGAAGCATTTACTTCGGTTTTCGCTTATTTAAATATTGGATATTTTCAATCTTTACTCTTATTTTCATCTATTTGAAATATAATTGGTAAAGAATAAGGGACTACAACTTCTTTATTATTATGTTTTCCTGGAACCATTTGTGGAATTGATGAAATTACCCTTTTTGTTTCCTCTTCGAGTGTTGGGTGCTGAGCTCTTGCCTTTATGTCAACAATTTCTCCTCGGTTGTTTATTTTAAACATCGCCGAAATACGCTGTCTTCCTACCAACCCAAGTTTAGAAGCTAAATTAGCATTGAAATTTTCTAACACATGCTTCTGTATTTTCTCAGAAGTGCATTTTTTTTGCTGAGTTTTGTCATCATTCTCGCATCCTTTAAAAACAGGAGGTTGATCAATAACATTGTATGCCACTTCACCTGATTGATCACTAATAGATTTATCTATTTTTTTTATGCTTGCATCTTCCTTTGAATCATCTTTTTTATCATTTATTTGAAAGATAATTGGTAAAGAGTAAGGAACAATTACCTTCTTTCCTTTATGCTTTCCAGGTAACATTTGCGGTAATAATTTAATCACTCTTATAGCTTCGGCTTCAAGATCTGGATGTGGTGCTCTTGCTCTTATACCTTCAATATTTCCTTTTTTATTAATCTTAAACATGACTGCAATACGCTGTCTTCCAACTAACCCAAGCTCATTTGCTAGATCTATATTAAAATTTTCCTGCACATGTTTAGTAATTCCTTCAGCTGTACATTTTTTTAGTTCACTCTTGTCCTTATCCTTACATTCTTTAAAAGTTGGGGGATGTTCTATTTTTGAAAAGGGTACTTCTAAATTAGGATCCGTTAGCGTAGTTGTTTTTGAATTATCTTCTTTTTGCTTATTTACTTTTACGTTTTTTAGCTGCTCCTCATTCTCGGCAGTAAAAGACGAGTCCTCAGTTTTTGATTCTTCTAAAAGAGTTTTAACTAAGCTATTATCATCCTGCCGCTCTTGCTTAATTTCTTGAGCATAGGAAGAAGTATACACTAACATTCCAAGTACCATTGGTACTAAGAACAAGTATTTTAGAAGATTGATACTTTCAGATCGGTTTTTTTGTAACATAACGATTCGCTTTTTGATTAATGATTTTTTAAAAAATGTATTGATGAATGAAATATTTTGAGTTTCAAATACCTGAGCTAACAAGCTTTGATAATACTCTAGCTTCTCTTCAGTCTTTAATGCTTCTTGATCTGCAATAAACTCATGCAATGATCTTATTCTATTTTGATACATGTACACTAAAGGGTTGAACCAAAAGAATACTCGTAAAACTTCAAAATAGAGGAGATCTAGAGTGTGTTTTTGAGTCACATGCACCATTTCATGTTTAAAAATAGATTGCTGTTCTTCTTTATTTATTTTTTCGCCAATAAATACATAATGGAGAAAAGAAAATGCAGAAATACTATTTAAGAGCTTTACCAAAACAATATCACCTTTCCAACGCCTAGGGTTCTTTACTAATAGTTTTATAATATATCCTACCTTCAATGCCAACAGTAATAACGCACATGATGCTCCTAAAATAAAAATGTTTTGAAGCGTCCAAAAAGAACCATCTTGAGTTATACCGACTTCTGATAAAACTAACTGATTTGCACTTGAAACATTTCCTATTTCAACGGTAGGAAGTGCAATTACATAAGCTTGAGGAACAATTTCGCTAAACGAATTTATCTTAATGAACGGAATAATGAATGAGAGCATAGAAGAAACTAATAGATATGCTCTATTCCAATTAAAAAAAGTTTCCTTCTTTAGAAAAAGGTCATAAGCCATTATAAATAATAACTGGAAAGCTACTACTTGAACTATATATTGTATCATGATTTCTTTTCTTTATCTATTTCTTTAAGCATGGTTTCTAACTCGCCAAGACTAACATCATTTTTCTTTACAAAAAATGACACCATACTTTTAAAAGACCCTTGAAAGTAGTTGTCCACCAACTTATTGATTGATTGATTGCTATAATCATGTTGTGGTACTAACGGAAAATAATTATGCCCCTTCCCTTGTTTCTCATGCCCAACAAAACCTTTATTTTCTAATATTCGGACAATGGTAGAAACGGTATTGTAAGCTGGTTTCGGATTAGGTAACTCTGCAATTATAGCCTTTACATTTGCCTTCTCAAGTTGCCATAAAACCTGCATAATATCTTCTTCGGCTTTAGTAAGTTGTTTCATTTTTAACTAAGTTTTTAGTTCAATAATAAAACAAATATAACTAAATATTTAGTTTAAACTAATTTTTTAGTTTAAAATATGTAACAAATAAACATTACTTTCGTCA
Organism: uncultured Flavobacteriaceae bacterium; assembly: GCA_964487005.1. Lineage (GTDB taxonomy): Bacteria > Bacteroidota > Bacteroidia > Flavobacteriales > Flavobacteriaceae > CAZAPO01. The sequence goes on from CAZAPO010000286.1 coordinate 6,339, forward strand.
TACAGTCAGTATTTTCGCTTATTATCTATGGATATACTTTTAGTTTTTGTTGGTCTTTTATTTATGCTTCTTGGTATTATTGGAAGTTTTTTGCCCGTATTACCTGGGCCACTTACTGGCTGGATAGGCCTGTTTATTTTGCATTTAACTGATGCCATCCCAATGAACTGGGTTTTTCTAGGATTTTGGTTGGGAGTTGCAATATTGATTTGGTTACTCGATTATTTTATTCCAGCAATTGGAACCAAACGATTTGGTGGTAGTAAATATGGAATGATTGGCACCACTATAGGTTTAATAGTAGGGTTATTATCTCCTATACCTTTTGGAATAATTATTGGCCCCTTTGTAGGTGCACTTATTGGTGAACTTATAAATAAAAGTGATCAACAAACTGCTGTCAAAGCCGCCTTTGGGTCTTTTCTAGGGTTTATTACTTCTACCTTTTTAAAGTTTGTATTTGCTATTGTCTTTCTTGGTCTTTTTGTTGTGAAAGTGTGGGAATTTAAATCTACTCTCTTCTAAAACGACAAAACCTTATGACCAACAAGTTGGTCATAAGGCATGTCAATTGCTATTAATTCAACAAATAAATTAGAGGGATAATTAATTCTTTCGTTGTTTTCAAATGTAGGGAGAAAATTCAATATTAAATTATGGAAAAACCACAATAATGTTACGGAAAAACCGTACTATCCAACAACAACAAAGTCTTATTAAAGTTATGGACTAATAAAAAAATTAAACTTTAACATTTATTATACAATGCGGTAACAATACTTTAAAGAAAACCTTTCTCTCGAGCAAATTTTAGTAAGGTTTCATCCTTACCATCTTCTACATCAAAAATTAATTTTAAGTGCTTTTTCCTTTTCTCTATTGCACTCATTGATAGATCGATATGCTGCTTCAATGTTTTTGTCTTAACCCCTTGAGAAAGTAAATGAAGAATCTTTCTGTTAATATCATCTAAATAAACGTCGCTAGTAATAGTAGTATTAAGAAAATTATTTACGGTACTGCTATAGTATGGTGGGCTTGATAAAATATGCTGAAATGCCTCAGCCAATTCACTGGACGTTAAATCACTTTTTATAAGTAATCCTTCTGGGTTAATCTCCTTGATAATATTTAAAATCCTGAATGATTCATTGAACATTGTGAGTATAATAACTTTTGAATCGGGGAGATATGTTCTGGCTATTTTTGCTAAGTCTTCACCAGATGTTATCAAACCGTCTTTAGAAGCTGGTAAGCTAATATCAAAGAATAGCACATCATAAGGTTGTTCTGAGTTAGCTGCTTTTCTAATAAGCTCATTGGCCATGTCACAATCATGGGCAATATCAATTTCTAAATGTTGATGTGCTTTTTTAGTAGCTATCAAGGTCATTTGATAACCTTCAATGATCATTGGGTGATCATCAACCATTAATATGCGAAGATGTTGTTCCATTAAACTTTATGCTAAAGGAATAAACAACTTAATGACGGTACCAATATCAATTTTTGAAAATACTTCTGCCTTACCTCCTACTTCGCCTACTCGAGAATCAATATTTTTTAGACCTATTCCTTTTCTGGCTTTGTTTACATTAAAACCTTTCCCATCGTCTTCGATGGAACATAAAATTACGTCATTTTTTAATTGAAAACTAATTTTAACTAATGTTGCTTCGGCATGTTTATAAATATTTTGCATAGTTTCTTGCAACATCCTGTAAATGTGAATCTTGGTTTTATTTGGAACATCTTCCCAATCTATACTTTCATCGTTATTAAATGAATACTCCAAACTGTAAGCAGTAGTTTGTGTTTCAATTAAGTTTTTAACGATATCAATAAAACTAGAATCTACAACGAAATCACTGTTTAAGTCATGAGAAATCTTACGTATTTCAGATTCAATAGTTTTAAGTTCATTAATGTATTGCATTCTGGATGTGGCAGCCTCTTTGGTTTGTACTAAATTTAAACTATCTAGACTTAAACGCGTTCCAAATAGTTTGCCTAAAACCCCGTCATGCAATTCTTCTGATATACGTTTCTTTTCTTGTTGCCTTCCTTCCTCAATTTTATCTTGCTGGGCCAGCATTAGGTTATAAATTTCTTCATTTGTTTCTTGTTGTTGTTGAATGAATTGAAGTTTTCTATTTCTGGCTCTTTGTGTAATTACAATGTATAATAAGGTTAAACTTAATAACAATCCAATTGATATAAGTAAGAATAATAACCTTTCTTTTGCTAATTGGGCATTATCTGCTTCTATTTTATCCACCTCAAATCTTACTCTAGCAAATTTATTCCTTGCTTCCCGTTCTTTCTTTACCAAACTATCATTTAGTGTAATGTAACTGTTCAAATAGTCCTTACTTACAGAAGCTTCTTCAATTTTTGATAATAACAATAATGCGTTGAGTGCTACATCATTTGAACTCGATTCTTTCGCATATTGATAGTTTTCTTTGGCCAATAATAGCGCAGCAGCCTTATTATTTGTATCAAAATAGAATTGTGATAAATCTCCAAGTATTGCCATTTTACCTACAATGTATTCTAGGCTATCACTAAGTCTGTAAGCCTCTTTAAATTCTCCCTCAACTTCTTCATTTGTGACATCACCTATTTTAAACTTAGTCTTTGCAACATTCCCTAAAACATGTACATAGGTTTCTGGATCTAATTGAAATAATCTTTCATCATTCTTAAGACTTTCAAACAGTTTTAGTGCTTCTTTCAAATCACCTTTTTCGGCAATGGAGTGTCCCATATTATTTTTAGAGGTAAACTCATAAAAAATAGGGTAGCTCATTTGAGCTGCAATGTCTAAGCATTTTTGATAATTTTTTAAGGCCTCATCATGTTGCTCCAATCTTTCTGAAATAATAGCCAATAAATTATATAATGCCCATAAGGTGTCCAGATCATTATCTCGTCTATTTACGTCGGATTCTTCTGGTAATTGCTCGATGAGTGAAATTGCACGTATAGCCGTCTCTTCTGAACCCACATAATCTTTTGCAGATTCTTGTATATTGGCCATATTTAGTAAGACTTCGCCTTCTAATCTATTATCATTAATTCGTTGAAATATTTTTTGAGCATTGTAGTAATAAAAATAGGCACTATCATTATCTGCTTTCTGCATATGATAATATCCTAAATTATAATAGATTCTACCAACGCGCGATGAATCCTCAATTTTGTTGGCAAGTTTCAAATTCTCATGATTGATACTGTCATACTCATCATACCTATCAAATTCTAAATACAGGCCAGATAATAGGCCATTATTTTTTATACGTGTTGAATCTAGTTGAATTTGATCTGCAATTTCGTTTGCTTGTTTTGCATATAACTCCCGAGTCGCAAATGCAAATTCTTTATTTCTAGCAAGATCTCTTAATTCATAAATTGAATCCAATTGCTTTTGAAGGTTGTCGTCTTGTGCACATAGGGTGATACAAAACAGGAACGCAAAACATGAAAAAGCTCTTTTAAGCAATTTAAATTGGATTAATTAATAATCTCAAATTTATAATAATAATTAATTAATAACTAACCATATTCGAGTATAAAGAGTATTAAATAAAAAACCCTCTATGCCTAAGCATAGAAGGTTTTCATAAGTAAGGTGTTCATGTAATATAAATTACATTTCGTGACTTGGCTTTTTATTTTTCTTTACCACGGTGGCAACATAATTAAAATCTTGCTTGTCTATTTGTTGAATTTCAACAGTAGATTGTTTTTCTTGTGTTGTACTTGTTCCTGCTATTGTTAAGCAAAATACAGCGGCTAAGATGAATGTAATTTTTAGGGACTTCATAGTTATCTTGTTTAGGATTTTACAATTGTCTATTTTATATTTTTTATTAAAAAATTATTACTCAAAACCTGTAATTCTTATTACAGTGAGGGATAAAATGGACTAATTACTAAACACACTATGGTGTCAAAAATGAGGGAATACAATTATAGATTACTAAATTGTAATTGGATTAATTAACGTTCTTAAAAAACATGAGGGGATTGTTGGGGCTTTTAAGAGAGGTAAAGATAGGTGTGCAGTCAAGTAAGCGTAAAAAAATACGATGAAATGACATAAATATCCGTTAAAATGCATAAATCGAATATTTTTCCTACACAAAAAATGCGTTCATCTAACATTTTTCTCGATAATAATACGTAAAAAAAAGCAATTTACTATACTAATGCACGTCTTAAAATTGTAATTGGATGCAAGGCCTCTTGCGCAATACCATCCTCAATTTGATGTCTACAACTAGTTCCTGAAGCAGCAATCATATCTTCACTATTTACGTTTTCTAACCGCCTAAACAGATCTTCTCCAACCTTCATGCTTACTTCATAATGCTCTTTTTCATATCCAAAAGATCCTGCCATTCCACAACAACCAGAATTAAGGATAGTGGCTGTATAATTAATTGGCAAGGATAGAATCTTTTGTGTAAACGCTATGCTACTTAATGCTTTCTGATGGCAATGTCCATGAATTCTAATTTTTTGGCTGTTCGCGGTAAAACTATGAGCTTCAATCTTTCCTTTTTCAATTTCGCCAGCAATAAATTCTTCTATGGTGTAGGTATGGCATGCAATATTTATGGCCGCATTTTTGTTGTCTGCCAATCTTAGGTACTCATCTTTAAAGCTTAGAATAGCCGACGGTTCTATACCTACTAGGGGTTTATTCTCTTGAATATGATCTTTAAAAATTTCAACATTCTTGTTAGCAACATCCTTTGCTTCGGTTAATAAGCCTTTTGACAAATAACTCCTGCCACTTTCTTCATGCTTTACAATTGTTACTTTATATCCTAAACTTGTAAGAAGTTCTAGGGTATCAATGCCAAGGTTTACATCATAGTAATTGGTAAACTCATCAACGAATAAGTAAAGTTCTCCTTTAACATCTCCAATTTGGTTCAAGCGATTGAGATGTTTTTTAGTCCACTTTACAAAAGTGGTATCGTGTAATTTTGGAAGCTTTCTTTGGGGTGCTATTCCTAAAATTTGTTTCGAAATCTTCGAGTTTGCAACTGCATTGAACAACCTAGGCATGTTACTAAATAAGGCATTCCATTTCGCATTTGATGCAAAAATCTTATCCCGTAAAGGAACGCCATTACTTTTATTATACTGATGTTGAAACTCCGCTTTTAAAGTTGCAACATCAACATTACTCGGACATTCACTGGCACAAGCTTTGCAACTTAAGCATAAATCAAATACCTCCTTAAGTTCTTTATAGTCAAACCTGTTAACCTTATTAGATTGTGTTACAAATTCTCTCAGTGCATTTGCTCTAGCCCTTGTTGTGTCCATCTCGTTTCGTGTAGCTCTGTAACTCGGACACATGGTACCTCCAGCAAATATTGGCTTTCTGCAATCACCTGAACCATTGCACTTCTCTGCCGCTCTCAATATACCCTGACTATCTGAGAAGTCGAGCATTGTCTCTACTAGTGGTTCTTCTCTATCTGGTTGATAACGCAAATTAGCATCCATAGGTAATGCGTTCACAATTTTACCCGGATTAAAAATATTGTTGCGATCAAAAATTTGCTTTACTTCTTTTAATAACTCATAGTTTTTTTCACCTATCATTAGCGGAATAAATTCTGCCCTCACAATACCATCACCATGCTCTCCACTAAATGAACCCTTGTATTTTTTTACTAACAGCGCCGTTTCATGGGTTATTTTTCGAAACATTGTTACATCTTCACCTTTCTTTAAATTTAAAATTGGTCTTAAATGAAGTTCTCCTGCTCCTGCGTGTGCATAATAAACTGCTTTCTGTCCAAACCTGTCCATCATAGCTGTAAACTCTTCAATATATGCTGGAAGGTCATTTACTTCAACGGCTGTGTCTTCTATGCATGGCACGGCCTTTTTATCTCCAACTATATTACCTAATAATCCGAGTCCGGCTTTACGTAAATTGATAGCTTTTTTAATTTCTTCATTCTTTAGCTTCGGATATGCATATCCTAAATTTTTACTTCGCAAGTCAGCAATAAGACGATCAGCCAATTGATGTGCGCTATCACTATCTTCTGCACACACTTCAAGCATTAATATAGCTTCTGGATCTCCTTCAATAAAAAATCTATTCTTAAGTTGTTCTCGGTTATTCTTAGTACAATCTAAAATGGTCTTATCCATTAATTCGCACATATATAAATTATGCTGCATCGCATGAACCACTGCCAACAAACTTTCTTTTATACTTTTAAAATGTACTGCAATCATTACATTTTCTGGAGGAGGGAGTTTATCTAATTTTAAAGTAATTGCAGTTGTTATTGCCAAGGTCCCTTCACTACCGCATAGTAATTTTGCAAGATTTAAGGGGTTGTCTGAGTGATTAAAAACCTCTGAATCCATTATAGCATCTAGCGCATAACCTGTATTCCTTCGATGTATAGACGATTTTGGAAACTGATCTTTAATTTCTTTCCTAATAAAATCTGGACTCAGCGTTTGTATAAGCTGTTTATATATATCCTTCTCAGCTGTAGCTTCGGGTAAATTCGCTATTTCTGAACTATTTATATCTTGAAATGTGGCTTCAGAACCATCACTCAAAACAACATCTAAACTAATTACCTTATCTCTTGTAACACCATATTGTATGGACGTTGTTCCTGACGAATTGTTTCCCACCATCCCGCCAATCATGCAACGATTACTTGTTGAGGTATTTGGACCAAAAAAAAGCCCATGTGGTTTCAAAAATTCATTAAGCTCATCTCTCACTACTCCAGGTTGTACTTTTACAATTTGCTTCTCTTTATCAAATGCCAAAATTTTAGTAAAGTACCTAGATGTGTCCACTACAATCCCATTTCCAACACATTGACCGGCAAGAGAGGTTCCGGCAGTTCTAGGAATTAAAGATTGTTGGTAATTGTTAGCAAATGCTATTAAATGCTTTATGTCGGATACAGATTTTGGAATTGCAACAGCTGCCGGTAACATTCTATAAGCTGAAGCATCTGTGGCATAAAGAACGCGTTGGAGTTGATCTAAATATAAATCTCCTGAGAGTTGTTCCTTTAAGCTTTTAAATTTGGATTGTGCGTTATTCAATATTCGTATTTCTACTGTAAATATAGTAATTGCACATGCTTCACTATACCTTCAGTAAAATAAATTTTGTAACTTTGTGTAGTTATAATTTAACAACAAGGGATAATTAAATACGAGGGGCTATCATTTTTTGATAGCCCTTCATTATTGTACTCTAATCTTTTTTGTTATTCCTCCTTCGGTTGTATTAAAGGTAATAATATAAATACCTGCACTTAAGTTAACATGAGCGCGGTTATTTAAGAATTGTGGTGTTGCCACTTTCTGCCCAGTTAAATTATATAGGTTTGCTTCTTGAATTTTCAATTCTTCACCTTTATGAATTACAATTTCAGAGTTTTCCTTGTCAAAATAGGTCAATAAACCAGTATTTTCATTTGAAATCAATTCTTCTTCCTCTTCTTTTGGTATTTCTTTGAAAACTAGTTTGAATCTGTCTTCATAGGTGCCAACTTCCAGAGAAGTTATAAATGGACTATTTTTAATGTTGTGATACTCGCCTGTATTTTTGTCTAATATTGAGATGTGCAAATGCTCAACACCTTCCATTTCATTCATTCTAATGGTTACTATCCCATCTTGGTTAACTATTAATCCCAATGGAAATTCCTGTATATTAAGAAGTTCATTAACTCCTTGAATTACCAGTTTTTTAGTATCCAATAACCAATACATATCTTCCTCATTTATATCTATTATATAGGCATCGTAACCAAGATCAAAACGCTCAGTGGCCTCTGATCGCGTGCCTAAAAGTATTTGTCGATGGTATCCCATTGGAGAATCGTATATTAAACTAATTTTAGCATCTTCTGGCGCATTTTTTTTAGCACTCTTATTTTTGTTTCCTCCATTTCTCAAGAACTGCGATGATGCGGCAACTTCTTCGGTAACAAATACCCGTTGACTGTTTTTAAACACTATATTACCACCATCTACTGTAGCTATTGGATCTCCATTGTCGTTGTTAAACCCATCTAGTGCTGTTGATACAAAAAACCCTTGATTTACGGCAATATATTGCCCAGGCACCTTCGTACCAGTTGCTGCCGATCCACCATCTGATGTATTATTGATTCTACTGTCATTTGAAATAGCTGCGGTTCCTCCAGTTAGATTCCTGGTGGCGTAGCCGCCAACATACGCATCCAAATAATGTGAGTCTTCTTCTCCAAAATGATCCCAGAAATAAAGGGCTCCATTGAATATTGTTCCATTTGTATTTGTACCTCCATCGGCAACACTTAAATTATCTAATATAAATTCTGTAGCATCTATTGCTGATGGGTAAGGATTACCAATTAATCTGTCGACTTCACCTGATGTATTATCGAGAGCAATGGTGATATCTCCATTATTTGGAATTCCTTTAAAAACATAATTTTGAAGATCATTTTGAATATCTGCCGCTCCTGACGTGCCCTTCATTGTAAAGCCCTCTCCTGGCTGCAATGACGAGTTTTCATCAATAGAAGTCCAGGCATCATAATCGTCATCAGCACCATAGAAAGTGTACATCCAATGAGTACTTAATGTTCTTGGTGATGTTGGTGTATTTGAATCTGCTGCTGTATGACTAGCACTAAAGTTTGGCGATTGATAGGCTGAAGAGGTCGTTCCATCATTTAATACGGCTAGCAATGTATGGTTTGAGCTATATGCAGCACCTGTCCCTCGAGTACCAGTATTTCCAGCAATGGGCCCTACCGATGATGACCAATAGTTATAATTAAACCCACTTGCGGTTCCTTGTTGATCTCTTTCTAAATAACCACCACTGTCTGCATCTATAACACTTCCATCATCTTGTACTAATTGCGATTCTCCCACAAGATCAATTACTCCATCAATTTCTAAATAGTTTAAAATAGTTAATGATTGACCAGAATTAGTTTCATCTTGAGTATCTACTGGATCTGCAATTGTAAGCGTCCCAGAAGTCTGAACAAGCCCAAAAACTGAGATATCCCTATCTCCAGATGTAATATTGTGACCTATTTGTACAGTATGCCAATCAATTATTGTACTGCCATCTAAGCTTAATGAATTAGGCACCATCACATCTGCACTATTAGACCATGTTGACGCTGTATCCCATGCCCCATCAGCCGCAGATACATAAGGCAAAGGCGCAGTTTGGTCATCGAGCATTGTTTTTGTTTTATTCAAATAATTTAATCTTATGAAGAAACGGTCATCTGTTAAACCTTCAACCGTAGAACCATAAAAATTATTAAAGTCATAATACACTCTTAAGCTGCTCCAAGGTATTGATGCTATCTCATTACTTGAAGCTCCTTGTGGCAAGAGTTTTCCTTGTACGTAATCTGTTCCTGAATCGTCATATCTTTCAATTTCCTGATTCATTACATATCTTAACTGACTTTCAGTTAACGCAACATCCCATACAACAACTTCATCAATCTCACCAAGTAAGTAGTTTGATATATTATCTTTATCTATATATAGTGCACCAATGCTATAATGGTTACTATTTGGAGAAGGGTGCACAATATTTTGAACTGATTTATCTAGCACACCATCTACATATAATAATATAGTACCACTGTTGTAAATAAATGTTGTATGATGCCATTTGCCATCGTCTATATCCATGTCTGAAATATATTTAGGTGTAACTTCATCATCGATATAAACTTCTACATTACCTGTAGGATTTAATCTGATTTGTAATTTTTCTCCTTTTGCCATGATGGTTCTATCGCTAGCATTTGCAGCGCATTTTACCCACGCAGAAATTGTAAAGTCATCAGTATTTAAGTTAAGGGCATATTCTCCAACCATATAGTCTCCAGAAGCAAAGCTAATAGCATGGTTGTCGGATAGCTTAGCGACTTTACCAAAGGTAAAATATTTAGTACCATCAAAATTGTAAAATGTTTGAAGTGTAACTCCTGCATCTTCAGACCTTAAGGGAATTACATCTATTATATCTCCATTGGCAAAATTTGAGTTATCTGCTACTATGAGAGCATATTCCTCAGAACTCGTTTTTGAAAATCCACTAAATGCTGCCGCTGGTATCGTTAAATAAACTGTGCCAACGTCACCATCAACGTGGTCGTTGTCTTCTACTATTTTATACTTTCTATCAATTCTTGTTAGTGAAGTGGTAATTCCAGTGGCAATTGTAACTGTATTTGTACTGGTTCCAGAAAAAGCTCCATTATTATTCCCCCATACTAAAAAATCACCATCTTTAGTAAACTCACTAGTATTTGTGCTATTGGTAGCATAAACACCTCCTAACCCAATGGTAACCTCATTAGTTAAGTTAAGTGTCTTTGATTGTTTTTGGTTTAAATCTGAAATAGAGTCTCGTCCTATTCCTGCCACATGGTAATTAAAACCAGTATTTCCAGAAATATCCCAAACTGTATTATCAAAAGAATTTACATAATCTTTTTGTGCTTCGGTTGAAGCTCCTAAGGTGACACCATACTTAATAGCCAAGTAAGATTCTACTTTTTGTCTATCAATAGCACTCAAAACTTCACTAAATGTAAATACTTCAGCAACTTTTCCATTTAAACTACCTTGGACATCATAATTTCTACCAACCCAATAGTCGCTTCCGTCAATATTCGTGAAGGAAACATCAGAAACATTACTGGTGGTTTGTACAACTGAGTTGTATAATATTTCTTGCCCTGTTGGAGAGGAAGAGGCATTATTTCTAATATTAATTATTCCTGCTCCTGAATATGTTTTAGAGGTGCTTGTTTCGGCATCACCATTAAAACTCCCTCCTCCTGGTATGTCTTGATTGTAGGATAATATTTCATCGGTAAACTCTGAGGAATAATCTCCAAAACCAACTCCGGTTTTATCTCCAGCAGTACCTGAATCTATACCCGCAAATATAGTTTCTCCACTTGAGGAATTACTCATTGCAACATCTGGTTGTACTACAATAAAAATTTCATGGTTGTAAAACCCACTAATTGGAGTGTCATCATTATACATATATTGCTCAGTAGCTCCACCATCATTTTCAAAATCAACCACTGGATTGTAATTTATATTTTCTGCAGCGGTATCATAATATGTTGGTTCCTTACCTGTAACAGTAGTTGCGTCTTTTCCGTTTGTACCTAAGTCTTGCCAATCTGTAAGTGCTGAACCTGAAGTAACAATACCTCTTGTAGATTTCAACCACAGTTTAAAGTTAGCCGTAATACCACCAGGTCCTGGTATATTTTCATTAAACATTTCGGCACTCACAGTAAAAGTAAACGTAGTATTGTCTGTATTACTTACACTAATAATAGAAGATTGTGTGCCTGTTCCTGCTACTGGTGCTGTAAATGTAACATCTATAACTATATAATAATAGGGCGCTAACCCAGTCCAAGGAATTGGATACGGAGATGAAACTGCAAAATCTGAATTAGAGCTTGCCAATGCTGTGATATCTAAATCACAGCTTCCAATATTTGCAACAGCATATCTTCTAGTAACCGTCGCTCCCTCTTCTACAACTCCAAAATAGGTGTTATTGTCCTCCGAAGTTGTGGTATCTCCATGAAAAATATCTCCAAATGGATAATTCGCACCAAAAACATAAATTTCGGGAGAAGACGTCACTTCTAATGTAAAAGTGAAATCTGCTTGATCTTTAATTTCTACTGTGACCAAGGTACTTACAGTCGTACAATTTGGACTAATATTTGTTATTGTAAAATCTAAAAATTTCTTACCTCCATTGCAGCCTTCTGGCTTGATATTTCTTTTTGGGTTGTTAGGGTCAATATCAAAATCGGTTGTATTAGAAATATCAACATCTTGAATTTTTAGCTTCTTACAATTCGAAAAATCAACATTGGTAATTCTAAAGTCTAGACTTGTTCCTGCATTTATTGCAATAGTAGACCCTTGGGTAACAACAGCTCCTCCAATAACTTCGAGCTGCATGGTTTGCGCGTGACCCATCTGGATGGTGAGCACAAATAGGTTTATAGCTATTAATAATAGTCTTATGATTTGAGGCTTCATTGAGACAAAATATTAAGACACCTCTAACCTATTATATTGATAAAAAGCAAATTGACTCGATAAACATACAACTTTTATCGATAAAATACCAAATTATGTCAAAAATTTCAACTTTTTACTATTTAATTGTAGGGCAATTACTACTTATTGTTCATATTTATAACCTTTTGGTAACATTTAACCATTGGTTTTTTCAACAAATGGTTATAAATTTATTGAGCTATTAATCAATTCTTATGGGAAAGAATTAAAGAAAAGCCATTGACTAGGTCAGTGGTTTTTCGTTTTATTTACTACCTTAGTTAGGTACTTTTTCCTAAAAACCAACCAATATGCATTTTTTAAAACTCCTTAGGTTATTCTGTATTACGCTTTTGTTATTGTCATGTAATACCAATCCTCAATTTGATATTGTTATTAGTAATGGTACCATTTATGACGGTAAAGGTGGCGAGGCCATTCAAGCCGATATTGGTATTACAAACGACCTCATTGTTGCTATTGGTAATCTTTCTGAAACAGCGAGCAAACGACAAATTGATGCTAATGGCCTTGTGATTGCTCCTGGTTTTATTGATCTACATGCGCATCTTGATCCCATTATGGAATTATCTAATTGCGAAAGTCATGTAAGGCAAGGGGTAACTACAAGCCTTGGTGGGCCAGATGGCTCAAGCCCTTGGCCATTTGGTCAATATTTAGATAGTTTGGAAACCATTGGTGTAGGTATGAATGTGGCCTATTTAATTGGGCATAATACTGTTAGGAGAAATATTATGAATCTAGACAATAGGGCACCAACCAATGATGAATTAATAGCCATGGAAAATCAAATCTCTCAAGCCATGGATGAAGGTGCCTATGGCATTTCTACGGGTCTAAAATATTTACCTGGTAGTTTTTCTAAAGTTGATGAAGTTATAGCTCTTTCGGTAAAGGCTTCAGACAATGGTGGTATATATACCTCACATTTACGAGATGAAGGATTAGGTGTTATCGATGCTGTTAATGAAGCTATCACTATATCTGAACAGGCAAAAATTCCAGTTATCTTAACGCATCATAAAATAATTGGAAAACCTATGTGGGGCAAGAGTGACCTTACTCTAGCTTTAGTAGATTCGGCAAGAGCCAAAGGCTTAGATATTAAAATTGATCAATACCCATACAATGCGAGTCATACAGGAATTTCTGTACTCATTCCTGGCTGGGCTCGGGCAGGTGGTAATGATGCGTTTATTGAGCGTGTAAAGAACCCAGCTTTAAGAGATAGTATTAGTGCAGGTATTGTTTTTAATATCTTAAACGATAGAGGTGGAGACGATCTCGATAGAGTGCAATTTGCAAATGTGAAATGGAACCGCGAACTGGAAGGGAAAACATTGAAATATTGGTGTGAACAAAGAGGACTTGAACCTACCGTTGAAAATGGTGCAGCATTAGTAATTGAAGCTCAAGTTAATGGTGGTGCTTCTTGCGTTTTTCATGCTATGGACGAAGGTGATGTTGTAAACATTATGAAACATGAACAAACTATGATTGCTTCTGATGGCAGGTTGGTTGCACCTGGAAATGGACATCCACATCCTAGATGGTACGGTACTTTCCCAAGAGTTCTTGGTCGCTATGTAAGAGACCAGCAAATTATTTCACTAACTGAAGCGATTTATAAAATGACCTATTTCCCGGCTCAAACACTTGGTTTGAACGACAGAGGATCAATTGAAGAAGGTAAAAAAGCTGATATTACTATTTTCGATCCAAATACCATAATTGACAAAGCAACTTTTGAAGAACCCCATCAATATTCAGAAGGGATTTACTACGTAATAGTTAACGGGCAATTAGCAATTGACGATCAAAAATTTCAAAATATTAAGGCTGGCAAAGTTTTAAGGAAGGGGCAATAAAAATCATTCCATTTCAATAACCTGCATATAGTCTCCATTATTGGCTACCAGAATCATATTTTTATCTTTGACCTTAATCATTGACATGTCTTTTACATCTTTATTTAAGAACAAGCCACTATCTTTAAATGGTATGGCTTCAAAATTACCTTGACCGTCTCCTTTTAAGAACATTCCTTTTCCTGCATCATTTCTAGGTGTTTCAACTTCAGATCCAAATAAATTACCTCCAAGAATGACATCTAAATTACCGTCTTTATCATAGTCGAACGGAATTATTTGGTTGACACTTGATAATTGTGCAAAATTTGGTAACTCATGAATAATAAATTCACTGCCATTGTTCTCAAGATAAATAGTTGCAAATGTATTTACCTGATAATGCAATGATGCTTCTAGATCTTCTTCTGTATAAATATCAACTAAAGTTGCATTAGCAAACGACTCATAATTCTTGTACTTCGCTTTAATAGTTGGTATTTGTTGTGATGAACATTCACGGCCTCGAACGGGATATTTTTCTCCATCATTGTAATAGCTTAAAACAATATCGTTCTTATTGTTCTTATCAAAGTCGTTCCAATAGATATCAAAGGTGGTATCTTCACTCGATTTATACTTATAGTTAAGCCCAAGATTTCCAAGAATAAAGTCTTGGTCTCCATCGTTATCAAAATCACCAGAAGCTACACTAAACCACCATCCTGTAGTTTTTTCCATACCCATGGATGCAGACACATCTTTAAACTTCCCTTTCTTATTTTTAAATATTTTAATTGGCATCCATTCTCCAACCACGACTAAATCTTTCCAGCCATCGTTATCAATATCTGAAAATGATGCCGCAGTTACCAAGCCAGGCTGCTCTAAGTCAGGCGCAATCTCCTTAGTAACATCAACAAAATTTATAGCTTCTTTTGTGCTTCTATTTTCAAGAAAGTAACTCTTTGCTGGCGCTGGATAGTTCTTAGGAACCAGTCTACCACTCACAAATAAATCGAGATCTCCATCCTGATCGAAGTCTTCACTATAGACTCTACCACCGCTTGAAGTGATGCTAGGAATCCCTTCTAACACTCTCGTTAAATTTCCATTCCCATCATTCACATACAACCTATCTAGAAGCATTTGTGAATCTGGATCAAATTCATTTCCTCCACTGGCCACGTATAAATCTAGGTCACCATCACCATCTGCGTCAAACATTACTGAACCCATGTCTTCATAATGCGCATCTGCTTGTAGTGCCGAAGTTTGTTTTTCAAAACCTGCTGCAGTTTGAAAATATAAACCAGATGCGTATGATGCCGATCCAGATATGTAGAAATCTTCTAATCCATCACCGTTCAAATCGCCCGTGCTCAAGTAAGGTCCATACATAGATGTTCTATGTGGTAATAGTACCTCATTAACAAAGTCATCATACAGGTTCTCTTCATGTTTATGATTTAATGCCAAGTCTGCCGTAGCATCTTTAAACAAAGTTTCTCCACCTTCTGTTTGAGAACTTTCTACTGCTACCGCCTCACTGTGGTTAAGTGCTAATGTTTGATTTACCGGCACATTATTTAGTGACTGTTGTTTCCCGTCTGGCCAAGTAATGGTAAGCGTTTCAACTACGGATGATTGTCCAACACCAAAATGTAACTCTGGTGCCACTGAAGATTGAAAACCTCTTGACAAGGTAAGCTCTTGAACTTGCTTAAGACCATTGTTTTGAATTTCTACTTTAGCTCCTAATCCAAATTTGTTCTTTGGAGTTCCCTCTAAATCAATCTTCAAAAAGTTATTGTTTTCTGCACTAGTATTCTCAAAAACACTTGCAATATCATCGATATTATTCACCACAATTTCTAAATCTCCATCATTATCAAGATCGACATAAACCGCACCATTTGAAAACCCTTCGAAACTTATTCCCCATTTATCATTTGCCTTTTCAAAGGTAAAGTCTCCCTTGTTTTTATAAACAAAATTGTCAATTCTTTCTGATGGCATTTGCAATGTTTTTTCTAATAAGCTTTCTTGAGGTCTTTCTCCTTTTTGCATCGCTAGGAAGAAATCTCTATTATTTACTTCCCTACGCGTACCATTTGATACAAACAGATCTTTCCATCCATCGTTATCAAGATCGGCAAATAATGGTCCCCAACTCCAATCTGTCGATGAAATCCCAGCTAAACGACTTACATTACTAAATGAAGGAAGATTATCTGTTGTGTTGCCTGTATTAAGTTGCAATACATTATGCATATACTGATAGTGAAATCCAGAGTTTACCGTTCCCCAGAACAAATCTGGATTCATACTTGCCATATTTGCCTTAGCTCTTCTATTATTAGGTGAATCCATATCAACCTGAAAAATATCTAGTAGGCCATCATTATTAAAATCGGCAATATCTACACCCATACCATAGAATGCAACTTGACCTGTTGTAGTTCTTACCTGGTCGGTAAATGTACCATCACCATTATTCATAAATAAAAAGTCTGGTGTGCTAAAGTCATTTGACACATAAATGTCTGGCCAACCATCTTGGTTTAGGTCACCTATTGTTGCACTAAGTGACAAACCAAAATTTCTAATACCAGCCTCATCTGTGACCTTGGTAAAGGTATCACCGTCGTTTCTGTAAAGATTATCTGTCTCTACATCACTTACTGTACTTTGTTTAAACAGATAAAATGAATTTGGTGCATTAAATTTTGTTGGTGGATAATTTGCAACATACAAGTCTAAATCACCATCCAAATCGTAATCAAAAAAAGTTGCTTGCACTGAATTTCCTATATCTGCTATTCCGTATGCTACTGCCTTTTCTGTAAAGGTCATATCACCATTATTGATATAAAGTACATTCTCTTTTGGTTCATACTTTCCACCTACAGAACAATAAATATCTAAGAGACCATCACCATTTACATCGGCGGTAGTAACTCCAGTATACCATCTATGGTCTCCTGCAACACCGGCTTGTTCGCTAATATCTTCAAACTTCAACTCACCTTTATTATGATACAATTTATTGGGTACCATATTTCCTGTGAAAAAGAGATCGTTCAATCCATCATTATCAAAATCGGCCGTAGCGACTCCTCCACCCATGTACATATAACCATAGTTCAAATAATTTAATGAATCTGTCTCAGTTAAATCATTTCTAAAATCAATCCCTGAATGTTCGGCAGAAAGGCTTTTAAAAATTGGTGCATACGCACTACTTTCTGCGCTTTTGTTATCACTTGAACATGCTGTTAATACTACTAATAATCCTACTATAGATAAGCTCTTATACATCTTCATGATGTTCTAAATTTTGTGAAAAAGTTGTGGAAAAATTACCTCCGAAATATAATTAATTTTTCCCTATTTGAAGCTAATAATTAGCGCGATAAATGCTAATATTTATATAAAAAGAATACAGAGCTAAAAAGCTCTGTATTCTATTGTTAATAATCAAAATATGAATTATATACCAGTGGTACTAATATCCTGGATTTTGTGTTAATACACCACCACTTAAGTCAATTGCTCCTAATGGAATAGGGAATAAACTATGCGTAGCTGTATATGGGCTTACTTTTTGACCAAAGTTAGCAATCGTTCTTGCTTCGTTTGTAAAGTACTCGTTCATTACTTGTACGTCTACACCCCATCTTCTAATGTCAAAATATCTATGAGCTTCCATTCCTAATTCTACACGTCTTTCAAAGCGTACTGCTTTTCTAGCGTAATCTGCATCTGGGAATGAAACATATGGCTCAATAGAGTAATTAGCCGCATCTCCACCTCCCGGAGCTTGTACATAGGTCATGTTTTTTGCTCTGTTTCTTACTGTGTTTACATTTGCTAAAGCTGTTGGAATATCTCCTGTTTCAACAGCCGCTTCTGCAGCCATTAACAATACATCAGCAAAACGAATTATATGGTAATTGATACCTGATAATTGCTGACCCCAGCCACCTGTACCAACATTTCCAGAATCTCCATTCTGATAAACGTTCTTTTTAGGTAAATAAGGTCCTGATATATCACCAAATCCTGCACGGATCCAATCTTTACCAATGTGTACTCCATAACCATTATAGTCAATTCCTCTACGTCCAACAGTATAATCAATTCTTGGATCAAGAGTTCCTGCATGTGGTGTAAATGGATCTGCACTATTTATACCATAGTCGTTAGCGATATCTGATTGGTTATACGTATCTAATAATGGTAAACCTGCACCATCTGTCTGGAAAGCATTTGCTAAATCTTGTGTTGGTTGATAGAACCCGCAGCAAGATCCAAATGGTCCTGGGTTCGGGAAGTTTAATGTTCCCGGCTCATTACCATTAAATGATTGACCTGCATCTGAAGCAAACTGAATTGCAAAAATAGATTCTCCAGCATTTTCTCCTCCTGACGTAAAGTTATCAACGTACTCATCTAATAAGATGTATGGTCCATTGTTAACAACATCATTTAATAATGAAGAGGCTGCTGACCAGTCAGACTGATATAAGTGAACTTTTCCTAAGTATGCTTTCGCCGCCCAAGAAGTTGGTCTACCAGCTACGTTTTGAGAATTTGGTAAATTGTTTACTCCATAATCAAAATCTGCTTCTATTTGATCCCAGATTGGTCCTGTATTAGGTTGATTAAATTCTGTATTGGCATAATTCTCTTCTGAGATATATGGAACATTACCCCACATTCTCTGTAATTCGAAATTGAAATGCCCTCTTAAGAATCTAGCTTCTGCTAATTGCGCAGAGAAGTCTCCATCTTCTATTGAATTAATTAATGCAATCACCGCATTTGCACGGTTAATACCTGCAAATACAACCCCCCATCTGGCGTAGAAATACCCGTTATTGGTACCCCAGTTCATTAATTCAACATCTTTTAACTCAGGCTGGTCGTCATCGGTACTTCCTTTGTGTGCATCTGGACCTACTACTTCCCAAGTCCAGTTATCAGGAGATCTACCCCAATAGTTACCATAACCACTGTTATACTGCCCACTTAATACTGAGTAGGCACCCGTCAATAATAAATTAACACCGGTCTCATTTTTAAGAGCTTCGTCACTTAAAGCTCCTACAGCCGGAGACTCTGAGAATTCATCGCTACAGGCTACAAAACCTAAACTTAGCAAGAATACAACGGCTATAAAATATATTCCTTTTTTCATCATTTTTTAGAATTTAATGTTAGCACCTAAAGAGAATACTTGAGAGATTGGATAGAGTCTGCTATCAATCCCCAAATCTAAATTACCATAAGCAACTACTTCTGGATCAAATCCTTCGTAATCAGTTATTGTAAATAAGTTCGTTCCTTGTAAATATATTCTAACAGAATCTGCGCCAATTTTACTTGATGCAGAAGTAGGTAATGTATACCCAATCTGTAAGTTTTTCAATCTTAAGAATGATCCATCTTCCACGAAATACGTGTTAGCATTTGTTTCTGTTGATGGATATGATAATGTTAATGCTGGTACATCTGTATTTGTATTTGATGGTGTCCATGCATTTAATACTCTATCACTTCTGTTACCATTCACGAAACCTCCAAAGTCAGTAAAGAATTTACTGTAATTGAAAATGTCATTCCCTTGTGAACCGTTAAAGAAGATTTGCATATCAAATCCTTTATATCCTAAACTTGCGTTTAAACCATACGTAAAATCTGGATGTGGTGAACCAATCTTTGTTCTATCATCATCATTTACTGTACCATCACCGTTAACATCGGCAAAAACCATACGTCCGTTACTATCTAATCCTTCAACAACTCTACCATAGAAATAAGACATTTCATCTCCTACCTCGGTACGTGTAATTACACCTGTTCTTAGGTCTCCTCTACCATTTACAGGAGCTCCATTAATCAAGTTTGTTACTTCGTTCTTATAGTGTGAAAGGTTAAAACTTAAATCATAAGAGAATCCGCTTTCAGTTTCATCTCCATAGCTTATTGCCAAATCAAAACCTTTGTTTTCAACATCTCCAAGGTTTACTAGTGGTGCACCTGCATCAATTGCTGTTGAGCTAATTAATCCAAAGTCACGCGTAATTAGATCTTTAGTTTCAATCTTAAAGTATTCAGCTGATACGTTTAATCTACTATTTAACATAGATAACTCTACACCAAAGTTTGTAGTTACTGACGTTTCCCATCTTAAGTTAGGATTACCTACCGAAGATAATAAAGCACCTGTCATGATACTAGCAGCGTCACCATTAAATGGATAGTTAGCCAATCCTTCATTAAGATTATAAATATTTATCGTAGGGTTATTTGCTGGTAATGTTTGGTTACCTAGCTCTCCCCAAGATCCTTTAAGTTTTAATCTTTCAATGAATGAATCGCTATTCCAGAAATCTTCATTACTTATTACCCATCCTGCACTAAACGAAGGGAACCAGTCTGTTTGGTTATCGCCTCTAAATCTAGAAGAAGTATCTCGACGTAATGTTGCAGTTGCATAATACTTATCTTGGTAGCTATAATTAGCTGAACCAAATATTGACCATAATGAGCTCCATCCATCGTATGCATAATCAACGTTTGGTGCCCCTGAACCGTTACTTAATAAATAAAAGTCTGGTGTCTCGAATAAATATCCACTACGAGAAATTCCTTTTCCTTTTCCACCATTTCTTAAGGCCTCTATACCAACAATGGCATTCACTCTGTGATCTCCAAACGACTTATTATAGTTAAGTGTATTGGTAAAAATCCAGTTGTAAGATGTTTGGTCTTGCTCGTTTAATGTACTTTGAGAAATTGGCTCTCCATGTTCTGGGTCAAGCGCCGTAAAGAATCTACCATCCCAAGTATTAAATCCACCACCAAGTACCGTCTTGAAAGTTAATTCATCTAAAATGTCATAAGACAAATAAACATCTCCTGTTACTGCGTAACGTTTGTTATAGTTATTTCTAGCTCTATACAATTGTGCAGCCGGGTTTCTTGTGTTTGATAAGTCCGGTCCAGCAACTCCAGTAAAGAATCCACTGTCATCTCTAACTGGTAATAATGGTGTTATTCTGTAAGAGTTTTCAATAGCTTCATCTGGCGCATTGTTTGTGTCTGAGAACGAAATATTCACGTGCTCTCCAATAGTAAGCTTTCCATCTAATGCCTTGAACTCAGAATTTAAACGTGTACTAATTCTTTCAAATCCTGTATGGTTTAATAATCCTTCTCTATTTAAATATCCAACAGACATGAAATATCTTCCATTTTCACCACCGTTTTCCATTGAGATAGAAATATTACTCATTGGTGCATCATTGGTTATTGCATCTAACCAATCTGTACCTCCTGGATTTACCGTAGCAGTGAATTCACCTGGTGCACTATACACAATTGGATCCTAAGAAACTACTCTTCTATATCCTTGAATTTGTGAAGGTACCGTAAATGTACCTGAACCCGATGGGTCATACTGTGCATGCGTTGGTGTTAAACCATCATTTAAATAACTTTGATATAACATTTGTGCATGCTGACTTGCATTTAGAACGCCTGGAGCATTTGTGATTTGTTGATATCCAGTATAGAAATCAACCGAAATCTTTGCTTTCTCCATATTGTAACCACCACTTTTTGTAGTAATAATTACAACACCATTGGATGCTCTTGCACCGTAGATAGCGGCAGCACCATCTTTTAACACGTTCATCTGCTCAATATCTGCAGGGTTAATGTTATTTAAAATTCCAGCATCATCTGTTTGTACACCGTCAATAATATATAATGGGTTGGTGTTGTTTGTTGTACCAAATCCACGAATATTAATTTTTGGTGTTGATCCTGGCGCACCGTTTGTTGTAACTGTTACCCCTGTTACACGACCTTGTAAGGCCTCAGAAGCATTTACAACTGGTACACTTAATGCTTCATCAACATCTAGCGATGCTACCGAACCGGTAATATCTCCTCTTGTTTGCGTAGCATAACCAGTAACTACAACTTCACTAAGTTGCGCTACATCCTCTTGCATGGTCACATT
>CAZAPO010000287.1:0-2811 GCA_964487005.1 uncultured Flavobacteriaceae bacterium
GTATTTCTGGGATATCAATATCAATATCCTTAAGTACCTCTAAAGCTTCTAATCCACTAAAATCAAAATTAAAATTCCAATCTCCACCAAAACCACCATGTGATCTAAGGGTAACTTTGCTACCAGAACCGTCTATATCAACGTTCCAGTGCTCTGATAATTCTTTCAATTCATCTTTAGACAAATCTTTACTTTCAATATAGGCTACAACCTGTATTTGATTTTTGTCCCACTTCTCAACCTCGATATTGGTAAAATTTGTATCAAGATTTAAAGTAACATCTTTATTAGCATTTACTGTTTTTGACAGCTTTTCAATTTGTTGCTGAGCTCCAAGTGTGAGCGCGCTCATGAAAATTATTGCTAAGGTTATTATTTTATACTTGTTCATTTTTTGAATGTTTAATAATTAGACTTGATTTTGTTCAAGACCATTGTTTTCATTATTGATTTCACTTAATTTTTCTTTTAAACGATACATTAAGTTTAAACGAAGTTTTAAATTGTCAATTGATGCATTAATTATATGCTCGGTCGGACCAGTTTCTTCTAACTCTTTTGTAAGCACTTCATATTCGTTATTCAACTCTTGTAGTCTCGTTAGGTAGCCATCAAATAATTCTTTATTCTCTGGTGTGACTTCCATTTTTGATAACTCCAAATTAATATTGGCTAGGTAATAATCTTCAACTTTTTTCAATTGTGGTGATAGCTTACCTAATGGCGAAACTTTATCTTCCTGAGCGACTTCTACAGGTTGTCCGTTAGAACCACCGTTATTATTATCACCCATAAATTGATATGCTCCAAAAGTTAAACCTAACAGTATTACAACACTTGCTGCAATATTTAAAAAGGTAAATAAACTTCTTTTTGGTTGCTGCGGAAGGGCGTCATCCAATTTATCTAAAAATCGGGCTTGATGACCTTCAGGCATTTTTAAGTTCTCTACTTTTGGCTCGTTCTCAAACAGTTTTCTAATATCTTGTGCCATTGCTTAAAAGGGTTAAATGTTCTTTTAATTTGGTCTTACCTCTTGATAATTGCGTTCTTGAAGCTACTTCGGTAATATTTAAGATTTGTGCTATTTCCTGATGGTCATAACCTTCAATTAAATACAACATAACTACATAACGATACTTATCTGGTAATTTCTTAATTGCTTCTTTTACTTCATTTAGTGTAATTGCATCATCTACTAACCATTCGTCATTATAATCGGTATCAACTACTTTTAGGTGCACCTCATCTAGCTCTAACATTTGTTGTTTTCTAGATTTTAAAAGATCAATACTCTTGTTAATCACGATACGTTTTAACCAAGCACCAAATGTGACTTCTCCTTTAAACTGATGTAGCCTTTGAAATGCTTTTATAAACGATTCTTGAACGATATCTTCGGCTTCCATAGAATCCTTCACAAAGCGCATAGCTACCACGTACATACCATCACAGTACTGATTGTAAAGCTTTAACTGTGCCTTACGATTGTTTTGCTTACACTGCTCTATAATGTCGATAGTTAATGTACTCACTAACTGGTGTTTTGGTTAGAGTTCGCCTTAAAGACGATATAAAAAATAAGATGTTGCAAAAAGGTAGTTAATTTTTTAAAAAATATAACAATTGGCACTAACTTTGCGTTGAAAATAAACACCAACCTCACTAATTTTTTACACTTTCTATACTATGAATAGGTTTTTAAAAGGTATTATTCTCTTCTTATTAGTTGCAGCTGTTGGGTTGTTTTTATATGCCTATACTAATGGTGATATTTTTAAAAAACCATTGAGTCCAAAGGATACTATTGAATTTGCACTAAATGATCTAAAAATGGAAGTCTTCTATAACAGACCTTCTAAACGTGATCGAGATATTTTTGGTGGACTAGTGCCATTTGATCAGGTTTGGCGCACAGGTGCAAATGAGGCTACAACCTTTGAAACGAATCAGCCCTTAAAAATTGGAACAAATTATTTGACCGCTGGTAAATACACACTCTGGACAATACCTAATGCAGATTCTTGGTTGGTTATTTTTAATACTAAGCAATATCCGTGGGGTGTTGATGAAGAAATGAAGCCTATGCGTGACCCCAATTTTGACGCAATTTCTGTGCAAGTACCAGTGGAGAAACTTAATAATATTGTCGAACAATTTACAATTGCTTTTGATAATTCTACAGATAACTTATCTTTAACTATGGCTTGGGACAATGTAAAAGTAGTTGTTCCACTCAAAGAATAAGTTGAAAGATCATAAATCACATAAATCTGCACTAAGCGAAAAAGACGGAATTTCACCACCCGATATCACCGATGATAAAGCAATTTCGAGTATCGTAAAAAAACGCAAAAATCAACCTACGGTATCAAAACTTGTTGAGGGAATTTTAAAAGGTGATGTTTCTGCTCTTAGCAGGGCCATAACACTGGTTGAAAGCAAGAATGCAAAACATCTTAATAAAGCCAATGAGATTGTAAAGGCTTGTTTACCACATGCCAATAAATCGGTTAGAATTGGTATTACTGGTGTTCCTGGGGTTGGTAAAAGTACCTTCATTGAAGCTTTTGGTAAACACTTGATTGCACAAAATAAGAAAATTGCTGTGCTTGCGGTCGACCCAAGTAGTTCTATCACCAAAGGAAGTATTTTGGGAGATAAAACTCGCATGTCTGATTTGGTTAAAGAACCAAATGTTTATATAAGGCCTTCGGCATCTGGTGATTCTTTAGGTGGCGTTGCTCGTAAAACACGTGAAACCATAATACTATGTGAAGCTGCAGGTTTTGACACCATTATCATTGAAAC
>CAZAPO010000288.1:0-11625 GCA_964487005.1 uncultured Flavobacteriaceae bacterium
ATTAGAACGGCATTGGCAGCGGGCAATATCATTACAGCCAATTCTTATTTAGGGTATAAATTTACCCTTTCGGGAACCGTTATCAAGGGAAAGAATTTAGGTTCGCAAATAGGTTTTCCAACAGCCAATATAAGCATCCAAGAATCTTACAAACTTATACCTAAAAATGGATCCTATGTTGTTAAAGTTAAGGTTAGTGAGAATACCTTTTTTGGGATGATGAATATTGGAGAAAACCCTACAATAGCAGAAAAAGGAAGTAGTATTGAAGTGCACTTGTTCGATTTTCAAGATGATATCTATGGGCAGTCCATTAAAATTCAATTAATTGATCGATTAAGAGACGAGCAAAAATTCACCTCGGTTGAAGAATTAAAAAAACAACTTGAAAAAGATAGAGAGACCTCATTAAAAATTATTGGAACTCATTATGATTAATAATTGGTTCTTTAAACAAATAGATAATAGTTCCTTAATTGTTTTTAGGATATTCTTTGGAATCTTAATTACGGCCGAATCATTTGGTGCCATTTTAACGGGTTGGGTAAATAATGTATTGATTACTCCAAAATTCACATTTACATTTATTGGGTTTGATTGGTTACAACCACAAGATGAATGGATGTATATCTACTATGTAGTTATGGGAATATGCGGTGTTTTGGTTGCCATTGGATATAGATATAGGGTAAGTATGTTGGGTTTTGCCATCTTATGGACAGGGACCTATTTGATGCAAAAGTCGTCATACAATAATCATTATTATCTAATGATACTGCTTAGCTTTATAATGGTATTCTTACCAGCCAATAAAAGCTATGCTATAGATGCAAAGTTAAGACCAGAGATCTCCAGTAACGCAATGCCGCAATGGTGTTCATTGTTATTTATCGTGCAAATGGCCATCTTTTATTCGTTCGCTTCGATAGCAAAATTATATCCAGATTGGTTAGATACAACAGTTGTTGAGATTTTATTGCGCAGTAAAAAAGACTATTTTTTAATTGGACCATTAATGCAAATGGAATGGTTTCATTATTTCATAGGGTATTCTGGGATTATTTTCGATTTTTTAATAGTGCCATTATTACTGTGGAGAAAAACGCGGGTGTATGCATTTTTTGGAGCCATATTTTTTCACCTTTTTAACTCGGTGGTATTTCAAATTGGTGTATTCCCGTTTATGTCATTAGCCTTATGCGTTTTCTTTTTTGAACCAACCACAATAAGAAATCTATTTTTGAAGAGAAAAGAACTGTATAAGGCCTCAGCCGTTGTTATACCAAAAGGATCAAGTTTGGTAAAAATAGCCCTCATCACTTATGTAGTTTGGCAGGTTTTCATGCCCTTAAGACATTGGTTAATCAAAGACAATGTTTTGTGGACAGAAGAGGGTCATCGCATGGCATGGAGAATGATGCTACGGTATAAATCGGGGATTGCACAATATACGGTTGTAGATAGTGTAAGTAATGAAGAAATAAGAATAAATATAGAAGATTATTTAACCAAAAAGCAAATTGCTCATGCATCAACCAAACCAGATTTCATCTGGCAATTTGCACAACGACTAAAACAAGAATATTATAATGAAAAGGGTCTTGACGTTGCCGTATATGTTGATTGCAAAATTAGTGTAAATGGGAGGCCATTTCAACCCCTAATTGATAGTACTGTTGATTTGGGAAAAGTAAAGTGGGATGCATTTAGACACCACAATTGGATTTTACCTTCCAAACTAGATTAATTCTAACAGTAATTTGTAAATTTGTCCCTCAAATTTTCAACCCATGTTGCAAGTACCTTTTATTAGAGAAAATCAAGATTTAGTTATTGAGCGTTTGGCAAAACGTAATATTGATGCCAGACAGATGGTTAGTGAGGTTATTAGTTTAGATGAAGAGCGTAGAAATCTGCAATCAAAACTAGATAACACCTTGGCCGAATCAAATGCATTGTCTAAAGAAATTGGAATGCTATTTAAATCTGGGCAGGTTGAAAAGGCAAATGAGGTTAAAGCAAAAACTTCGGGTCTCAAAGAAGCTTCAAAGGAGCTGACAGAACAATTGAATACCACATCAAATCAATTAGATGAGCTCTTATATAAAATCCCAAATGTTCCTCATCAATTAGTTCCTGAAGGGAATACAGATGAAGATAATGAAGAAGTTTTTAGACAAGGAGATATACCTGAACTTGTTTCTGGAGCTTTACCACATTGGGAGCTAGCCAAAAAATATGACATCATTGATTTTGAACTAGGTAATAAAATTACTGGAGCAGGTTTTCCTGTATATAAGGGTAAAGGAGCAAAACTACAAAGAGCCCTTATCTCTTATTTTTTAGATAAAAACACAGCTGCCGGTTATGAAGAGGTTCAAGTGCCGCATTTGGTAAATGAAGCTTCGGGATTTGGGACAGGTCAATTACCAGATAAAGAGGGTCAGATGTATCACGTAACTGCCGACAATTTGTATTTAATACCAACGGCTGAAGTGCCTGCAACAAACATTTTTAGAGGAGCGCTGTTAAAAGAAAATGAATTGCCAAAGGCAATCACAGGTTATACGCCATGCTTTAGAAGAGAGGCAGGTAGTTATGGTGCCCATGTGCGTGGTTTAAATAGGCTACATCAATTTGATAAAGTTGAGATTTTGCGTGTAGAGCATCCAAATCGTTCTTACGATGCGCTTGATGAAATGGTAGCCCATGTAAAAACTATATTAAATGAGTTGCAGTTACCTTACAGGATATTACGTTTGTGTGGTGGTGATTTGGGGTTTACTTCAGCACTTACATACGATTTCGAGGTCTATTCTACGGCTCAAGAAAAATGGTTGGAGATCTCTTCAGTTTCAAATTTTGAGACATTTCAAGCCAATAGACTTAAATTACGTTTTAAAAATACCGATGGTAAAAGTCAGCTTGCACATACACTTAACGGAAGCTCATTAGCATTACCTCGTGTACTAGCTGGTATTTTAGAAAATTATCAAACCGAGAAAGGAATTAAAATTCCAGACGTTTTAGTACCGTATACTGGGTTTACGTTCATCGATTAGTGAAAATTTTCGTTGTTCAAAAAAATGTTAAATTTTAACATTTCCATCGTTTAAATGCAAAAAAACTAGGTTGTTTGACGATTTTTTGCTGATTTTCTTTGTTTTCTCAATTTTTTTTTTGAAGTTAGCGTTACCAAATCTATTAACCTACAATTATGAAAAATATTAAGAGATTGTTCTTATTAGTGACTCTCGTGGTACTGGTAGTTCAAGTAGTTTTTAACTAAAATGTTAACCCAAATCGAAACAGTTTTCAAAAATATATATAAGACCACAACAGGATAATTGAATCATTTTATAAAAATAATTTGATTAATAGCACATTTATTTTGGATGGTTAGCCTGAACTTCGGTTCAGGCTTTTTTTATTAAAACCTTCACATAATCTATGATGACATTTAGTATATTTACCTTGCTATGAAGTACATAATCTACATATGTTGCCTATTTTTTGCTTACCAATTGGGTGCTCAAACCGATGAAACATTGGCAAAAGACTATTTTGACAGAGGTCAGTTTGAAAAAGCTTTAATCTCTTACCAAAAACTATATGAAGCCAAAGCAAATAACGTTAACTACTTTTTCAAGATTGTTGAAATTTACCAGCAGTTAGAGAACTATGAAGCGGCTCAATTGATGTTGATGGAAAAAATTAGCGCCCAAAACAATCCGCAATACATAGTCGAGCTAGGATATAATTACCAATTAATGGGTGATCTGGAGCAGGCAGAGTTTTACTATCAGCAAGCTGAAAAAAAGATTGATGAAGAACCTGTTTTTGCTTATTATGTTGCTAACAGTTTTGTACGACATGCATTGGTAGAACGAGCTGCCAGAGTTTATGAAAGAGCTATGGAGCTCAGACCAGAATCAAATTATTATATGCAGCTCGGACGTATCTATGGAGAATTGGCTGAAACAGAAAAAATGTTTGCTTGTTACGTTAATTATTTAGAGCGAAATGAGAATTTTATCCATCAGGCAAAACGAATATTTAGTCAATATATTAGCGAGAATGGCGAAGACCAAAATAATGTGCAATTAAGACGAGCACTACTGCGTAAGATACAATCAAACCCTAATGTTTTATGGAATCAATTGTTGAGCTGGTTATTTATTCAGCAGCGTGATTATGGTAAAGCCTTTGCACAAGAAAGGGCAATTTACAGGCGTGCTCCAGAATCGCTAAGAGGAATTATCGATTTGTCAAAAATTGCAATAGATGAAGATAATTTTGAAGTCGCGGAGGAGATATTAACTTATCTTATTGAGAATATAATGGACCCTGCCATAATTTTAGAAGCACATAAAGATTTATTAGAAATTAAGGCCAAGTATTTACCTAAGGATTCATATACTGAAATTGAATCAAAATATCAGGGTTTATTAGCGTTATACGGTAGAAACATTCAAACAACAAATTTGCAGCTCTCCTATGGTAGATTCATGGCATTTCATTTAGACCAACCCAATGAAGCTATTGCATTTTTAAAACAAACATTAGCATCTAATTTATCGAGAATCCAAGAGGCACGAGTGAAGTTATTACTAGGAGATGTTCTAGTATTACAGGAAAAATTTAATGAAGCGCTTATCTATTTTTCGCAAATACAAGCGAATCTAAAAAATAGCATGATATCGCAACAGGCGAGATTTAGAGTAGCAAAGGCTAGTTATTATAAAGGAGATTTTAAATGGGCCGAATCGCAATTAAAAATTTTAAAAGCGTCAACCTCACAGTTAATTGCAAATGACGCATTAGATTTAAAATTATTAATATCAGATAACAAGTATGACGATTCAACGCAAACTGCCTTAAAGCTATATGCAAAAGCAGACCTGTTGTCATTTCAAAATAAAACACAGGAAGCAATAGTTAAGCTTGATTCCATAATTGCGAATCATAAAACAGAATCTATTATGGACCAAGCATTATACAAACAGGCATTATTGTTTGAAGACATAAAAGAATTTACTAAGGCAGAAGCCAATTATTTAGCAATAATTGCAAATTATAGAGAAGATATACTGGCAGATGACGCCTATTATAAATTGGCAGAATTATATAATAATGAGTTAATGCAACCCGAGAAGGCGAAGGAGTACTTTGAAAAGATCATCTTTGATTATGCCGACAGTATATATTTTGTAGAATCCCGTAAAAAGTACAGAGCACTTAGAGGAGATTCTATAAATTAGTCTAATGAAGGTAGCCAAAACACAACGCCTAACACTCTCAAAAGTTAGCATAAAAGATGCTTCATTTATGATGAAGCTAATGAATACTCCCCATTGGCTAAAATATATTGGCGATAGAGGCATAAAAAGTATAAAGGATGCCGAGAATCATATTCAAAAAGTCATTTTACAAAGTTATAATGAGCATCGTTTTGGGTTCTATAAAGTGGAGCTTAAAGACACTCTTTTACCTATTGGTATTTGTGGAATTATTAAAAGACCATATTTAAAGTATCCAGATATTGGATTTGCCTTTTTGCCACAGTTTGAAGGGAGGGGTTATGGATACGAATCGGCAATGGAAGTTTTGGAATTAGCTAAAGATAGCTTTGAAATTATGAAAATTGGAGCCATTACTTTAGAGATGAACACTAACTCAATTAAATTAATAGAAAAATTGGGGCTTACCTTTGAAAAAAAGATAAATCCTTTTGACAATGACGAAGAACTCCTGTTATTTGCAAAAGAGTTGTAATAATTTACAAGAAAAAAGAAATGATTATCTATAATGTTACAATAAATGTAGACGAAAGTATACATCAAGAATGGTTAAACTGGATTAAAGTTCATATACCACAAGTGCTTGCAACGGGTAAATTTTCTGATGCCAAACTTACCAAAGTTTTGGTTGAAGAAGAAATGGGTGGTGTTACCTATTCGGTGCAATATAGAGCCAATTCTAGAGAAGCACTCGACTCGTATTATGCACACGATGCGGAGCGTTTACGAAGTGATGGACTAAAACGATTTGCCGATAAAATGTTGGCATTTCGAACAGAACTCGAAATTATTGATGAATACTCAGTAAGCTTTAATTAATAAAAGGTGTCAGTTAGAGCAAAGAAACATTTAGGACAGCATTTTTTACGTGATGAAAATATCGCAAAAAAAATTGCCGATTCCTTGACACTTCAAGGCTACACTAATGTATTAGAAATTGGGCCTGGAATGGGAGTGCTTACAAAGTATTTGCTCGATAAAAATATAACCACCTATGTGGTTGAAATAGATGTAGAATCTGTAGAATACTTAAAAGTCAATTACCTGAATTTAAGTTCAAGAATTATAGAAAAAGATTTTCTAAAGTATGATTTAAATAAAACATTTAAGCAACAGCAGTTCGCAATTATTGGTAATTTCCCATATAATATCTCCTCACAAATAGTATTTAAAACTTTAGAAATGCGTTCTCAGATTCCAGAATTTGCTGGAATGTTTCAAAAAGAGGTTGCCAAAAGAATTTGTGAGAAAGAAGGAAGTAAGACCTACGGGATACTTTCGGTATTAACACAAGCTTTTTACAATGCTGAATATTTATTTACAGTCCCACCAACAGTATTTAATCCCCCACCAAAAGTAGATTCAGGCGTATTACGACTCACACGTAAAGAAAATTTCAAGTTATCATGTAACGAAAAACTATTTTTTCAAGTTGTGAAAAGTGCGTTTCAACAGCGTAGAAAAACATTACGTAATAGCTTAAAAAACTTCAATTTATCAGATAATTTAAAAGCAAATGTTATATTTGGCAAACGTCCAGAACAATTAGGTGTTGAAGAATTTATTGAGCTTACCAGCTTAATAGAAAATGACACAAATTAGAGGTTGACGTTTTATTGGATTTTGTAATTAATCAACGCATCAGCATTGGCTTTGGAAGAAAACAAAGAACATATTGTTTTTGAAATAAGTGAGGAGCTTATAAGCAAGGTAGAACACCTATTAGATTCACGAAATGATAAGGAGGCATTGTCTTTTTTCGAGGAGCTACATTACGCCGATATTGCCGAAATTCTCGATGAGCTTAGTTTAGATCAGGCCACTTATGTAATTAAATTACTGGATAGCGATACGACCTCAGATGTGCTCTCAGAGCTTGATGAAGACGTAAGTAGTAAGATTTTAGAAAACCTCTCGGCCAAAGAAATTGCAGAGGAGATATCTGAGCTAGATACCGATGATGCAGTCGACCTTTTAGGAGAATTACCCGAAGATCGCGCAGAAAATGTAATTGCAGAAATAGAGGACGAAGAGCTCGCCGCCGATATACAAGAGTTACGAGCTTACGCCGAAGATACTGCGGGTGGACTAATGGCAAAAGAACTTGTTAAAGTGTACGATACGTGGACAGTCGCAGGATGCCTGCGGAGAATAAAAGGACAAGCAGAAAATGTAACGCGTGTACATTCAATTTATGTAGTAGATAAAGAAGAAAAGCTCAAGGGAAGGTTGTCGTTAAAAGATCTTTTGGTAACAAAAAATGAAAGTAAAATTGCCGATATATATATACCAAAAGTAGATTATGTGCATGTGAACGATGATGATGAAGAAGTTGCAAAAATTATGCAAAAGTATGACCTGGAAGCCATACCGGTGGTTGACGATGACAAAGTATTACTTGGGCGAATCACTATTGATGATATTGTAGATGTAATTAAAGATGAGGCAGAGAAAGATTATCAATTAGCTGCTGGTATTGTGCAGGATGTAGATGCCGAAGACAGTATAATTGATCTCACCAAGGCAAGATTACCTTGGCTATTTTTAGGATTAGTAGGAGGAGTAGGAGCCTTTTTAATTATGGAAGGTTTTCAAGATGCATTTGCTAAATATGCAGTGTTGTTCTTTTTCACACCACTTATTGCCGCAATGGCTGGTAATGTAGGGGTTCAATCAAGTGCAATTATTGTGCAAGGACTAGCCAATGACGATATTAAAGGTAGTATTAATAGCAGGTTACTAAAAGAAATGTTTCTCGCCTTGTTAAACGGTGTTATTTTAGCCTTATTTTTATTTGTATTTGTTTGGATTTATGACGGTCAAATGATTAAAGCTACAGCAATTTCTGTTTCAATGATTGTTGTAATAATTGTTGCCGGACTTATTGGAACGTTTGTTCCGCTATTCCTAGATAAAAGAGGAATAGACCCTGCAATTGCAACCGGCCCATTTATAACCACAAGTAATGATATCTTCGGAATCTTGATTTACTTTTGGATTGCACAACTTATTTTAGGTATCTAAAAAAACTTAATAAGATTCCCTAATGAAAACCATCAATATTAAAGACAAACTGGACAAGTTTACTAAAAACTGGCATCCACATCAAATAGGTATAGTAGATAACATGCAGGTAATTCTTGCAAAATTAAAAGGAGAGTTTGTTTGGCATACACATGATGATGAAGACGAGCTTTTTCAAGTAATTAAAGGAACCTTGTATATGCAATTTCGAGACCGAACAGAAGTGGTCAAGGAAGGAGAACTAATCATAGTGCCAAAAGGGATAGAACATAACCCAATGACTAAAAATGGTGAAGAAGTACATGTGCTACTTTTTGAGAAAATATCAACGGCGCATACTGGCAACGTGATTCACGAAAAAACACAAAACCATTATCCAAAAATTTAATTGATTTAATGTCACACTGATGGCATTGTGAAAGTACCTTGAACCAATGAAAGTATTGCATTTAGATACCAATCATTCCTTATTAATTGAACAATTAGAGACACTAGGTTTTACAAACCACCAAAACTACTCGGGATCAAAGGAAGAGGTTGAGGAAGTTATTTCACAATATGACGGAATCATTATAAGAAGTAGATTTAGCATTGACAAAACTTTTTTGGATAAAGCACATAACTTAAAATTTATTGGTAGAGTGGGTGCAGGATTAGAGAATATAGATTGTGATTATGCAATAAGTAAAGGGGTACATTTAATTGCGGCACCCGAAGGGAATAGAAATGCTGTTGGTGAACATGCACTTGGTATGCTGTTATCGCTGTTCAACAAGCTTAATTTGGCAGACCAGGAAGTAAGAGCTGGCCTTTGGAGACGTGAGGCAAATAGAGGTATAGAACTTGACGGTAAAACAATTGGACTCATAGGATATGGCAACATGGGAAAAGCCTTTGCGAAAAAACTCAAAGGATTTGATGTGAGAGTTTTATGTTATGATATTTTGGAAGATGTTGGTGATGATAATGCTACGCAGGTTACCTTAGAGCAATTACAAAAAGAGTCAGATGTACTGAGTTTACATACGCCACAAACTCCATTAACCGTTGCAATGGTAAACAAGACTTTTATTCAAGGGTTCAACAAACCGTTTTGGCTCATAAATACAGCCAGAGGGAAAAGTGTAGTTACAACAGATTTGGTTGCGGCTTTAAAATCGGGAAAAATATTGGGGGCCGGATTGGATGTATTGGAATATGAAAAATCTTCATTTGAAGATATGTTTACAAGCCAGAGCATGCCAGAAGCATTTCAGTATTTAGTGAAGGCATCAAATGTAATTCTCAGTCCACATATAGCCGGTTGGACGGTTGAAAGTAAAGAAAAATTAGCCCAGACAATAGTTGATAAAATCAAAGCAAGATTTTGTTAATTTTAATGTATGAAACGAACGGTTTTAAGTTTTGCAATTTTAATACTTTCTATTCTAGCACTATTTCAAGTAAGTAAATATTCTGTTATTTCGGGAGATGCAAAAATAGAATGGATTATTGGGGTTATTGCCATTGCATTCTTCTTTGTAGGTGTATATATCAATAAAAAAACCAGTAAGAAGTTATTGTCCAATACCAGAGAAATAGATCATAAAAAAATTGAAGCACTCGAAATTACTACAAGAGAGTATGAGGTGCTTCAAGCTATTGCAGAAGGATTATCAAATCAAGAAATCGCAGATAAACTTTTCCTTTCAGAAAGTACCATTAAAACGCATGTGTCAAGTATATTGGTAAAACTCAATGCCAAAAGGAGAACACAAGCTGTAAAGATTGCTAAAGCCCAAAACATCATTTAAAATTGCTATATTGAACTAAAGTATGAGTGATTTGGTACTTTAGTATGAACTCATTTGGCAAGCTCAATCTTACTTTTGACAAAACATTTAATTCACTTCATTATGAAATCAACAGTTTTAAAGTATGGTATTAGAGGGCTAATTATTGGATTAGTAATTTTTGGGCTACATCTGTCATTTCTTGATTCATTTGATTACACTACAAATGAAATACTTGGCTATATTTCAATAGTATTATCATTGTCAATTATTTATTTTGGCATAAAGCATTATCGTGATAATGTGAACGAAGGTTCCATTTCATTAGGAAAGGCCATAGCCATTGGCGTTCTAATTTCTGTTTTAGTAGGTATTGGTGTTGGAATAGCAGATTTTATTTATACAAAATTTATCAATCCAAATTTTTTTAACGATTATACCGAAATGCTCAAAGAACAAGGCAGGGAGGATGAAATTATGGAAATGACTAGCACATTTGCAGCATTTTTTATGCTCGTATTAGTTACCATAATAGGGTTTATTATATCGCTAATTTCAGGACTTATTTTACAACGAAAAAGCTAGAAACATGCAATCAAAAGCAACTTCACCACAGCAATATTTGGATGAGCTTCCAGAAGAAAGGAAAGAACCAATTCAAAAATTACGTCAACAAATTCTTGAGAATCTCCCAGAGGGGATGGAAGAAACTATGAATTATGGAATGCTAGGTTATGTAGTTCCACATTCGGTGTATCCAGACGGATATCATTGCACTCCTGAGCTACCATTGCCTTTTATGAACTTGGCCTCTCAAAAGAACTTTGTGGCAGTTTATAGTATGTCGATTTATGCTAAAAAAGAGATTTTAGATTGGTTTACATCAGAATATGCAAAAAGATGTAAGTATAAGTTAGATATGGGTAAAAGCTGTATTCGATTTAAAAGAATGAATGATATACCTTATGAGTTAATTGGTGAACTAACCGCTAAGATTAGTACCGATGAATGGATTAAACTTTATGAAGATAGTTACAAAAACAGAAAGTAGTTGTAACAAATAAATAATGTTGAATACTAATACATTACATACATGAAAAAGAGAGTTACAGGTTTAGGAGGTTTTTTCTTTAAAACAAAAAATCCAGATCAAGTAAAAGAATGGTATGGAAAACACTTAGGACTTCCAGTTGATGCATACGGTTGTACATTTTGGTGGAAAGACAAAGAAGGGAAAGATTGCTCAACACAATGGTCTCCGTTTAAAGAAGATACCTCATACTTTAAGCCAAGTGAGAAACAATTTATGATGAATTTTAGGGTAGAGAACCTTCATGAATTGTTAGCAACTTTAAAAGAAGAAGGAGTAACTATTGTTGGTGAAATAGAGGAGTACGACTATGGGAAATTTGGTTGGATCCTTGATCCAGAAGGTAACAAAATTGAACTCTGGGAGCCAGTAGATAAGGCCTTTTTATAATACACTCTTTTTCTTAATTTTATTGTTCAACTCAATGGTCTCCATTCAA
>CAZAPO010000289.1:0-4067 GCA_964487005.1 uncultured Flavobacteriaceae bacterium
TTCTTTGAATATTCCGTAAATTGCAGTCCATAAAATATAGTTTTATTGCGAATGGAACAAATAAAGCCCTATACTCCAAAAAATAAAGTAAGAATTGTAACAGCAGCCTCGTTATTTGATGGTCACGATGCATCAATTAATATAATGCGACGTATCATTCAAGCAACTGGATGTGAGGTTATACATTTAGGGCATGATCGTAGTGTAGAAGAAGTGGTAAACACGGCAATTCAAGAAGACGCCAATGCTATTGCAATGACATCATATCAGGGAGGACATAATGAGTATTTTAAATTTATGTATGACCTCTTAAAAAAACGTGGGGCCTCGCACATCAAAATTTTTGGTGGTGGAGGTGGTGTTATTCTACCAGAGGAGATCAAAGATTTAATGGATTATGGTATTACTAGAATTTATTCACCAGATGACGGTCGTGAGATGGGGTTGCAAGGTATGATAAACGATCTAGTAGCGACTTCTGATTTTGCAATAGGAGAAACATTAAATGGAGAAGTAGATAGTCTAGCATCTAAAGAACATAGTGCAATTGCACGAATTATCTCGGCATCAGAGAACTTTCCTAAAACGGCTGAACAGACCCTGGATGAAATACGTAAAAAAAATGAAAACTCTGAAACACCAGTATTGGGAATTACGGGAACGGGAGGTGCCGGAAAGAGTAGTTTAGTTGATGAGTTAGTGCGTAGGTTTTTGGTTGACTTTCCAAATAAGACCGTAGGTATTATTTCGGTTGATCCATCAAAAAGGAAAACAGGAGGAGCTTTGCTAGGAGATCGAATTCGTATGAATGCTATCAATAACCCTAGAGTATATATGCGAAGTTTGGCTACGCGTCAGTCCAATTTGGCATTGTCACGACATGTCAATGATGCCGTTGAGGTCTTAAAAGCTGCGGCGTATGATCTCATTATTTTAGAAACTTCGGGTATTGGACAGAGTGATACAGAAATAATTGAACATAGTGACGTGTCGCTTTATGTGATGACTCCTGAGTTTGGGGCTGCGACTCAATTAGAGAAAATTGATATGCTCGATTTTGCCGACTTAGTCGCCATTAATAAGTTTGATAAAAGAGGGGCTAAAGATGCACTTAGAGATGTGAAAAAGCAATATATGCGTAATAACAACCTTTGGGATACACCACAGGAGAATTTACCCGTATTTGGCACCATAGCTTCGCAGTTCAACGATCCAGGAATGAACAGCCTTTATAAAGCTGTTATGGATAAATTGGTTGATAAAACTAATGTTAGTTTGAACTCTACTTTTGAGATCTCAAAAGAAATGAGCGAAAAGATATTTGTAATACCACCAGCAAGAACGAGGTATCTATCTGAAATATCAGAAAATAATAGGGCTTATGATAGTAAAGTTGATCAACAGGTTAAGGTTGCGCAAACACTTTATGGTATTTACAAGACAATTTGCTCTGTAGCATGTATTTCAAATGAAAATGACAACGCACATTTGGGTAAATCTGGAATTAATGAAGAAGAGATTCTTCAGCATGTCCTTGCAGATCAATTGAATGTCACTCCAACTGCACAAAGTGCGGAAGATTCTCAACAATTTTTAAAACTCCTCATTAAAGAGTTTGATCGTGTTAAAATGAACCTCGATCCATTTAATTGGGAGGTTATAATTGGTTGGAACGATAAAGTTAATCGTTATAAAAATCCTGTCTATTCATTTAAAGTTAGAGATAAAGAAATCAAGGTAGAAACACATACCGAATCATTATCACATACACAAATTCCTCGCGTTGCTCTTCCAAAATATCAGGCTTGGGGAGATGTGTTAAAGTGGACGCTTCAAGAGAATGTTCCTGGTGAGTTTCCATACACTTCAGGGCTTTATCCATTTAAACGTCAGGGTGAAGATCCAACCAGGATGTTTGCTGGTGAGGGTGGTCCAGAACGTACAAACAGGCGTTTTCACTATGTGAGTTTAGGCATGGATGCAAAACGACTATCCACCGCATTCGATAGTGTTACTTTGTACGGGAACGATCCAGATTATAGACCAGATATTTATGGCAAAATAGGTAATGCAGGAGTATCTATTTGTTGCTTAGATGATGCCAAAAAATTGTATTCTGGGTTTAATTTAGCAAACCCAATGACGTCGGTTAGTATGACTATTAATGGTCCGGCTCCAATGCTGCTCGGGTTTTTTATGAATGCTGCCATAGACCAACAATGCGAAGTGTACATTAAAGAACACGGTCTTGAAAAAGAGGTTGAGGCCAAAATCTCAAAATTGTACAAAGGTATAGAACGACCAAAGTACCATGGTGAATTACCAGAAGGAAATGATGGTTTAGGGTTAATGCTCTTAGGAGTTACTGGAGATCAAGTTTTACCAATTGATGTTTATAATGAAATTAAGGCAAGCACAATTGCTCAGGTACGAGGTACCGTTCAAGCTGATATACTAAAAGAAGACCAAGCTCAAAATACCTGTATTTTTTCAACCGAGTTTGCATTGCGCCTCATGGGTGATGTACAAGAATATTTTATTGAAAATAATATTAGGAACTTTTATTCGGTTTCAATATCTGGATATCATATTGCTGAAGCTGGAGCCAATCCAATCTCACAGTTAGCGTTTACGCTGGCTAATGGTTTTACCTATGTCGAGTATTATTTAAGTAGGGGAATGGACATTAATAAGTTTGGACCTAACCTTTCTTTTTTCTTTTCAAACGGAATTGATCCAGAGTATGCCGTAATTGGTAGGGTAGCAAGACGCATTTGGGCCAAAGCATTGAAACATAAATATGGAGCAAATCCACGAGCGCAAATGCTCAAATATCATATACAAACATCAGGGCGAAGTTTACATGCACAAGAGATAGACTTTAATGATATAAGAACCACATTGCAGGCGTTATATGCAATTTATGATAATTGCAATTCACTACACACCAATGCCTATGATGAAGCTATTACAACACCAACCGAAGAGTCTGTGCGTCGTGCAATGGCGATTCAATTAATTATTAATAAGGAGCTAGGGTTAACAAAAAATGAAAATCCGATTCAGGGATCCTTCATTATCGAAGAGCTTACAGACCTTGTTGAGGAGGCCGTTTTAATTGAGTTTGATAGAATTACCGAAAGAGGTGGAGTCTTGGGGGCAATGGAAACTATGTACCAGAGATCAAAGATTCAAGAAGAGAGTTTGTATTATGAAACTTTAAAGCATACTGGAGCATTCCCAATAATTGGTGTGAATACTTTTTTAAGCAGCAAGGGCTCACCTACCATTCTACCAATGGAGGTAATTCGTGCTACAGAAGAAGAAAAAGAGCATCAAATTCAAACACTACAAAACCTTCATAAAAATGATGATACAACAGTGCTTTTACAGCAATTGCAAAATACAGCTGTGCAAAATGAAAATATGTTTGAGGTACTCATGGAGGTCACTAAAAAATGTTCTTTAGGTCAAATTACCAAAGCACTGTTTGAAGTAGGAGGGCAGTATAGAAGGAACATGTAAAAGACATTAATATCTGTTTCATTTTTTGTAAATTGGAGGTGCTAACCACCAATTAACATGGGATTTAAGAACTATTGGAACGAACTTAAACGAAGAAATGTTATTAAGGCAGCAATAGCTTATTTAGTTGTTGCATGGCTTATAACTCAAGTGTTGTCTATAATTCTTCCAGCATTTGAAGCACCATCTTACGTTTTAAAAATAGCGCTGGTAATTCTATTGATTGGATTCCCTATCTGGATTGTGTTTTCATGGGTTTATGAATTTACTCCAGATGGAATTAGGAAAACTGAAGATATTGAGCCAGAGAAGTCGATAATGCCAAAAACAGGATCGAGACTTAATAGAGTTATAATTCTAGCATTAAGTGTTGCAGTAGTTTTTCTTATTTACGATAAAATAACTCAGAAACCGGTAAAAGTTGTAGATACTGGAGCGAAGTCGATAGCTGTTTTGGCATTTGCAGACATGAGCCCAAATAAAGATCATGAATATTTTTCAGATGGTATAAGTGAAGAGTTGTTGAATTTATTAGCCAAAAT
>CAZAPO010000290.1:0-10501 GCA_964487005.1 uncultured Flavobacteriaceae bacterium
GTAAAACCTTGTTCTATGGAATTATAGTTGCAATTCCGGCTATTGTTGTTGCTGGGCCTATATTTTCTAGAAGGATAAAACATATTAAGGCTACTCCTTTAAAAGAGTTTTATAATCCCACAGTGCTTGAGGATCATGAAATGCCCAAAATTGGGGTTAGTGTCTTCACTGCCTTATTACCAATTATTCTAATCATGATTGCGACCATAGTAACCAACTTCATAATCGCCGATTCTGTACTCGTTAAGATTATTGTATTTATGGGAAATCCAGTTACGGCCATGTTAATTTCAGTATTGGTTGCTATATATACCTTGGGTATTGCCAGAGGAAAAAAGATGCCTGAAATTATGAAATCGGTTTCTAGTTCGGTGGCCAGTATCACTATGGTACTTTTAATAATCGCGGGAGCTGGGGCTCTGAAACAGATTTTAACCGATAGTGGAGTGAGTGATTATATTGGCGAATTGTTAGAAGGATCAAATCTTTCTCCCTTAATTCTGGCTTGGCTCATTGCTACGGTAATTAGAGTTTGTGTTGGATCTGCTACAGTTGCAGGACTAACGGCTGCAGGGATTGTTTTTCCAATTGTATCTAATACGGGCGTGAGCCCAGAACTCATGGTGCTTGCTATTGGTTCTGGCAGTTTAATGCTTTCACATGTAAATGACGGAGGATTTTGGATGTTCAAAGAATATTTTAATTTATCAATAAAAGAAACACTTTCAACTTGGACTGTAATGGAAACTACCGTTGGGATAATGGGATTGATTGGGGTGTTAATTTTAAATACTTTCATATAAAACTTTAGTAAATGCTACCATCAGAAAAAATTAAGGATTTGGGATTGAAATTTCCACCTGCACCTAAACCAGCAGGTGTTTATAAACCAATTTTAGTAGTTGATAATTTCCTGTATATCTCAGGACATGCACCCGTAAATTTTGACGGAAGTTTGATGCAAGGCCGTCTTGGAGACAATCTTAGTATTGAACAAGGTTATGATGCTGCACGACAAGTAGGTTTAACCGTCATTTCTGCAATTCAAACTCACTTTGGAGATATTAATAAAGTAAAGCGTATTGTAAAAACTTTAGGTATGGTGAATTGTACACCAGATTTTATTAATCATCCTTCTGTAATTAATGGGTTTAGTGAACTAATGGCAGATATTTTTGGAGAAGACAACGGGATTGGCGTAAGAAGCGCAGTAGGGATGATGCTACCCGATGGAATACCAGTTGAGATAGAGGCTGTATTTGAATTACACTAGATATGGGTTTAAGTAATTGGTATGAAATTGATGAGGTTGACACCTTGGTGACACCAGCTCTTGTGGTGTATCCTAACAGAATAGAATCTAATATTAAGTCCATGATTTCTATAGCCAAAGATGTGACCATTTTAAGGCCACATATAAAAACCCATAAGATTGCTGAAATAATAGCAATGCAGCTTCATCATGGAATCAGGAAATTTAAATGTGCTACAATAGCAGAGGCAGAATTATTAGCTCTTAGCGGTGCTCAGGACATTTTATTAGCACATCAGCCTGTTGGTGTAAATATTGATCGTTTTATCAACTTACAATTAAAATATCGGGATATCGATTTTTCTACAATCGTTGACAACCCTAAAGTTTTAGAAAAAATTGGAGCTGCCGCAAAGAAAAATAAGGTGACAATTTCTATATGGCTTGATGTCAATAATGGAATGAACAGAACGGGGGCAATACCTAATAGGGAAACTGCAAAGTTGTTTTATGAAATAGATAAGCACCCAAATTTAAATGCAAGAGGGATTCATGTTTACGACGGTCATATTCATGATAGCGATTATAACATTAGAAAAGAAAAATGTGATCAGGCCTTTCAACTAGTACTAGAATTAAAAACCTATATTGAGGATTTAGGACTAACAGTTAATACAATTGTGGCAGGAGGAACTCCAACCTTTGCAATTCATGCGCAACGAAAAGATATTGAGGTTTGTCCAGGTACGTCTCTTTTATGGGATTATGGCTATAATAAGAAATATAAAGAATTAGAATTTGAGTATGCTGCACTAGTGATTGGTCACATTGTGAGTAAACCAAAAGACAACCTTATTTGCTTAAATCTTGGGCATAAGGCTATTGCTGCCGAAATGCCTTTTCCAAGAATGCAATTCCTTAATTTTAATATGAATCAAGAAATTATGCATAGTGAGGAACATTTATTAATTGCGTCTAAAAACCCTGATGCTATTGAAGTTGGTGATATTTGCTATGTTGTTCCAACACATATTTGTCCAACTGTCGCTAAATATTCTCATGCTGTAACAGTTATTGACAATAAAGTTACTGGTTCATGGGAAGTTGCTGCAAGAGATTACACTTTAAATATTTAACTAAAATGTAAAACAAATGTTCATTTTTGACGCACATCTAGATTTAGCAATGAATGCTATGGAATGGAATAGGGACCTAACTTGGTCTGTTGAGGACATTAGAACAAGTGAAGCTGGAATGACCGATAAGCCAGATAGAGCTCTAAATACAGTTTCGCTAGACGCCATGAGAAAAGGTAATATTGGGCTTTGCGTAGCGACCCAAATTGCTAGATACGTTAAAAGAGATAGTTCCTTACCTGGTTGGAATTCACCACATCAAGCATGGGCTCAAACGCAAGGGCAACTTGCCTGGTATAAATCTATGGAGGCGATTGGAGAAATGGTGCAAATTACTAACAAATTGCAATTAGAAGCACACTTAGCCTTATGGAGCACAGATAATATTAAAAAGCCAATTGGTTATATATTAAGTTTAGAAGGTGCAGATTCCATTGTCACGATAGATCATCTTGATAAATCTTATGAGCAAGGTCTTAGAGCCATTGGTCCTGCACATTATGGACCCGGCACCTATGCTCATGGAACCGATTCTAGTGGAGGCATAGGTAACAAAGGGAAGGCATTACTAAAAAGAATAGAAGAACTTAATTTAATTCTTGATGCCACTCATTTATGCGATAGAAGCTTTTGGGAAACCATGGACGTCTATAATGGTCCAATTTGGGCAAGTCATAATAATTGCAGAAAGTTTGTTGCTCATAACAGGCAATTTGCTGATGAACAAATTATTGAGCTAATTAATCGTAATGCTGTAATTGGTATTGCCTTAGATGCATGGATGATGGTACCAAATTGGGTTAGGGGAGTCTCTACTCCAA
Organism: uncultured Flavobacteriaceae bacterium; assembly: GCA_964487005.1. Lineage (GTDB taxonomy): Bacteria > Bacteroidota > Bacteroidia > Flavobacteriales > Flavobacteriaceae > CAZAPO01. The sequence goes on from CAZAPO010000290.1 coordinate 3,210, forward strand.
AAGGAATGGGTGTGACTTTGGAGCAAATGATTAATAATATTGATCATATTTGTCAGTTGGCAGGAAACTCCAAACATGTTGGTATGGGTACCGACTTAGATGGTGCTTTTGGAAAAGAGCAATGCCCAAGTGATTTAGATACAATTGCCGACTTGCAGAAAGTTGGGGCAATGCTACAGAAAAAAGGTTATTCTGATGAAGACATTGAAAACATCATGAGCAAGAATTTTATTGATTTTTTAAGAAGGACTTGGGATTAGGTTTATTGTACTATTATTTTCCAAGTCTTATCATTGTTTTTCAATATGTATATCCCTGATGCCCAATCTTCAACCTCTAACACTACGGTATTAGTGCTATTATTATACTCGAATGCCACTGGAATTAATTGTCCGTAAATATTAAAAAGCTCTAATGAAGGTGCTTGCATTACACCAGAAATAGTAAGTTCACTATTTTGGGTAATTGGATTTGGGAAAACTTTTAGCTCTGTGGTTTCTTCTTCAATTTCTTCGTTCTCTTCTTCAGGAAAGAAATAAGTTTCTGCAAAATGAAACGATTCTATACCAATCTTCTCACCAATAAAACGTCCCGGAATATCATCCATAGGAGGATGAATTCCTCCCCAAATTCTAGATAGGCTACATTGGTCTGAAGCGTCTCTATAAGTGGCCCATTGCAATACCACATCTATACTTGGACCTTCTTCAAACACCAAAAACTCATTTTTGTCTGCATTAAATTCGCCAATTCCACCTGGAAAATATGGCGTACCAGTCAATAGCGTTAGTGCTTCTGCTGCAGCTCTCGAATATGTTGAATGACCAGAAACGTAACCTGCAAATGGCGGGGTAATAAATGAAGGTCTTTGATAGGGCCACCAATTTTCCGCTAATATCCAACCTACACCAGCTTGATCAGTAGCCGTGTTATCAATATAATCATGTCCTTTCCAGGTATATAATTTTATTTTACCAACATGCTCATTATTGGTTCCTGACAAAGGATCATTTTCTTCCACGGTTTCAATATAGTCATCGATTAATGGTATACCATCTTCATGATAGTTGACCAATGTGTTATCTGAGCTTTGCCCTTTTTCGGCCATATACCGAATCGCCGAAATTGGACGCACATAATCATACCATCCTTTAACACCCCATGCGGCGACCGCTGCATCATGCATCGTACCACCTAAAATGAAATACGACTTAACATCCCATTCTAGACCATCTAAAACATCACCTTCACCTCTAAATTTTTTGACCAACATTTCATGATCATTAATATAATTAAGTAAAACAAACCAGTGTCCAGGTGGTGTTTCTGAATCTGGGCCATCAGCCCAGAACTCTGCAAGAATTCTGGCATAATCTCCACGGGGTACCATTTGTGGTTGGTAAGGAGCATTGGTTATTGGGTTGATATCATACCCCATTCCAATATCACCTCCTTCCATAGTATTATAAAATGAGCTGTAATCACTAAAGTTGGTTGGGAAATTTGATATATCGATGTTGCCAATTGAGTTTGGAGAAATATCCCATAAAACACCATCAGTTGGGTCTAGATGTGATTGCCAAATAGAAACCAAACTAAATCCCCATTTATATAAATCACTTTCGGTCTCGTTACCTTCACCTAAATAGGGTGGTGCACCTGGATCATGATAAACATTATAATTATTTGAATCTCTTTGAAAGGTGGTTAGTGAGTTTTCTGTTAAAGCAAAAGGAAGCGTATTTCCCCATTCTGGACTTAAAAATTCAGGTGTGCTTTCATCGATTACATTTCCAGCTTGATCTATAAATACATCCAGCGACAATGGTTGCCAGCGGTTAGGGTTAGTCATAGTAGCATTACCACTCACAGATGGGATCAACGGCTCATTCACTGGTTGGTAAAACAAGTTTTCGTATGCATTTTGCTCATTGGATCCATCTTGGAGTCCGTATTGAATTATTTGATTTGCTATATAATTTCCAAGTGCTGCCGAATCTCCATTAGTATAGTCTGTATCAGTAAAACTTTTATCATAACCTAATATGTCCATCAAATCATCAAAACGTTGCAATGTAATTTCTGAATTCGGTGAGTATTTAAAACGATGTTTAAGTACGCCATAAGCGGCATAGCTAATAGTTTTCCGAATGCCCGATTCTAAATTTTCGTTGGTGGTAAAACCTGAATAATTTGATTGAAAACCATGTACGTTGTTCCCAATTAAATAGGTGCGAGCAATTTCATCATAAATTGCCCAAGAATCGTACATAGCGATACTTGTATGGAACAAATTTCTGGCATGAACGGTTGGTCTTGCATAATCGTTTCTTATTGCATATAATAACACTTCATTCCATAATCTGGCCACCGAATACTCATCATTACCGTTATTATTGTTTTCTGTATTTAAATTGACAAGAAGGTTAATTTTTTCGGTTTGACAATCGTCGTTACCATGGGTAACTGTTACTATTCCTTGTGTGGCAATTTCCCATGAAACTTCAATAGTGTTTGTGCCTTGCCCAGATAGTATATGACCATTGGTAACTTGCCATTGAAAATAGTTTCCAATTACTGGGCTATAGTTGTACTCTTCAACGGCTAGTGGTGATGAGGTAACATTTCCGAAAATAGTGCCCGGATCAAGATAGGCACATGACATATCATTTACTGTTGCATTTTCATCGTAATTACAAGAATTTAAATCTGTACATCCAGGAATTTTAATGGCAGTATTATTATCTACAATGGTATAACCGGTACCTTCGGTGAATTTAAGTGTATTATTGGTTGGCACATTTTCAAAGGTTTCTATTAATCCAGAAGGCCAGTAAACCGTAAGATCGACTGTACTCACTCCTTTTACTCCAAAATGTACCGATTGAATTGATTGCGATAGATAAGCTGATCCAGTGTACAATCTATTTTGCTGGCCGCCATTCTCTGTTTCTAACTTAATTATGGTACCAAAGGCGTTTCTATTTGATGTGGTTCCTTCTAAATTGAGCTTTAACCAATTTCCATCTGTTTCACTCGAATAATATGTGTCTATGGCCGTATTCTCATATAACAATAGTTGACCATCAAAATTTGTGACTAGTAGATCCAAGTCTCCATCGTTGTCATAATCAAATGAAACCGTACTTCGGCTCTGCGTTTCTTCTATAGGGTTTTCAGTTAGCAATGTTGGTACAAAACTTCCATTTCCGCCAAAAGGTTCATTAATAAAGAATGCATTTGGGTTTTTATTGCCAAATCCATTTGCAACAAAAAAATCTTCGTATCCATCATGATTAAAGTCAGAAAAATTTGCTCCCCACGCCCATTCTGTGTCATAAACTCCTTCCTCTTCAGCTTTATTAGTGAAGGTATTATCCCCATTATTGACATAGAAACTGTTTTCTTTGATATTGGTAACAAGGAAATCGAATAGGCCATTATTATCGTAATCGCATACGGCTAGCCCCATTCCATCTAAAGGGTCTTGCACGCCATAGGCTTGTGCTTCTTCGGTAAATCCTGTTCCTGCTTGATTAATCAATAAAAAATTGTTTTGATCAAAATCATTAGCAACATAAATATCCTGATAACCATCTTGGTTAACATCCATTGCTATAGCAGAAAGACTATTAGTTTGGCCACCAATATTTGTATTTGAAATCAATTCAAACGTACCGTTACCTAGGTTTCTATAAAGTTTATTGTCTGAGCTTAAATTATAATCACTTAAATAAACATCGAGGTTTCCATCATTATCATAATCGAACCATAGTGCGCCCGCCATATAGCAATTACTACAGGATGTCTCAAATCCTGCCGCTGCGGTGACATTTGTAAAGGTGCCATCTCCATTATTATGGTATAATTGACTCTGTACCGCATTTGACAGAAATATATCTGGAAAAGAATCGTTATCGTAGTCTACCCATGAAACCCCCATTTTGTCACCTAGGTCAAAACCGTTTAGTAAGGTCAAGTCATGAGAAAAGAGCTCGAGAAATCCGGCTTCCTCAGTTACATCTTCAAAACTACCATCATTGTTGTTTCTTAATAACCTGCTCCAAGTATTGGTATTTGAGAATTCTAGTTTAGATTCTCCCACTACAAATATGTCTAAATCATTATCGTTGTCATAGTCTGCTACTGCTATACCATTGTTGTTAGAGACACCGGCAAGGTCTGCCAAAATCTCAATGCGTCTAAATTGTTGTGCATAAATTGTTTGCAGTACGACTAAAGAAAGAATAAAAGCAATTTGTAAAGTTCTCTTCATAGGGAATTATTCATGCCTAAAATAATAAAATTGATCAAATTTAAATGGCATCCCTGGAGTAAATTCAAATATTATCGTTAAATATAATTAGAATTGATTTTATCATAATAACTGTTGATAACTTGAGTTAAAATTTATATACAAATGAGTTACTTTTGTTAGCACTAAAAAACAAAACAATGTCAGAAACAATAGAACGCGTTAAGTGTTTAATTATAGGTTCGGGTCCAGCGGGATATACTGCGGCTATTTATGCGGCCAGAGCTAATATGAGTCCGGTATTATATCAAGGGACACAACCCGGTGGGCAACTTACAACTACCAATGAAGTAGAGAATTTTCCAGGATACCCTGAAGGTGTGACTGGACCTGAAATGATGATCCAGTTACAACAACAAGCAGAACGATTTGATACCGATGTTAGAGATGGATGGATAACCAAGGTTGATTTTTCTGGAGACGTTCATAAAGTTTGGGTTAATGATGAGAAAGAAATTCACTGTGATACCGTAATTATCTCTACTGGAGCTTCTGCCAAATACTTAGGTTTAGAATCTGAGCAGAAGTACTTAAAACTTGGAGGTGGTGTATCTGCCTGCGCAGTATGTGATGGGTTCTTCTATAGAGGTCAGGAGGTAGTTATTGTTGGGGCTGGAGATTCAGCCTGTGAAGAGGCTCACTATCTTTCAAAACTTTGTAAAAAAGTTACTATGTTGGTTAGAAGAGATCAATTTAGAGCGTCTAAGATTATGGAAGCAAGGGTAAGAAATACTGAAAACATTGAAATTCTTCACAATACAGAGACCGACGAGGTTCTTGGTGATGGTATGGTAGTTACTGGAGTGCGCGCAAAGAACAATCAAACTGGAGAGTTAATTGAGATTCCGGCAACTGGATTTTTTGTAGCTATTGGTCATAAACCAAACACCGACATTTTTAGAGACTACTTAAAGTTAGATGAAACAGGTTATATTATCAATGAGCCCGGTAGCTCAAGAACTAATGTACCTGGAGTATTTGTAAGTGGAGATGCGGCAGATCATGTGTATCGTCAGGCAGTTACAGCGGCTGGAACGGGCTGTATGGCTGCACTAGATGCTGAAAGATATTTGGCTGCAAAAGAGGCTGAAGTACAAGTCTAAATTTAGAATTTTAAATAGTGAATTAGCCAGGGTTTTATAACGCTGGCTTTTTTTATACCCTAAAATTTAATGTTAATAAATTATTGAATAACTAACAAAAATGTTAAAAAACAATAATAAATATATTAAATACGCTTGTAAAATAAGAATAGTATATTTTAAAATTAAAAATTTTGCACGCTAAGTAAAACCATTTTAATTGATTTTTGTCATAATTTTTGACCTTGTTGATAAGTACCTTTATTCTATAAAATTAAAGGTCATGAAGATAAAAATCAACAGTATAACGCTCATCTTAGCGTTTCTCTTACCTTTTTTCATAGGAGCACAGAATTTTTCACTAAGTAATAATTCTTCCATTATTGTATCTGGAACTTCAAGTCTCCATGATTGGGACGTACAAGCTGAAAGCTTTACTGGTGCGATCATATTTGATGATGTAAATAAGGGTATGATCAAAGATATTAACATTAGTGTGATAGCAGAAAGTTTGAAGAGTGGTAAGCGGGGTATGGACAAAAACACTTATAAGGCCCTAAAAACAGATACCCATAAAAGTATTAGATACCATTTAGTAGATGTAGTCTCCATTGAAAAAATAGATGCTACCACTTTTAAGGTTCAATGTAATGGAGAGCTGACAATAGCAGGTACCACCAAAACGGCCTTAATAGATTTTCTTTTAACCACCAAGGACAATACATGCTCTGTTACAGGGAGCTGTTCGGTGAAGATGACCAGCTTTGGGGTTGAACCTCCTAAGGCCTTACTTGGTACTATTAAGACAGGTGATGAGGTCACTATAAAGTTTAACACATCGTTCGTTCAAGATTAGCAAAACATATAGATTAACAATTAAAAACAACTAATTATGAAAACAATTTATAACTATATCCTTATTGCGATTATCTCGCTTTCCTTTGTAGGATTGAATGCGCAAACTAGAGATTTACAAAATTATCGATTACCTGATCAAAGAGGAATTAGTCAATTTGAAACCAAAAAGGATACGACGAGTACTTTCGAGAATGTATTTGTACGAATTGGCGCCTCGTCGGCACTACAACTTCAAGCACTCGATCATGAGAATTCAGGTGCTGTTGCCTTAAAAGAAATTGGAACAAACTTCAATTTAGCAACGGCAAACCTTGATATTGATGTTGTACTTTTTGATGGTGTGAGAATGCACTTAAGAACTTATTTGTCATCTAGACACCACCCAGAACCTTATGTAAAAGGTGGTTATATTCAATTTGATAAATTAGATTTTATAAGTGAAGGTTTTCTTGGTGATTTCATGAAATATGCCACCATTAAAATAGGTCACATGGAAAATAACTATGGTGACGCACACTTTAGACGAAGTGATAACTCGAGTGCCATATATAACCCATTTGTAGGGAACTTAATTATGGACGGCTTTACTACTGAGGTAGGTGCAGAACTTTATTATCAAAATAATGGTTGGTTAGCCATGCTTGGTTTTACAAATGGTAAATTAAATCAAGGTGTTGACAACCCAGATACTGGAGGTGCATCCTTCTTGGCTAAGTTTGGATATGACAAACAGATTAGTGAAGATTTTAGATTCCGTTTAACGGGGTCAATGTATAATACTGGTGCTGTAAGACGTTCGTACCTTTATAGTGCAGACCGTACCGGATCAAGATACTATTTGGTATTAGAAAATGAAGATGCATCTGCAAGAAGTAATTTCCGTTCAGGACGTTACAATCCTAGTATGAATAACCAGATTACTGCAATAATGTTCAATCCATTTATTAAATATGGTGGATTAGAATTCTTTGGAACTATAGAAACAACAAAAGGTAAGGCTAACTCTGAAGCAGACGAAAGAACTGCTAAACAATTTG
>CAZAPO010000291.1:0-3574 GCA_964487005.1 uncultured Flavobacteriaceae bacterium
GATGATGAGGTGAAGTTTAGGTTGGCAGTTTCTCTGCATTCGGCTTTAGATGATGTAAGAACGGCGATCATGCCTTTTAATGAGACCTTTCCACTCACAGACCTTAAAGAAGCATTAGAATACTGGTATGCCAAAACAAAACGAAAAATAAGTTATGAGTATGTTGTTTGGAAAGGAGTAAATGATTCTAAAAAAGATATTGATGCACTCGTGAAGTTTTGTAAGTATGTGCCAAGTAAGGTGAATATTATTGAATATAACCCTATTGACGATGGCGATTATCAACAAGCTTCAAATGAAGCACTGGAGAATTATATAACCGCTCTAGAGAAAAATAGAATAGTGGTGAACGTGCGCAGAAGCAGGGGTAAAGACATCGATGCCGCCTGTGGTCAATTAGCAAATAAATCATAGTATTTTGTTAATCGTGTTGGCATAAAGAATCTCAAAAATAACGTACTTTTGATTCCTCAATGAAGATCGTCGAACAAATAAAAGAACCCATTGCCTTTGAAATGGAGCTTTTTGAACAAAAGTTCCAACTCTCTATGTCAACAAAGGTGGCGTTGCTTAACAGAATTACCCACTACATCGTAAACAGAAAAGGGAAGCAAATGCGACCTATGTTTGTGTTTTTGGTTGCCAAAATTCTTAACAATGGTGAGGTGAGTGAACGTACTTATAGAGGAGCCTCTGTAATAGAGCTTATCCATACGGCGTCACTAGTTCATGATGATGTGATTGATGATAGTAATAGACGCCGCGGTTTCTTCTCTATAAATGCGCTATGGAAGAATAAAATTGCCGTTTTAGTTGGTGATTTTCTGCTTTCAAAAGGGATGTTAGTGTGTATTGATAATAATGATTTTGATTTGCTCAAAATTATTTCCGTAGCTGTACGTGAAATGAGCGAGGGCGAATTACTACAGATAGAAAAGGCACGACGACTAGATATTACCGAAGAGGTTTATTATGAGATTATTCGTCAAAAAACTGCTACCCTCATAGCGGCTTGCTGTAGCCTTGGTGCAGCATCAGTAAAACCAAATACCGCCGAGGTGGAGAATATGCGAAAGTTTGGAGAGTTGATAGGAATGGCATTTCAAATTAAGGATGATTTGTTTGATTACGGTGAAGACAAAATAGGTAAACCTACAGGCATTGATATTAAGGAACAAAAAATGACTTTACCATTAATATACGTTTTGAATAATTGTTCTAAGAAAGAGTCAGATTGGTTAATTAATTCAATTAAAAAACACAATAAGGATAGGAAGCGCGTTAAAGAGGTAATCTCCTTTGTAAAGGCTAATGGCGGATTAGAATATGCCGTTTCAAAAATGAAGGAATTTCAAAATGAGGCCATACAATTACTTCAAAACTATCCAGAATCAAAATACCGCGATTCACTTGAACTAATGGTTAATTATGTAATTGACCGAAAGAAGTAATCATTATTTTACGACCATATAAATAGTTGCAAACGTATTGACATCAACAGCTAACTCGTTAGAATTATATAGTGAATATAGTTCCTGGATAACTTTATTGTGCAACCGTTGCTCGCCAAACTTTCTTTGTAAAAGCTTATAATTTTCTTTAGAAGATAGCAACAAATGCGCAATATTATTTATAGAAATAGTCATGGTTAACTTAGAATTCAATTGCTTATCTAGGTAAACATTTTTATTATTTAACCCATCAAAATTCTCTTCGTGATTATAAGTTATGTCTTGACCTTTACCCTTTGTTATTTTCATCTTTTCAATAAAAACATCGATTAACAATTCGAAATCGTAAACAATAACCTTGGTCTGATTCTTACTAACCCTAATAACCTCATCTAATAAACGTTGAGATTTTGCATAATATAGCGATCCAGCAAATGTTATCAAGTCAAAATAATTGTCTGCAAAATTAAAATCAGTCTTGTTGTAATATCGGTAGGTCACATTTGGATGGTTAATAGACTTACTGAGCATTTCTTTACTAGGTTCGATTCCAATTGCGTTTTCACAAAATTCAGATAATGCTATACAAGATTGACCAGTTCCGCAGCCTACATCAAGGCCTAACAACAATTTATCATGAGTTACCAAGCAATTTTTCAAAATCACTAAATGCAATGACGGCCTATAGGCAGCATAATGATAAGCGGTAATGTGGTCATATTCTTCAATCATCTTAAAACAGGGTAATTTAAACAATTTTACTTCTAACTAAGTTAGTAGAAATACTTGTAGCTTGAACAAATTTTATTTGTCATAAATTGCAACTTCGATATTTTTTTTAACCTCATACAACCATTTGCACAATTGTTGCGTCTAGATAAATAGAAGATTAACGTGAATCCATTGAAAGTCATTCAACTTCATAAAAACGAAGCGCAATTAATAAAGAAAGCGAAGCGAAATGATCGTGAAGCTCAGCATAAGCTGTACGAATGGCATGCACCAAAAATGTTGAGTGTTTGTAGGTACTATATTAATGATGTACAGCACGCAGAAGATGTAATGATCAAAGGATTCTTTAAGGTGTTTACCAAGATAGGTAGTTATAATGGTAATGGGAGTTTTGAGGGCTGGATTAGACGCATAATGGTGAATGAAGCCATTTCGTTTTTAAGATCAAAAAAAAATGTTGAATTCAGTGTAGAAGAATTTACAGTTACCGAAGAAACCTCAAATAGTATAAATTCAGATTTAGAGGTTGCGGCCATCCAACAACTTATAGATAATCTTCCCGAAGGTTACCGCATGGTATTTATAATGTATGCCATTGAAGGATATAAACATAGTGAAATTGCGAAACGATTAGAAATCAGTGAAGGTACTTCTAAATCGCAATTATTTAAAGCCAGACAAATGCTGCAACAGCAGCTAACTAAATTAAATAAGATGAACAATGGCACCAATGAAATTTGAAGAACAGTTAAGAGATAAGCTTGAAGAGCGTAAGATTCAGCCAAGCACAGCTTCATGGGAAAAGCTAAGTAACCAATTAGATGAGTATGAATCTAGCACAAATAAAAAAGCGTATTGGTGGATAGGGATAGCGGCAAGTTTTATTGGTATTCTTATGCTAGTTACTTTTTTAAATAGGGAGACTGCTACAATGAAACCAGAGCCCGTAATTGTAGATACTCAAGATGTTGAAACTCCTTTTGAAAATGAAGAAAGTAGTAAAAGCGTTGTAGCAGATCAAGAAGTGCCTAAGGAAGCGTTAATAAAGGAGGAACCAGTCAATAATAATAAAGCAACTAACCAACCAATTTTAAAACAAGAACTCCAGAAAGAACAAAGAAAATTAGTTGAAAATAGTGAGGATAATGCTGTAGCAGAGACGACGGTAAATGATAAAACTGTTGAGATAAAGAAACAACCAATCACATTTGAAGAGCAGAAAGCGAAAGAAGTAGTAGCTCAAATAAGGGCGTTGCAAGAGCAAAAAGAGGTAGTTACAGATGCTGAGATTGATGCACTATTGAATGCCGCTCAAAAAGAAATTGAGTTAAAACAACTTTATAATGAAGCAACAAATAAGGTAGATGCCAATGCCTTGTTGCAAAGTGTAG
>CAZAPO010000292.1:0-2624 GCA_964487005.1 uncultured Flavobacteriaceae bacterium
ATCACACCAATAGCGATCGCGATTCCGCCCAACGACATGATGTTGGCGTTGATGCCTTGCAGATTCATGATTATGAAGGCAGCCAGGATCCCAATGGGCAGGCTCAGTACAACCACTGCTGCGGACCGAAGATGAAACAGAAAGACCGCGCATATCAACGCGACCATTAGGAATTCCTCGACCAGCTTTCCCGCAAGGGTGTCTACGGCACGTTCGATTAGCGCCGACCGGTCGTACGTGGTCACCACCTCAACGCCCTCCGGGAGACTGCCTTGCAATTCGGCCAGTCGGGCTTTCACACCATCAATGGTCGCTAACGCATTCTCGCCCCATCGCATCACTACGATCCCGCCGACGACTTCGCCCTCACCGTCCAGGTCTGCGACACCGCGGCGCATCTGCGGCCCTATGCGAATCTCGGCAACATCGGAGAGCAACAAAGGCGTACCGTTCGCATTCACGCCTAGCGGAATGTCGGAAAGGTCCTCGAGGCCCTGGATGTAACCTGTAGCCCGCACCATGTATTCGGCCTCACCCATCTCAATGACGGACCCGCCAGACTCCTGGTTGCCCATTTGGATCGCCATCTTGATCTTGGCCAGCGGAATACCAAGTGCCCGCAATTTATCTGGATCAACAACGACCTGATACTGCCGCACCATGCCACCCACAGTGGCAACCTCCGCCACGCCAGGCACAGTTTGCAGCTCGTACTTTAGGAACCAATCCTGCAGGCTCCTCAGTTGAGCAAGATCATGCTTGCCGGTCCGATCAACGAGCGCGTATTCGAAGACCCAGCCAACGCCCGTAGCGTCCGGTCCAAGTGCCGAGGTTGCGGCGTCAGGCAGGTTGCCGGAGACCTGGCTCAAATATTCGAGAACTCGCGACCGCGCCCAGTAGAGGTCTGTGCCGTCTTCGAAGATTACGTACACGTATGAGTCGCCGAAAAACGAATAGCCGCGTACGGTCGTTGCTTTCGGAACCGACAACATCGCTGTCGTCAGTGGGTACGTGACCTGATCCTCGACGACCTGGGGTGCCTGACCTGGGAACGAGGTCTTAATAATGACCTGTACGTCGGAAAGATCTGGCAACGCATCGACCGGTGTCTGCCGCACAGAGTACAGACCCCACGCCGTTACCAACACGGTCAGTACGAGTACCAGGAAACGGTTCTGGATCGACCAGCGAATGAGACCGGCAATCACAGCTCGTCATCCATCTGATGCTGCGAGTGATCCATCTCAGAATCCATCTCGTCGGAAGTCTCTGGGGATTCCATCTCGTGCTGCGAGTGGTCCATCCCGGAATCCACCTCCTCAGGAACTTCTTCGTCTGCATCAGCCATGCGTGCCAACGCACTCTCTATGTTTGATTCTGAGTCAATTAAGAACTGGCCCGACACGACAATTGTCTCGCCGACGTCAAGGCCGCTACGAATAGCGATACGGTCACCGGACTCGATGCCGAGACGCACGGGCCGTGCCTTAAACCGACCGTCCCCGAGGGCCACAACCACGCGGTCCATGGAACCACCGCGAATGACCGCTTCGCGCGGCACGTGTACAACGCGACCAAAGCCGTCCGCTTCAATCTTGATGCTCGCAAACATGTTGGGCCGGAGCAGATCGCCCGCATTGTCGAAGCGCAGGCGAACCTTCAAAGTGCGAGTCTTTGGGTCGAGCTCGGGATAAACGTAATCCACCGTTCCTTCGAGAGTCTTGCCCGGCAAATAATCAAGCTCCACCGAGGCCGTTTGCCCGGGCTTCACCCAAGAAGACTGACTTTCGAAGACCTCCGCAATCACCCAAACGCGATCGAGCTCGGCAATCGACATCACCTCGGAAGCCGGCGTGATGTAGATGCCCTCGCGTACGCCGAGGTTGGCGATCACACCGTCGGACTCGGCATATACCCGCACGCGTTGATTGACGGTGCGCTCGCGCTCAAGGCGAGCAATTTCCGAGCGGGACACGCCGAGCGCATCGAGCCGATCTCTCGAGGCCTTCAGCAAGGTCTGATTACCGCTTCGCGTTGCGGTGAGAAACTCCTCTTGCGCGTTTACAAGCGTAGGTGAGTAGAGTTCGAAAAGTAGCTGCCCTTGTTCTACAGGGTCGCCGCTCGCCTTGGTAACGAGTTCTTCGATCCATCCGTCGACGCGTGTATGGACGTGATGAACCGTATCCTCGTCATAGGTGACGTAACCAACCGTTTCGATTCGTCGGGCAAGGTCGCTTCGCTCTGCCGTGACCGTCCGTACGCCGAGGTTGTTGACGACCGTAGAGTCGATCTTTACGACGCCAGGCTGGTTGTCGACCTCGTCGGCATACACCGGGACAAGGTCCATACCCATGGGCGACTTACCCGGCTCATCACGTCGGTAGTTCGGATCCATGGGCGCAACCCAGTAAAGGATCTCGCGGCTGCCGTCGGCAGATCCGCCGGTGCCTGCTCCTGACTCGATCGACGAGCGCCCTACGATAAAGGCGATGGTGATGGCCACCAGAAATCCGGCGGCGATGAGTAGCTTGTTATTCATGGTGTAAGTCCCCCAAGGTTGGCGAGCAAGGCGTAGGACTGTGCCCGGTCAACGCTCAGTCGAAGGTGTTCAATGCGGGTGTTGA
>CAZAPO010000293.1:0-4434 GCA_964487005.1 uncultured Flavobacteriaceae bacterium
CATACTCTCTATCTCTTGTAATTGAAGTTACGGCAAATCGCTTTATATATGATGGTCCGCGACTTCCATCACGATAAATCATATTATAAATGGTACGTTTATCTTTTTTCTTGAAGACAGCTACATGAATAATATTTTTTCCTACAAAGGTTTTAGAGTCTACTTTAGTGACCATCATTTTACCGCTTTTGGTAAAAACAATAATATCGTCAATATCACTGCAATCACAAACATACTCATCTCTACGCATCGAAGTACCTACAAATCCTTCTTCACGATTCACATAGAGTTTTGTGTTTCTAATCACCACTTTTGTGGCGTCGACATCATCAAATACCCTGATTTCTGTTTTACGCTGTTTACCATTTCCGTAATCGCTCTTTAATCGCTTGAAATAATCAATGGCGTAGGTAATCAAATTAGCCAGATGATGCTTGACTTCAGCAATTTGGTCTTCTAAAGCTTCTATTTTTTGCTGTGCTTTATCGATGTCAAATTTTGAAATTCTTTTAATTCTAATTTCGGTAAGCCTCGCAATATCTTCTGTGGTTACAGCCCTTTTTAAATGTTTAATATGAGGTTTTAATCCGTTATCAATAGCCGAAATCACACCGTCCCAGGTTTCCTCTTCTTCAATATCACGATAAACACGGTTCTCAATAAAAATGCGCTCTAATGATGCAAAGTGCCATTGTTCTTCAAGCTCAGAAAGCTTAATTTCTAATTCACTTTTAAGTAACTGAACTGTATTATCAGTTGACCGTCTTAAAATTTCAGAAACACCAATGAAAAGCGGTCTATTTTCTTCAATGACACAACCTAAAGGAGAAATTGAGTTTTCACATTTTGTGAAGGCATAAAGTGCATCAATTGTTTTATCTGGTGAAATACCTGAAGGTAAATGAATCAAGATTTCAACCTCTGCAGCTGTATTATCTTCTATGCGTTTAATCTTTATCTTTCCTTTCTCATTGGCCTTAAGTACAGAGTCTATAAGCGTTGAGGTTGTGGTGCCATATGGAATCTCATTGATTACAAGTGTGTTCTTGTTTAATGCTGCAATTCTAGCTCTACAACGTACTTTTCCACCTCTATTACCATCATTATAGTTCGTGAAATCTGCAATTCCACCAGTTGAGAAATCTGGTACTAAATTAAATCTCTTTCCCTGTAAATGCTTAATTGAAGCATCTATTAATTCTAAGAAATTATGGGGTAATATTTTTGTAGACAGTCCAACGGCAATACCCTCAGCCCCTTGAGCCAAAAGCAATGGGAACTTAACTGGAAGGTTTACTGGCTCTTTGCGTCGACCATCATAAGAGGCCTGCCATTCTGTAACTTTTGGGCTGTAAACTACATCCAGTGCAAATTTTGACAAACGTGCTTCTATATAACGGGAAGCTGCCGCTCTATCTCCTGTTAAGATATTTCCCCAGTTACCTTGTGTGTCTATTAGCAGATCTTTTTGCCCAATTTGCACCATGGCATCGGCAATACTTGCATCACCATGAGGATGGTATTGCATGGTATGTCCAACAATATTGGCCACCTTATTGTAACGTCCATCATCCAGCTCTTTCATAGAATGCATGATTCTGCGCTGCACTGGTTTAAAACCATCTTCAATAGCAGGGACCGCACGTTCTAATATGACATAGGATGCGTAATCCAGAAACCAATCTTTGTACATCCCAGTTACCCTGGTAATGGTTTCCTGGTTATCTTCGTTATTGTTGTTTAAAATATCGTCGTTTTCTTCAATCATAAAACTCTACTCCACTTCTTCAACTAAGTCTAATTCTACTTTCAGATTATTAATAATGAATTCTTGTCTTGAAGGCGTATTTTTACCCATGTAAAATTCTAACAATTCTTCAATAGACATATTCTTGTCAAGCATTACTGGATCTAAACGAATATCGTCACCAATAAAATACTTGAACTCGTCTGGTGAAATTTCACCTAGCCCTTTAAATCGTGTAATCTCTGGTTTAGGTTTTAACTTATTAATTGCATCAACCCTTTCTTGCTCTGAATAGCAGTATATTGTTTCTTTTTTCTTTTTAAATCTAAACAATGGGGTCTGTAAAATATACAAACGGCCTTCTTTTATCCATTCTGGAAACAATTGCAAGAAGAAAGTGATCAATAAAAGTCGAATATGCATTCCATCTACATCGGCATCGGTAGCAATTACAATATTGTTGTAACGCAAATCCTCAATTGATTCTTCAATATTCAATGCTGCCTGTAATAGATTGAATTCTTCATTTTCATAAACAATCTTCTTACTCATTCCATAAGAATTCAATGGTTTACCACGTAAACTAAATACGGCTTGAGTATTTACATCTCTCGATTTAGTGATACTTCCTGATGCCGAATCTCCCTCGGTAATAAACAAGGTTGTTTCCAGACGTCTGTCTTTCTTAAGATCGCCTAAATGTACGCGGCAATCACGAAGCTTCTTATTGTGTAAACTCGCTTTTTTAGCGCGTTCTCGAGCAATCTTACGTATTCCTGACAACTCCTTTCGTTCACGCTCTGCCTGAAGAATCTTTCGTTGTATAGCTTCGGCTGCATCTGCGTTTTTATGAAGATAGTTATCGAGGTTTCTTTTAACAAAATCATTAATGAAGGTTCTTACAGTTGGTAAACCTCCACCCATTTCTGTTGACCCTAATTTAGTTTTTGTCTGACTCTCAAAAACCGGCTCCATAACTTTTACAGAAATTGCTGAAATGATCGATTTTCTTACATCTGATGCGTCATAATTTTTTCCGTAAAATTCTCGAACGGTTTTAACTAAAGCTTCTCTAAATGCGGCTAAATGAGTTCCTCCTTGAGTTGTGTTTTGCCCATTGACAAAAGAATGATACTCCTCGCTATATTGCGTTTTGCTATGCGTAATTGCCACTTCTATGTCATCTCCTCTAAGGTGAATTATTGGATATAACATATCAGACTGGCTGGTATTTTCTTCTAACAGGTCTTTTAATCCGTTCTCACTATAATACTTTTCTCCATTAAAAATTATGGTTAATCCAGGATTTAGATACACATAATTTTTAAGCATTCTCACCACATATTCATTTCTATATTTATATTTTTTAAATATAGATGCATCTGGAACAAAGGAGACCTTTGTACCCTTTCTTCTAGAAGTATCGTCAAGAAATTCCTGATTTGTAAGTTCTCCTAATTCAAATTCTGCTGATGCCGATTTCCCCTCTCGAGTAGACTCTACTCTAAAATAGGTGGATAATGCATTTACGGCTTTAGTTCCTACCCCATTTAATCCAACAGATTTCTTAAAAGCTCGAGAATCGTACTTTCCACCTGTATTCATCTTAGAAACTACATCAACCACCTTACCCAAAGGTATACCACGTCCATAGTCTCTAACAATTACTTTTTCGCCTTGTATAGACACTTCTATAGTCTTCCCCGCTCCCATAACAAACTCATCAATAGAGTTATCGAGAACCTCTTTTAAAAGAATATAAATACCATCATCAGGTGATGAACCATCACCTAATTTTCCGATATACATTCCAGGACGCATTCTAATGTGCTCTTTCCAGTCCAGAGAACGTATGTTATCTTCGGTATAATTGGATTTTTGGGCCATAAATAGGAAAATTGGATAAGATGCTAATATAGTACTTCATTGCAAAAAAAGAAATACCGTTTACACAAAGTAATTAACAATAAAACCTATGGTTTGTTAACACTTATTCGTCTAAAGATGCAATCCAGGCCTCTATGAGCTCAATTCCTTCTTTATGCAAAGTGTTTTTACCAATTTCTGGCATTACAATCCCTGGCTCTAAATGTTTCATCCTGTATAACAATATTGATGCGTCTGGTTGACCTGCGACAATACCAAAAGATAAGTTTCCTGAGCCTTGTCCTGCAGCAACTGGTGGTTTATTTAAACCCAATCTATAAAGATCTGTTTCTTCATAGGTCAAATGCAAGCCACTAGTTTTTGCCGATCCTCCCTTTTGATGACAATGTGCGCAATTCACGTCTAAGTAGGCGCGTGCTCTTTCATTCAACGGCTGTGTACTATCTAAATAATCTGGCAATTGATCAATTAAACTTAGCTGTTCAAGCTTAGTCAAAAATTTATGCTCTTTCAAATAGACCAGTTGATTATAGGTTCCTAAATTAAAGTTGAGTTCTCTATTAAGCTGTCTCGCAGTAGGTCCAAGTGGTACAATCTTTTGGTCTTTTACATGGCAGTTTTTGCACATATTACTATTTGGCACAGAATACGTAAAAGAAAACTGGTTGGAGCTATCTCCATCTTTTACAATACTCACCTCTAAATCCCTTCCTAAAATATACAAATAAGCCTCTGTTTGCGCCTCATTCCAGACATAGGGTAACGCAGTCCAATCGCCCGTTTCAATGTGCTTAATTAGC
>CAZAPO010000294.1:0-6035 GCA_964487005.1 uncultured Flavobacteriaceae bacterium
TAATATTACTCTTATTTAAGGGAAGTTTATTTGATTTTGCTGGATTACGCGACGGGCAATATTTGCAATACTACGGCCAAACTTTTATCGATGCAATTAAGAAAGATAGGATGGCCTTATTAAATACAGATGCCATAAGAACCCTTGTATTTGTTTTAATATCAGCATTAACTATATGGATGCTACTAAAAAAGAAACTATCTGAAAACCTAACAATAATTGTTTTTGGTGTATTGATATTAATTGATCTTGTTGGAGTAGATCGCAGGTATGTTAATGAAGATAATTTTGTGTCTGCTTTACAGGTTCAAAAACCTTATCAGGCATCAGCACTAGATCAAGAGATACTAAAAGATAATTCACATTTTAGGGTCTATGATCTAACTACAAGTAACACGCGACCTAATTATTTTCATAATTCACTTAGTGGTTATCATGCGGCCAAATTAAGACGTTATAATGAGTTATATGACTTCCACATTCAACGTAACAATATTGAAGTTTTAAATATGTTGAATACCAAGTACATCATTGCACCAGGGGAAGATAATAATCCAGTTATTTACAATAACCCAGATGCCAATGGAAATGTTTGGTTTGTTGAGCGTGTAGAATCTGTAAATTCGGCAAATGAGGAAATCGTGAGATTAGATAGTCTAAACACCAAACAAGAGGCAATATTTACATCACCTCCTTTAGAAAAGAATTTAAGTGAAAATAGAGTGTTTAAAGTAGACTCTTTAGCGTCTATTAAGCTAGTGGAAGTTAAACCTAACTACCTCAAATATGAGTCTAATAACTCAAATGATGGATTTGCTGTCTTTTCAGAGAATTATTACGGACAGGGCTGGCAGGCATATATTAACGGCGAAGAAACTGATCATTATCGCGTAAATTATGTTTTAAGAGGAATGCAAATACCTGCCGGAAACCAGTCGATTGAATTTAAATTTGAACCTCAGGTAGTAAAAAAAGGAAGCACAATTGCGCTGGGAAGTTCGGTCTTACTGGTATTATTACTAATAGGAGGAGTATATTATCACTTTCGTAAAAAGGATTGAATCAAAGGTTCTTGTAATTCAGGAATAATTTAAATGAAGAAAGCACTTATCATCGCATATTATTGGCCACCTGCTGGAGGCCCAGGCGTTCAACGTTGGTTGAAATTTGTGAAATATCTTCGTGACTTTGATGTTGAGCCAATTGTTTACGTTCCTGAAAACCCTAGTTATCCAATTAATGACAATAGCTTTGTCGATGAAATTCCTGAAGGAATAAAAGTAATAAAACAGCCAATAAAAGAACCCTATAAATTAGCAAGTAAATTCTCAAAAGGAGACTCTAATACGATTAGTAAGGGTATTATTAAAAATAGTAGTAAACAGTCGTTAAAAGAGAAGTTAATGCTTTTTATTAGGGGTAATTTTTTTATTCCAGATGCTCGTATTGGATGGGTAAAACCTTCGGTACAATTTTTAAACAAATATATTCGAGAAAACGGAATAGAAGTAGTAATTACCACGGGGCCACCACATAGCCTTCATTTAATTGCACTTAAATTAAAGAATAAATTAGCCTTCAATTGGATTGCAGATTTTCGCGATCCGTGGACAACCATAGGATATCACAAAAAATTAAAACTGCTACCTATGGCTAAATTGAAACATAAAAACCTTGAAAGAAAGGTATTAACTACAGCAGATCAAATAATTGTTACAAGTCCAACCACCAAAACAGAGTTTAAACGAATTACTGATACCCCCATTGAAGTGATAACGAATGGTTATGATGTTAACAGTGTTAACGAATTTGAACCAGACAAAAAATTTACCATTGCTCATATAGGGTCGCTACTATCTGAAAGAAATCCTGAAGTTCTATGGAAGGCGCTTGGCGATATTTCTAGAGATGACAAAGTTTTTCAATCGCAATTTCAATTAAATCTGGTGGGTGCTGTGAGTAACGAAATTTTACAGGCGATAGAACGTCATGAATTATTTCAATTTGTAAACTTAGTAGGGTACGTTTCACATGAGGAGGCGATTAGGCATCAAAAACAGTCGCAAGTATTATTATTAGTTGAGATAGACTCAGAGGAAACCAAATGCATTATTCCAGGTAAATTGTTTGAATATATGGCTTCAAATAGACCAATTTTGGCAATTGGACCTGAGGGGTCTGATATTGAAGCTATTATTACTAAAACAAATACTGGTGCATTTTTTACGTATGAGCAATACAATGAAATAAAAGATAAAATTTTAACGTACTTTCAAGCGTTTAGAAAAGGTCAGTTACAAAATCATGCAGTTGGATTACAGCAGTACAGTAGAAAAAGTTTGACCAAGAAACTGGCAGGTATTATTCATAATAGTTAATGGGAATAGTTCAAAATCAATCGTTTAAAAATACCATTACAACCTATCTTGGTTTTGGTATTGGTGCCGTAAACATTCTATTCTTATATACGCAGTTTTTACCAGATAATTATCATGGTCTGGTAGCCTTTGTGCTCTCTACAGCCAATATTTTAATGCCATTATTTGCTTTAGGTGTGCATAATACTATTGTTAAATTTTATTCATCATTTAAAACTAGAAATAGTATCAATAGTTTTTTAACCTTGATGCTTATTCTTCCGCTTGTAGTGATCATACCAGCTGGATTAATTGGTATTGCTAGTTTTGAATGGATTGTAACATTGCTCTCTAAAGAAAATGCCATCATTGAAAATTATGTTTGGCTCATCTTTATTGCTGCCACCTGTTTTGCATATTTTGAGGTGTTTTATTCGTGGGTAAAAGTTCAGATGCAAAGTGTTTTTGGCAATTTTATGAAAGAGGTTTTTCATAGAATAGGAATCTTGATACTATTTGTACTTATTTATGCCAAACTTTTAACTGTTGAAGATTTTATTTATGGTGTTGTTATTGTTTATGCAATTCGCACTTTAGTTATGATGGTCTATGCATTTGTTGTAAGACGACCTATGCTAAGAATGAGTAAGATTCCTCAACTTTCATCAGTATTAAAATATACCTTATTAATAATCATAGCGGGCTCTGTAGCCAATATCATTTTAGAGATCGATAAGTTTATGATTGGCCAGTACATTGAGATTGAAAAAGTGGCTTATTACGGTGTGGCAATATACATTGCAACAACCATTGGTGTACCAGCAAGGTCTATGCATCAAATTACAAGTCCACTTTCAGCCAAACTGTTGAATGACAAAAATTTTGAAGAATTAAGTGTTTTATATAAAAAGAGCTCATTAAACCTATTTATTATTAGTGGACTCATATTCGCACTAATTCTTATTAATATTAATCAGCTTTATTTGTTAATACCTGTTGAGTTTAGTGGTGGTTTGTTGGTTGTATTTTTGGTTGGAATTGCTAAACTTTCAGATAATTTAATTGGAAACAATAATGCTATTTTGTTTAATAGTGATTATTATAGGGTAGCCTTAATTTTGGGAATTGCATTGGCAATAATTACCATTGTTTTTAATATGATTTTTATCCCTAAAATGGGTATTGACGGTGCTGCCATTGCTACGTTTTTAGCGATTGTTATTTACAATATAGCCAAGCTAGGTTTCGTGTATTCGAAGTTTAAGATGAGCCCATTTACCTTGGGGACAGTAAAAACAATGGTACTTATTTTTGTATTAGTAGGTACGTGCTATTTTTGGGAGTTTCCATTTCATCCAATTATCAATATTGGATTAAAATCAATAGTGGTAGGTATTATCTATGTATTGATTGTCTATAGGTTTAATTTCTCTGAAGATATAACTACCATACTCGATAAATTTATTAAAAGGTCATAAAAAGAAAATCCTGCAAGCTTTAGTGGAGTATCTTGCAGGACTGTCTAACTAACTAACCAAAATATACTAATCTAATTTCTTTTTCTAGCTGATCTAGCTTTAGGTTTTGAACTACTACTAGCTCTAGATTTATGTCTTATTTTTTCTGACGTTCGATTCGCTCTGGCTTGTGAACTTTTACTTCGCTGAACTGAACGTTGTTTAACTTGTTGTTGTTTACGATTTGAGTTTGACCTTTGTGCAACTTTTGATCTAGAAGTAGTTCTTGGCTTAGAAGTTACGCTAGGTCTACTATTGGTACTTTTTCGCTTAACATCAGGGGTACGCCTAGGAGTCGCATTTCTTCTTGGAGTCGAGGTTCTGTTTCTAGTCACAGTTCTTTCTTGTGATAGACTTCTATTGTCACTACCTCTCCTTGATCTTTGCGTTACTCCATTATTATCTCGACGCTGTCTTTGTGTAACACCTTCATTACGTCTACTATTTCTAGAAACTTGATCATTTGCCGCAACTCTTCGTCCTCTCTGTAAAGCATCGTTACCACGTCTACCATCTCTACTTTGTAAATACCTATCACTTCTTCTTGATTGTTGAGCAACCGAATTTCTTCTACTGGCACTATAGTTAACCTGTGGTCTAAAATTATCTCTATATGGTCTGTAATAGGTATGTCTAATAGGTCTATAATAACGTCTGTATGGACGATTAAATACAATACATAAATCAACTAATGGTCTTGCATAAAAGCGATGCCATGGTCTGGTAACATAAAACCTATTGAATGAGTTTATATACCCTGTATAATGTGAAAATCTATTATACGCATTGTAGTGTACAAATAACCCTCCCACACGTGTGACATAACCAAAGTTGTTATAGTGAATACGAACGTTACCCGCTCTCACAATACGACCATAATAATCGTAATAGATTGGAACATTCTCAATTTGAATAACCGCTCCAAAATCATCATATTGTACATAGGCATCATACCCATAGCCTGTATTAAAGCTAATACTTACGCCACCAAAATCAGCATAGGCGCCAAAATTAGGACCATAGTTCATGACATTAAAATCGAATTGCCCGTCTGGAAAAATAGCAAACTCAATTCCATCTTCAACAAAAATGAAAGAATTACCATACCCTCTCACAAATGTTGTATAATTATTACTTACTAAACTGTTGGTGGTTGTAGTAGCACTAACAGGTATTCCAGCCAGGAATACACTTGCAAAAAATACGAGTAATTTTTTCATTTCTGTTAAATTTTTATGTTACTCAAACATGTTTATGTTCACGTAACTGTTCATTTTTTAATTGATACTTAATTGTAACCAAGCATCGTGCCAAAATTTTAATTGAGTGTTTTTTGATTCCTATTTTTAAATCTTATCTTTAATAATTCATGAGTCTATTTGGTACACTTTTTTCTGGAATAAACACCTCTAGTTCCTTGCTGGACAAGGTTTTAAGTAAGCGAGGCACGCGAATTGATAATAAAATTATGGCAGTAGCTAATCTTCAAAAGGCCATAAATGCAACTGAAGTTTATTTAACCAAAAACAATAAAAACTACCAACCAAACGAGCAGCTATCAAACCTATGGTTGGAAGCTTTTACCTCCATGATTAAAATTGATAAAAGCTTGGCTCGATCATTAAGAACCAGTAGTTTGTTTTGGAGCAATCCTCATAAATGGTTGAATGAAAAAGGCGCCATGGAATTGGTACCAACCTTAAAAGACCTCAATGAACGCTGTGAAGGCATACTAAACGAACTTGAGCGAAGAATTTAATAACACGCACCTCGTGTAGTGTGTTGATAATTCGTTTTGGTACTAGGTAATAGTTTCGGTTAATTTTTAGAACTTGTATGGGCAAACCAACCTCATATATAATGAAAAAGTTACTAGTTTATATTGTATTTCTTTTCCCAGTTGTAATTATTGCCCAAATTGACCAAAACCAAGAAATTGATAAAATTTTTGCAGAATGGAATAAACCTGAAACTCCAGGTGCTTCGCTAGGTATTATAAAAAATGGCGAATTAATTTATAAAAAGGGGTATGGTTACGGTGATTTAGAGCACGATATTAAACTTAGCTCGAAATCTGTTTTTTATATTGGATCGGTCTCAAAGCAGTTTGTGACTTTTGCGGTATTACTGCTGGAAGAGCAAGGTAAGATTAACCTAGATG
>CAZAPO010000295.1:0-2614 GCA_964487005.1 uncultured Flavobacteriaceae bacterium
ATAAAGGTTAATAGCTTATTTCAGCAAGAAGAATTAGGATACACCGCCAAGGCACCGCGCTGGGCTATGGCATATAAATTTAAGGCTGAACAAGTGTCCACAAGATTAAACAGCATTTCATATCAAGTTGGACGAACAGGAGCTATTACACCTGTTGCTAATTTAGCACCAGTTGAATTAGCTGGCACCATTGTAAAAAGAGCTTCTTTACATAACGCAGATCAAATCAGCAAGTTAGATATAAGAGTAGGAGATGAGGTTTTTGTTGAAAAGGGAGGAGAAATAATTCCTAAGATTGTTGCTGTAGATTTAAGCAAGCGTCCTACTAATTCTCAAATCACTAATTATATTACACATTGTCCAGAATGTGAAACTACGCTTGTTAGAAAAGAGGGCGAAGCACAACACTATTGTCCGAACTATAATGGATGTGCACCACAAATTATTGGTAGAATTCAGCATTATATTTCGAGAAAAGCCATGGATATTGAAGGTTTGGGAGGTGAGACGGTGGCACTATTGGTTAATGCTGGTTTAATAAATAATTATTCCGATTTGTATGAATTAACCAAAGAGCAGGTCATACCTCTAGAACGAATGGCTGAGAAAAGTGCAGAAAATCTCATCAAAGGAATTGAGGCCTCCAAGCAAATACCTTTTGAACGCGTATTATATGCTCTTGGTATAAGATATGTTGGAGAAACCGTTGCAAAAAAACTAGCAAAGCATTATAAATCAATTGAGGCCTTATCAATAGCAACAATAATAGATTTAGTTACCGTAGACGAAATAGGTGAGAGGATTGCCGAAAGTGTTGTAGACTTTTTCTCATCAGTTGGAAACATGAATATTGTTAACCGGTTAAAAGCCTTTGGGGTTCAATTAGAATTATCTGAAGAAGTACTGGCAAATCAAACCAATAAGTTAGAAGGCAATTCTTTTGTGGTTTCTGGTGTATTTGAAACTGTTTCTAGGACTGAACTTAAAAAACTCATTGAAGATAACGGTGGAAAAGTATCTTCATCAATTTCTTCGAAGACTTCCTATGTCGTTGCTGGGGCAAATATGGGTCCGAGTAAGCGCAATAAAGCTGATGCTTTAAATATTCCTATAATAGGTGAAAAGGACTTCTTACAGATGATTATTTAGAATAATTATAAATAGATTAAAAATATCGATAAAAAGCATTGTTTTATCGATTAATTGTAATTATTTGTTATATTTGTCTCACAAATAGACCCCAAATCTAGTATGCAGCAACCAAAATTTATACTTGGTCTCATAATTATTTTAACCATCTCCTTTATAGGATTTCAGGTGTTTGGACTGGATATGTTTTCAGAGGCTACCCGATTTCCTATTGTACCCTTGCTCACTTATTATTACGTAGCCACAACCTTTGATACGAGATCCTATTTTTTCAAATTTTTATTTGCGTATGCCATAGGTGAACTCTTAGGGGGTGTTGGCATGATCTATTACATTACCGAAAGTACATTTATTGATTATTTGCAGTTTTATGGTGGTAATACCTGCTATATAATTGCTTACAGTTGTTTGTTCTTAGAGGTGTACAGTAATCTAGAAATTAAAAAAATAATTAAGCGCTTCCCAGTTCATTTGGCCATATTATTGGCTCTTGATATCTACAGCGTGATTTTTGTTTCTGAGGTTGCGGTTAATAGCGGATTTATGCAGGGGCTTTTAGACTCAATTATTGAAGTGGTGTATAACATAGTTATTATGCTATTGCTAACCATTACATTAATAAATTACTTGAGTAAAGATTCCAAAAAGGCGATGAATTTACTAATTGGAGCCTTGTGTATTGTTTTTTCTGAAGTAATTCAAGTAGCTTATTTTTATGTTTCAGAACGTACTATACTCGGAATATCCTATTCAGCATTGTTAGTTTTTGCCTTTTGTTTTTTCTATCTACAATCGGCCATGTCTTATTCAAAGACTACAAACTTTGGTGCCCTTGAAAAACTCGAAGAAGCTTAAGCAAATCTTTTACCAATTATTGGTATTTCCTTTTTATAGATATAGAGGATTATTGCTGAAAGTATAAAGGTAACTACAGCAGTAATAAATAATACTCCATTATCATCTCTAACTTCAATGCCGAGCATTGTTAAATGCATGAAGATTGCACCGCCAATCAAGCCTAATGTCAAGGTAGCACCAGCCCAAACGGTTTTTGGAATTAATAATAGTATTCCAGCAATTAATTCAAGCACTCCAATACCAATTCTACCTACGGGTTCCAATCCCACCGTTTCAAAAATGTAAACACTATCGGGGTGTGCAGTAAACTTAAAACGCAAGGTCTGAATTAAAATAATAGCTACAATAAGTCTTAAGGCAAATGGAAGATGTTTTTTCATAATAAAGTATTTTACTTCTAGTTAGACGACTAAAATTAAAACACTTACAATTTCTTGAAAATTAAACTATTATAGACGTACCTTTTGCAGCTTTATTTTTGTCTTCATCAAAGTAAAAATCTACGCGACCTAAATAAAGACCATAGCAGCCAACTTGATTTACCAATACATTTTTATCTGCAGCATTCTTCTCTATGGTTGGTTTAGGTAAAAAGGTATGTGTGTGC
>CAZAPO010000296.1:0-14890 GCA_964487005.1 uncultured Flavobacteriaceae bacterium
ATATAAATAACAAAGCTTACACCAATAGCCCACAAGGTTCCCTGTGGTATACTTTTTTTAGGGTCTTTTAATTCACCAGACATATTTGCTCCAGCCATAATTCCTGTTGCTACTGGGAAGAATACTGCAAAAACAATCCAAAAACTACTGCCTTCAAAATTATTTTCTGGAGACCCTCTAAAATCACCCCAGCGAATGGCTTCATTTGCAGGAATCTCCATAGAACCATGATAAGCTGCCATTACAATAGAAACCAATGATGCTATAATGATCACCATTATCACATATTGCGTTTTTATAGCGAGGTTAGCACTTATATAAGCAATGGTAATGAGGACAGCAAAAACAACAAGATCAACTAAAAAAGGATCATGTGCAGGGAATATACCTAACCAACCTTCTCTAAAACCAAAAATATACATGGTGACCGCTAACCCTTGCGAAATATATCTGGGAATCCCTAAACTACCACCAACTTCCAATCCCAATGATTGAGAGATAATGGCATAAGCTCCACCGGCACCTATCCTAATATTAGTGGTAATTG
Source organism: uncultured Flavobacteriaceae bacterium (assembly GCA_964487005.1). GTDB lineage: Bacteria > Bacteroidota > Bacteroidia > Flavobacteriales > Flavobacteriaceae > CAZAPO01. The sequence continues at coordinate 548 of CAZAPO010000296.1, forward strand.
CCGACATAGACAGGGCAGTACACAACGTAATTAAAAAGGAAACAATAATGATTAACCAGGCACCTAACAATCCGGCGTTTCCTACTACCCAACCCATACGCAAGTACATTATTACACCAAGAATAGTCAATAATGTGGGTGTGAAGACACCGCCAAAGGTTCCAAACTTTTTTATATGGTTAGCCGATTTACTCATAAAAATGAACAAGCCTAAAGTACAATATTATTCCAAAAAAATAGCTACCAAAATAAGACTTCAAAGTCATTTATTTAAAAGCACTAATATTTTAAAAAGTTAAAGATTTTAAAGTTAGCACAGAATTGTTTTTTAATCTACAAATAACTCTTATTTTTAGAAGATAATTGACAACCAACCATTACATTATTATGAAATTACCCGTACGATTTATTCAATTAGCCTTTGTTTTATTTTGTTTATCTGATGTCTCCTTAGCGCAAGATTTTAAGTCATTTGAGTACAGGCCAGTAGGCCCTGGAAGAGGTGGAAGAGTAACAACAGTAACAGGTACACCAATGCAACCAGGGACTTTTTACTTAGGAGCTTCTGGAGGTGGCGTTTGGAAAACACTAGATTATGGTACTACATGGAACAACGTTTCAGATGGCTTTTTTGCGACACCATCAATTGGAGCGATAGAAGTTGCTGTTAATGATCCAAATATAGTTTACGTGGGTACTGGTTCAGATGGTTTAAGAAGTAATGTCATTAGTGGCAAAGGGATGTATAAATCAATAGATGCAGGAAAAACATGGGAGCATATTGGCCTTAGAGAAACTGGACAGATTGGAGCCGTTGAAATTGATCCTACAAACCACAATGTGGTTTGGGTAGCAGCTATAGGGAACGCATTTAAAGCAAATAGTGAAAGAGGTGTTTATAAAACAACTGATGGCGGACTTTCATGGAATAAAGTGTTGTCAATTTCTGATACTGTTGGTTTTGCAGATCTTGAATTGTTACCAGGAAATCCAAATGTAGTTTATGCAGCAGCCTGGAAAGCTGAGCGTAAACCATGGACCATTATATCAGGAGGAAATAAAGACGAAGGAGGTATCTATAAATCAATTGACGGTGGAAAGAACTGGACGAAGTTAGAAAATGGACTACCTAAAGATGTAATTGGAAAAATAGACTTAGCAGTATCTCCATCAAATTCAAGCATTTTATACGCGGTGATAGAAGCACCTGGAAAAGAAGGAGGGCTCTATAAATCTATAAATCAAGGAAAATCATTCAAGCAGGTGTCAAGTGATATTCGATTGGTGAACAGACCGTTTTATTATACTAACATAGAGTTAGACCCAACCAATCCAGATATTATATACTCAAATGCCAATCCGCTAATTAAATCAACAGATGGCGGTAAGACTTGGAAGCGCATGAGTGTTCCGCATGGTGATAATCATGATATATGGATCAATCCAAATAACCCCGACCTTTTTATTCAAGCCAATGATGGTGGAGCAAATGTAACTCATAATGGAGGTAAAACATGGTCGACACAGTTTAATCAACCTACGGCAGAATTGTATCAAGTAGAAGTGGATGACCAGTATCCATACTGGTTATATGCTGGACAACAAGACAATTACACTACGATTGCGGTACCTAGTTTTGCACCATATGCCATTCAAAATGCAGGTGTGGGCTGGATTATTAATACAGGAGGATGTGAAACAGGTCCTGCAGTACCAAAACCAGGCAATCATAATGTAGTATATGCCAATTGTAAAGGGCGCTTTGGTGTTTATAATAAGATCACAGGAGTAGAAAAGGGATATTATGTAGGTGCTTCAAATATTTATGGTCACAATCCAAAAGATCTAAAGTATCGCTTTCAGCGTGTGGCACCAATCCATGTATCACCACATAACCCTAATGTTATTTATCACGGCTCACAATTTTTACATAAAACGATAACAGAAGGATTGATATGGGAAACCATTTCTCCAGACTTAACAGCTTTTGAAGCAGATAAGCAAGTAATTTCAGGAAGTCCAATAACAAGGGACATTACTGGTGAGGAGTATTATAGTACGTTATATTCAATAAGAGAGTCAAAATTAAAAGAAGGACTCATTTGGACGGGGTCTAATGATGGTGTAATCTCTGTGACACAAGATGGTGGAAAAACATGGGCAAATGTTACCCCTAAAAAAATGCCTATAGGTGGTCGCGTAGAATCTGTAGAACCTTCACACTTTAATGAGGGAACAGCCTATGTTGCAGTTGATAGACATTTGCTTGGTGATGCTAGACCATATATCTATAAAACAACCAATTTTGGAAAAAGTTGGGAATTGTTAACAACGGCAACCAATGGTATTCCAGAAGATTTTTCTACCAGAGTGCTTCGTGAAGACCCAGTTAGACAAGGCTTGTTGTATGCTGGAACAGAATACGGGATGTTTGTATCATTTGATGATGGTAAGACTTGGAAAAAATTCCAGCAAAACCTACCAGTGACACCAATTACAGATATTAAAATATTTAGAGGAGATATTGTGCTAAGTACTATGGGACGTGGGTTCTGGATTTTAGATAACATCACAGCACTACGTCAACAAGAAATAGACAATTTAGAATCAACCGCAGTTTTATTTAAACCTGACAATACAATTAGATATCGTTATCCAAGAGTGGGAGGCAGTAGTACAGCTTTTCCAAAGTACGATAGACCTAGTGTTATTTTTGATTATTACCTTCCTAAAGGTTATAAAGGTAAAGTTACACTTGAAATATTTGATAGTAACAATAAACCTGTAATTGCAGTAACTAGTGATACCACAAAACAGAAGACACCAGATAAAGAAATTTATAATATGCAATTGAGTCAGATAACGGTGTTGTCTGATAGAAGTTTATCGGGTAAAGCAGGATTAAATAGATTTAATTGGAACATGAGAAGTAAAGGTGCGTGGCATGCTAGTAACAGCAGAAGATTTAAAAATGGTCCAATGGTAGCACCAGGTACCTATACGGCGAAATTGAAAATAGGAGATACTACCCTCGAGCAATCTTTTGAAATTGTAATGGACCCTAGAGTAGCAGAAAGTGGCGTATCGGTAGCAGATATAAATGAGCAAATTGCCATGCAACATAAAGTACAACAGCTGCTGTCTGAAACAAGAATACTGCAAGACAAGTTAGAAAAAGAAGCAAAGTCTTTAAAAGGTAAAAAGGCAGCTGGTAAGAAAGAGCGCTTAGAAAAGGTAAATGCGGTACTTAGCAAGATTAGAAACGCCAAAGGAGCCTATCCGCAGCAAATGTACGCTTCACAAGTTTCTTATTTATTGAACATGATAAGCGGTGCCGATCAATTACCAGGTCAAGAAGCAGAAACAAGGTTTAAAGAGCTTACAGATCAGTATAATAAATTAAAACAAGAAGCTGAGGAGTAATTAATAACCATGAGTGGCTCTCCAAAACCAGTACTAATTATATTGTCCTTTATAGCAATCTATGTTATTTGGGGTTCAACATATTTGTGTAATAAAATTGCAGTTACACAGATAGATCCTTTATACTTAGCATCAATAAGATTTATTCTCGCCGGAATTCTCATTTTTATAATTGCCAAAATAATGGGACATTCTCTTAAGGTCAATAAACGACAGTTAATTAATTCCACCATTGCTGGATTCTTATTTCTTGTTTATGGTAATGGTGTATTTGTTTGGTGCCTGCGTTATGTAGACAGTAATTTTGCGGCCTTACAAACATCTATACAACCTCTAATTGTTCTTTTATTGATGTGGCTATTATATGGTAAAAAAATAGAGCAAAAGGCCTATATAGGTGTGGTACTTGGTATTATTGGTATGTATTTATTGGTTGGTCAACGGGAATTACTCTCGTCAAAAGAGAGCATGTGGAGTATCATTGTTATGTTTAGTTGTATAGTAAGTTGGGCCTATGGTAGCATATTTGTGTCTCGTGTAGAATTGCCTAAGAATTATTTTATATCAACGGCCTATCAAATGGTAATAGGCGGTATACTTCTAGTAATTTTTTCAAAAGTTGTTGGTGAATCCTGGTTAGGACCACAGCATTGGGAATCTGATACCATGTGGGCAATGTTATTTCTAGTGACTTTTGGTGGAGTAATTGCATTTACTGCCTTCAATTATTTACTAAAGCATGTGTCTGCCGAAAAAGTTGCTACTGCAGCTTATGTCAATCCAATAATTGCCATGTTATTAGGTTGGTATATTTTAAATGAAAGGATTTCTGGGCAGTCAATAATTGCAGCCATAATACTGCTTAGTGCTGTTTATTTTATTAATTCAAAAAGACCTATAAGAATTAGATTTAAAGGCAGATAACGCATACGAAAGGTTTTCCAGATAAAGTATACCTAAATGGTGAAATAATTGATCCTGTAGCCGCAAAGATCTCTGTCTTTGATCGTGGATTTATTTTTGGAGATGGTATTTATGAAGCCATGGTTCAAATCAACGGCCGTTTTTTTTACGAAGATGCGCATTTAAAGCGACTAGACTACTGCTTAAAACAAATTCAAATTGATTTTAACGTAGATAGACTTAAATCAGAAATACCTAAACTACTTGCAGCATCAGGTTTAACAAACAAAGATTGCTTTTTATATATTCAAATAACCCGCGGTATTGCCCCAAGAAAGCATGGTTTTCCTACAGATGTGACGCCAACAGTATTGATGTATGCTGTGGCAAAAACCTTACCCGAGATTAATGACCTACATATGGAAACGGTGAGCATGAAAGACTTTAGATGGGAACGTTGTGATATTAAAATGACTTCTTTACTCGGAAATATTATGGCCAATGAATTTGCCATGCAGAACAACTGTTACGAAACCATTTTAGTACGTGATGGAGTTGTTACCGAAGCATCGCACTGTAATGTGTTTTTTGTAAAAGACGGTATTGTCTATACCCATCCAGCAAATGAGCACATTTTAAATGGTATTACACGTCAAATTGTACTTGAAATGTGTGATAACCTCAATATTAAAGTAATTGAAGAAGGTATATTATTTAATAGCATTGCAGCAATGGACGAGGCTTTTCTAACGGGAACAAGCACACAAATAGCAGCTATTAAGCGTATAGATGGTCATTATTTTTATACAAACAATAACATTGGACCAGTAACAAGAAGATTGCAAGAAGCATATCGTGTTTTAAAGCTCTAAAATAAGTGTTTGTCCAACTTTTAACACGGCATTTCTACTAATATTATTGGATACACAAATAGAACGTATGGAGGTATTATTACTTCTGGCAATATGAGATAAGGTATCACCGCGTCTTACAACATATATCGTCTTGGTTTTAACCAAGCTAGCCAAAGCTTCCTCTTCGGTGGTTAGCAGTTCTAATTTAGTCATTCGTCGTGAACTGTGGTAATAGGCTTGAGTCCAACGTCGAGTCACCCATAGTTCTTTGGCTCTAATGGCATTCGTACCACCAAAATCAAATAAATATTCCGGATTAATGGCAATTCCCTTATAACTCACCACTAGGTGTAGGTGACTACCTCTTGCATTACCTGTAGCACCTCCTTTGCCTAGTACCTGTCCTTTTCTAACAGTATCATTAGCTTTTACCGCAAATGAAGAAAGGTGTGCATAGGTAGTTTCCAATCCGTTATAATGCCGCACAACTACAGCTCTACCATGACCTCCATTCCAACGTGCTAAGCGAACTACACCCTCAAGAACAGCAACCACATCATCCCCAGTGATTAAATCTATGTCAATACCTTGATGAGCCCTACCTCGACGCCAACCAAATCGTGAAGTCACCACCATGTTATGCAATACAGGTGATCTAAAATGACTATCACTAAAATTAAGTTTGACAGGAAAAGAAACCCGCTCATCTTTAAATGGATTATACTTTACAGTGTTCCAATGAGTAGCTTTAATATCTATAGCATTTGATGGCTCAGGGGTAACCCCAACTGCAACTACTTCTTCAAGATCTTTGGCTACAGGTGTTTTATGAATTAAAGAATCAGAATTTTGCCCGGTTATTTGCATGCAAAAGGCAACAATAAAAAATGACGTTAAGGAAGTTTTCATTTAGTTATCCCAAAAAATTAGGGTAAGCATAAATCCAAAAAATAGATATAAGGGAAACGAATGGAATGCGAATTTATAAAAATTATAAAGAATAAGTGTATTTTTAACTTTCATTTGCTATGAATCACTATGACTAAATTTTTTTGTACACTTATTTTAACGTGTTTCGCTATAAATTCTTATGCCCAAATTGAAGTAAGCATACGAGGTAATATCACAGACGAGAAGGGAGAACCCATTCTTGGAGCATCAATTTTTTTAGAAAATACTACGCTAGGCGCCATTAGTGATGAACAGGGGAATTATCAAATTACAGGAATTACTCCAGGCTCCTATAATCTAACTGCTCAATACCTTGGTTACACTACAGTAACAAAGTTTAATGTAATCATTAAATCTAAGGGAAACCCAAGTTTTAATTTCATCTTAGAGGAGTCGAGTGTAGTGCTTGATGCTATAGAAATTAGCAATGAGAACAAAATTAATAGGTCTGTAGAATCGCCTTTATCTACACAAACTCTGTCTGCAGTTGAAATTGCTACCTATCCCGGTGGAAATAATGATGTGGTCCAGGTAGCACAGTCTTTGCCTGGTGTATCTCCTTCCATTGGTGGATTTAGAAACGATCTTATAATAAGAGGAGGAGCTCCTAATGAAACGGTGTATTATCTCGATGGGATGGAAGTACCAAATATTAACCATTTTGCAACTCAAGGAAGTGCAGGTGGACCCGTAGGTTTATTAAATATTTCATTTATTAATGACGTGACTTTATCTACCTCTTCATTTGGTGCAGAATATGACAATCCATTATCAGGAGTCTTGCAATTTAGTCAGCGAGATGGTAATCGGTATGAGACCAATACGAATATAAGGGTAAGTGCTACAGATGCCGCCTTCACCTTTGAAGGTCCCTTATTTAAGAAGAATCTACAAGAAAGTAAAACAAGTATGATTCTATCTGTGCGTAGAAGTTATTTACAAGCATTATTTAAGCTAATTGGACTTCCAATACGACCAGATTACTGGGATTATCAATATAAACTATCACATAAATTAGATGATTATAATGATTTGTATATCATAGGTTTAGGCTCAATAGATGATTTTACAGTTGAACGCCCAGATGAATATGATGAAATTGCCGAAGCCGTACTTGAGCAAGCACCATATATTGAACAAAAAACGAATTCAATTGGGGTAACCTGGAGACGAAGATTTAAGGATGGTAGTGGTTATATGGAAAGTACATTGAGCAATAATAGGCTTGAAAATGTATATACAACATATCAGGACCCAGAGAATAGAGCTGGCGTCCTATTTAAAAATGATGCTGTAGAATCAGAAATTAAAATACGCCATAAAACCACTAAATTTATTGGTAACTGGAAGGTTTCAGGAGGGTTTAATATGCAACATGCCTCCTATACTAATAACACGTCCAATATCATTGACAATATATTTTATGACACCGATATTAATTTTCAAAAATATGGTGTCTTTGCCAATGCCTCAAGTAAGTTGTTAGACAATAACTTAGAAGTGTCTCTTGGATTTAGAATGGATGATGATAGTTTTACTGAAGGCAATAGCTTAATCAATACTTTTTCTCCACGTTTGTCTGTATCATACCAGTTAGCCACCAATTGGTACGCCAGTGCTACTATTGGACGTTATTTTAAAATACCTCCTTATACCATTTTAGGGTTTAGAAATAATGCAAATTCCTTGGTAAATAAAGATACTAGGTATACCAGAAGTGATCATTATGTAGCAGGTTTACAATATATTCCTAATCCATCGGCAAAAATTTCTTTGGAAGGATTCATTAAAAAGTATGCTAATTATCCAGTTTCTGTGCTTGATGGCATTTCACTGGCCAATAAGGGAGCAGATTTTGAAGTTTTAGGAAATGAAGATATTACAGCTATTGGAAAAGGTAGAAGTTATGGATTAGAATTTCAATACCAACAAAAACTTAGAAACAACTTTTACAGTATATTCTCTTATACGTTCTTCTATAGTGAGTTTTCTGGTTTAGATGCAACAAACTATAAGCCTTCTGTTTGGGATAGTAGACATTTAGTATCCTTTGTAGGTGGCTATAAACTCAAGAAAAATTGGGAAATTAGTTCAAGATATCGATTAGCTGGAAGAACACCGTATGTACCCACTGACCTAGATCAAACACTAATCACCTATCCAGAAATTACATTAGATTATGCGCGATTGGGCGAAGAGAAAATAGGAATATTTAGCCAGCTTGACGCACGAGTTGACAAGAAGTGGAATTATCAAAAATGGTCGCTAAATGTATTTCTTGAGGTTCAAAATTTGTTGATGCAACGTATTCCAACACCACCAGAATATGGGTTATCTAGAGATGAATCGGGGAATTTATTAGACCCTAGAAGTTTATCTGAACTAGACCAAGACACCAATACACCAATACCTAGTATTGGCATCGTCATTGATTTTTAATGCTATCCTATTCTTTTAGAACAAGGTTTTTTGTGAGTTTGCTCAACTGTTTCTACAGCATCGGGCTCTTGCAGATCGGTTCTTTCAATTTCACCATATGCCATTAATGCAGCACCAGCAATAATGAAGAAGAACACAATGAAATTGGTTAATTTTTTATAGTCCATGTTAAAGATATTGATTGATAGTGTAAATTAACAACAATATGGGATTCATAAGTGTTAATGCCTTCATAACAAGCCTTAAATTATTGCAAAAATATTATGTACATTTAAAGTAACTATTCAACTAACAACCAAACAATGAACCAACGTAGATCATTTTTAAAAACGGCCTCTTTAGCGGCTTTATCGGCGCCGTTACTATCATTTAATAACAATAGAACCTGGTCTTTAGACGTCTTAAAAAACAACTATGCCAATGATGAAGACTATTGGGCAATGATACGTAAACAATTTCCTTTAAAAGAGGGGCAAACTTATTTCAATAATGGTACAATGGGACCTACACCAGGTTACGTGCTTAGCAAGATGATTGATCATATGATGTATCATAATAGAGAAGCGGCTGCTGTTGATTACAAAAATGGTTCAGGGCCAGAGTTACTAAGCGGTTATTTCCCTTATGAAGCGCTAAGAACTAAACTTGCTAAAATTATTAATTGTAATTATAAGGAAGTCTCTTTAACTCAAAATGCCACCTTTGGAATGAATTATGTTGGAATGGGGCTCGATTTAAAAGAGGGAGATGAGTTATTGAATACAAATCAAGAACACGGAGGCGGATTTGGCGCATGGCAAACACTAGCTAAACGAAAAGGCTGCATATACAAACAAGCCACTATGCCCGTTCCAGCTAATGATCCACAAGAAATCTACGATGCAATCTTTAAAGAAGTAACTCCCAAAACAAAAGTTATAGCAATACCGCATATCGTTTCGGTTTATGGTACCGTTATGCCCGTAAAAGAGATATGTGCCGAGGCTAAAAGACGTGGTATTTTTACAATTCTAGACGGTGCCCAATGCGTAGGACAAATTGATGTTGATGTAAAAGCAATTGGATGCGATGCCTATTATTCAAGTTTACACAAATGGTTATTGGCGCCTCCTGGAAGCGGACTTTTATACGTAAATAACGAGGTGGTAAGCGATATTTGGACCACCATAGCCAGCTACAATTGGGATAATCAAGAAGACCATGGATTTAGATTAATGCAAAACGGAACTGGTAATCCGGCTTTATTAGCAGGATATGATGCCGCTTTAGATTTTTTCAATACCATTGGCAAAGAACGTTGGCTAAACAGAATTAAGGAACTTGGAGGTTATTTGCGCAGTGGACTTAAAGATATGCCACATGTAACCATTTCTTCATCCACCAATGAAGCAATGGCAGCTGGAATAACTACCTATGCGGTTAAAGGTATGACGGGGCCAGAATTGCAAAAGCATTTATGGGAGCAAAAGCGATTACAACCAAGATCAGTAGGGCAGGAATTGTTAAGGCATTCGGTACATATTTACAATTCAAAGGCAGAAATTGATATGGCTCTTGAGGTTATAAAAAATCTAGTATAGCCCTATAAAATTGAACCACTAAATGCTATATATTTCTAAAGGTATTTTCTATATTTATTGGCTCATTTAATTATCTATTTCTTCAAAAAAACTAATGAATAAGACCTTTTTTTTCCTACTATTGGTATGCACCATTACTGTTACATCAAGTTTTGCACAGCATTCAATAATTGGTACCATTACCAATCATAAAAATGAACCACTAAGTGGTGTACATATAGAGTTATTCCCGCTAGATAAATTCACCACCTCCAATACTGATGGTACATTTGAGTTTGATGATTTAAGTAACGGTTCATATACCATTACGGCAACGTATTTAGGAGCTAAAACACACGTAGAAGGCCTTATCATTAATAGTGCTAATGTTATAATGTCACTTAAAATGGCAGAAGATCCGCTTAAGTTAGATAATATTACACTTACTGGTAGAAGAACTGCCACCAGGCAACAGGAAACAGCAAACACCATAACAACACTTAATACAAGCGATATAACAAAGCAATATGCGCTAGGTACCGCCGACCTATTGCAATCAATTCCAGGAATTATTAGTGATCCATCGGCGGGAGAAGTATTTACCAAAGTGTATTCACGTGGTATATCGGCTTCATCAGAAGATGATTTAGGATGGTATTATGTTTCACTACAGGAGGATGGATTACCCGTTAGTCTAATACAACATTCGTATTACACTCCAGATTTATTTCAACGTTTTGATTTAATGACCGCTAAGGCTGAAGTGCTTAATGGCGGAAGTGCTGCCATTCATGCCTTAAATGGTCCTGGAGGTATTTATAATTTTATATCGCACAGTACGCAAAATCAATTTGGAGGAGCCATACAATTGAGTAGTGGCTTACAAGGTGAAAATAATGAAATAGTTAAGGTTGAATCACGCCTAAGTGGTCCAATAGGAAATAATTGGTTTTTCAATGCTGGAGGTCATTATCGTTATGATCAAGGTGCCAGAACTACCAATTTCACCTTTAGTCGTGGAGGACAATTTAAGTTTAACCTTATTAACGTACATGACAACGGAAGCATAACGTTTTACGGTAAAGTACTGGATGATTACACCAATAGGTACAACGGCGTAGCAGCTACCAATTGGGATAATCCTGAAGCAGCCTTCGGTCAAGATTTTAATAATACATCGCTGTTAATGCCAGCGTTTAATGCTCAGGTACCTGATGGTAGAAATTTATTAAATGGAAAGACCAATAGTTTTAACCCTGCAGACGGAGTACATGCCCAAGATCTTGCTTTGGGAGTAAAGATTGACCAACAATTAGATTATGGTTGGTCCTTAAATTTTAATGGTAAATTCTCTTCAAAAAAAGCAGATTGGCAGACCTCAATTAGCAATGTTTTTGTTTCATTAAATAACCCATTGGCGTATTTTATTAGTGGCGCCGATTTCCCAATTGGACAATTAGTTTTTAGAGATGCACGTACGGGATCGGAAATGGCAAGAGTAGATAATTCAGGATTATTTTCAGGACAACCTTTTCAATACCTAAGTAACGGCAGCTTGCCAAACGACGCTCTTTTAGGAACGGCAGCATGGTATAAATTTATTGATGCCAATGAATGGATGAACGAGCTTACATTTAATAAAAAGACCGCAAAGCACCAGTTAAGTTTTGGTGGGGCATTAGGGCTATCTAATTCTTCACTATTTACACAAGGGAGCTTCGGCTATGCCACCTATGAATCTGGACCTAGAATGCTTCAAGTTACCCTAGAAAATCCTGGTCAACCAGTGGTTTCATTATCTGATGAACACGGCCTTAGCAACTATGGTGGACTATTCTATATAAACGCCGATGTAAATGTTACACAGGGAGCCTTCTTTTTTAGTGATTTGTGGTTGCTTAGTAGTGTATTAACCTTAGATGCAGGAATTCGGTATGAATTTATTAAACATAAAGGAGATAAAGACAGGTATGCACCAATACAGCAGCTGGGAGGCGTTGATGGCGATGTAACTACAGCATATGATAACGGAATCTTAGTTCCAACTGGTACAAAAGATGGATTTAATTATAATTACAATTATCTTTCTACTTCAATAGGTTTAAACTATACGGTTGGCGATCAAACCTCAATATTCACCAGGTTTTCAAGAGGAAATAAAGCGCCAGAATTAGAATATTATTTAAACAATTTTGCCAATGTCCCTATTAACCAAAAGGGAGAAATTCAAAAAATTACACAGTTTGAAATTGGAACTAAATACGATGATAGCAACATTGCCTTTGCAATTACTGCATTTGGTAGTTGGCTCAATGATGTTGCAAGTACAAATTTCGAGTTTGATTCAGACGATAATTCTGTATTCTACACACCAGTGCAACTTAACAGCACACGTACATTTGGATTAGAATGGGAAAGTAACTATACACCTTTACAAAACTTGAGTTTTCAATTTAATGGAACCCTTCAAGATGCAAAAGCAACGCAATGGACAGTTTATGATGCTGCTGGAACCACAGATACCGTAGATGATAGTATACTCGATTATTCAAATAGCACATTGCCATTTACACCTAGTTTTTTATCTAATTTAAGCATGAATTATGAGGGTAACAAATGGTCATCATACCTAAAATGGCAATACTTCTCATCTAGGGAAGCCAATATCGCGAATGCACTACAACTACCATCATATAGTTTATTTGGCTTGGGTATAGACTATACTTTTAGTCCAAAATTATTGGTAAGTTTCTCAATGTATAATATGTTTAATTCTGCGGGACTGACTAATTTTTTTGGAGCCAATTCCTTTGGTGCAAATGCAGATGGAGTAACACAAGATTACATTCAGTCTAACCCAGATGCTAGTTTTGTAGTGGTTCCTGTTTTACCAAGAAGAAGTGTATTAAAGCTTTTGTATAAATTTTAAAAGAAGTTTATAAAAGGGGACCTAATACTTCCCAAACATTTTTTGCAACAATCTTTTGTCCAGCTTCATTTGGATGAATACCATCTGCTAAATTAAGATTGGGAATTCCACCAACATCCTTCAATAAAAATGGAATTATTTCAAGCTGATTTATTTCGGCTAATTCGTCAAAAATTGTTTTAAATTCGGCAGTATACTCTTGTCCAAGATTAGGCGGTAACTGCATTCCTGCTAAAATAATAGTAGCCTTTGGGTATTTTACCTTTACGGCATCAATAATTGCCTGTAAATTTTCTCTTGTTTCACTAAGCGTTATACCTCTTAAACCATCATTTGCTCCTAATTCTAAAACAAAAACATCTACGTTTTGATTAAGGACCCAATCAATTCTACTTCTACCTCCTGATGTGGTCTCACCACTTAGCCCAGAATTTACAACTGTATAATTTAATTGTAAAGAGTCAATCGTTGCTTGAATTAAAGCAGGATAGGCATCGTTAGAATTATCTAATCCATAACCTGCCGTAAGGCTATCACCAAAAAACACAATGGTTTTAGTTGTATTAGCTGTTTCAGTTGTAGTTTCTAGAGCTTTTTCATTTGTTACTTCCTCTGGTGATTTCTTAGAAGAATCTTCTCCACAAGACCAAAGTAGAACACATAAAATACAAGTAGTTATTTTTAAGGAAATCTTAGGAAAGCTGGCGCGAATATTTAAAATCATTTTGATTACTTTGCTGTTTAGTTATTTTCAAAAAATAATATGTCAAAGATATTAAAGATTACCGACCTCTCGAAGACATATAGTAGTGGGTCTAAAAATATAACTGTTCTTCAAGATATTACCTTCGAGGTTGAACAAGGAGAAACCTTTTCTATTGTTGGACCATCAGGGAGTGGAAAGACAACCTTACTTGGGTTATGTGCTGGACTAGATTATCCAGATGGAGGTCAAGTAGAGTTATGCGGACAGAACCTAAAAGACTTAAACGAAGACGAACGTGCAAGTCTTAGAAATAAGGAAGTGGGGTTTATATTCCAGAATTTTCAATTGTTACCAACACTAACAGCCTTAGAAAATGTAGTCGTACCTTTAGAATTACAAGGCCATAAAGACGCTCAAAATATTGGATTAGACCTTTTAGAACAAGTAGGTTTAAAAGATCGTGTGCATCATTATCCATCGCAATTATCTGGCGGTGAACAACAACGAGTTGCTTTGGCTAGAGCCTTTTCTAATAGACCAAGCATTCTATTTGCAGATGAACCTACAGGGAATCTTGAT
>CAZAPO010000297.1:0-6461 GCA_964487005.1 uncultured Flavobacteriaceae bacterium
AATAACCCAATCATTGTAATGATGGCAGATCCAACTACACCGGTAAAAAACCTTAAAACTCGCTGATCTTTTTTCCACCTCTTTTTATTAATATATTCAAAAAAGTACATGTTTGAATACCCAAGAACAAAAGAATAAAGTTGATAAAAAGCGAAATCGATAATTAATTCATTAACTGTCCTTTCAGCAAAACCACCACGATTATAAGTACCAATAACAAATACTATTATTCCTATGGCAAATACAATGAAAAAATTCTTGATCGCTTTCATAATTTTAATTCAATAGATGATTAATTTTTACAGCTTGCTAATACTTGTTCAGCTCTTTCTTTTCCCCAATTTGGGTGAAATGAAGACTCAGGTTTAAAGTTAGCAAAAAGTTCTAATGACTTTTCAATATCCTTACAAAATGGTGTTGTGTCTTGTCCAAAGAATTGTGCACTACCCATGTCCCACTCGGCCTTGCTTAAAACCACCCTTGGATTGGTTGGTGAAATTTGACTAGCTTGAGCATATAATGCCGCTACTTTTGGCGATAATGAGGGGCCATACGTCATTCCATCACTGGCTATCCATGCCGTGTGTAGCATTGCTTGCAATACAATAATCTCTGGATTGTTTTTTGAAATTGCAGTGGCATCATTAACTAAATCTTGAGCTTTACCTAGTAATGCCGATAGTTTTTGTTTGTCCTTTTCATTGAATGCCTGTAAAACATTTACTTGAGCTGCGTAATATGCAGGTAACCAATTATTGGTTTCTGCATTGGCAATTCTCTCAAATAGATTAGAGGCTTCGGTTGGGTTAGTTCCCCAAAGTTCGAATGCTTTTTGCATTCCTTTTTCATACTGTGATTGTGCACTTAACAACTGTGTGATAATGAGTGCTACGATTAGTGCTAATTTTTGCATAATAGTTCGTTTTTTAATTACAGTACAAAATTGCAGCAACTATGCAGATTATTTAAAAACAGTTTACCGAATTGTAAAATTTTAAGGATGATCTGTAATTTTTCAAAAATATAGCCTCAAAAAATGTAACTTAGTTTGTCCTTATCTTACTTATCTTAATAAACAATTAACCATTTACAATGAAAAAACTATTCACAATTTTATTTGCATTTACTTTAGTTCCTGGAAGTTTTTCACAAACCGACAAACGATTAAAGAACATTGATAAAGAACTAAACAAAATTCTTGAAGCTACACATGCCGCTGGATTCGCAGTTGCCGTGGTTGAAAAAGATAAAATAGTTTATGCCAAAGGATTTGGTTATCGCGATGTAGAAAATAAAATACCTGCTGATGAAAATACACTATTCGCCATTGGATCAAGCACTAAAGCGTTTACTTCTGCCATATTGGGGAAACTCAGAGCTGATGATAAACTATCATTTGATGATAATCCGCGTGATCATTTACCAGAATTAGAGTTTCATAATGACGATATGAATAATAATATTATCATTAAAGATCTTATGAGACATAGTACAGGATTACCACGACATGACTTCTCTTGGTACCTCTTTCCTACCTTCGATAGTGACAGTCTTTTAGCCAGGGTTAAGCATCAAAAACCATTTACCGGAATTAGAGAACAATGGTACTACAATAACTTCATGTTCTTGGCTCAGGGAAAACTCGCTGAAAAAATAAATGGTAAAAGTTGGAGAGAAAACATTAAAGAAATGTTCTTAGAACCACTCCAAATGTCTAGAACTAACTTAACCATTGATGAACTTGAGCAAAGTGAGAATGCCGCCTTTGGATATGAGACCGAAGAAGACAATTCAAATACAAAAATGGACTATTATAAAATTGCAGGAATGCGTGCGGCTGGAAGTATAAATAGTAGTGTAAACGATATGTCAAAATGGCTAATCACCTGGATCAATAATGGTAAGTACCAAGACAAAGAGATTATACCAGCCGCATATAGGAGTGAAGCTATGAGTTCACAAATGGTTATTAATGGTAATTTACCTAGTAAAGAAATTCCAGATGTACATTTTGCAAATTACGGTTATGGGTGGTTTCTAGCCTCATACAAAGGGCATTATCGTGTTGAACATGGTGGGAATATTGATGGATTTTCGGCAAATGTAGCCTTCTTCCCTAGTGATAGTTTAGGCATTGTAGTTCTAGCAAATCAAAATGGTTCGAGTGCGCCAAATCTTGTTAGAAATACCATTGCAGATAGAATGCTAAAAGTAAATAAAACAGATTGGACGCAGCGCTATATTGATAATCAAGAAAAAGCAAAAAAGGCTGCCGAAGAAGCTCAAAATGAAGAAAACTCTGCACAGGTAAAAAACACACGTCCGTCGCATGTGAAAATAGAATATGCGGGTAAATATAGCCATCCAGGGTATGGTGAATTTGAAATAAGCGTAGAAAGAGATTCGCTCTTTGCCAATTTCAAGCTTATGAAATTATGGCTTAAACATTATCATTATGATACATTTGTTCCATATGAAGTAGAAGAAACAGGAATAGATACAACCGATACAAGTCCATTGCGTTTTAAGTTTGAAACAAACATTACTGGTGATATTTCAGGAATGGAAGCTCAAATAGAACCTGCTTTGCCAGAGCCAATAGCGTTTAAACGCACACCTAATACCATCGATGTAGATACAGAAACCCTAGAAACATACGTTGGTAATTATGAACTTATGGGAACAGAAATCAAGGTATATATTAAAGATAAGAACGTGCTTTACGTATTTGTACCAGGCCAGCCTGAGTATGAATTAATGGCTGTAGAAAAACATAAATTCAATTTTAAAATAATTGACGGATATAAAGTAGAATTTACCGAAGAAGATGGCAGTATTACCGCACTAACTTTTATTCAACCTAATGGTAATTTTACAGCAAAACGAGTTTCAAATTAAACAATTGTAATGCTCGATATAAAAATAGTAGAACATATAGTTTTAGGCGTTATTGGATTTTTAATCTTATTTAATATTTTACTCAATTTTAATAAGATCAAGAACGACACCGTAAACGTTATACTTAAAAATTGGGCCTATCAAGAATATTTCTTTATCACTTTTATTTGGGGAGTCTTAGGAGGTCATTTCTTTTTAGGTTCACAAAAACCGGTTTTTGGCACTAATTGGTGGCTACCAGTAGTATTAGTTATTATTTTAGTGTTGGTATTATTATTTATTGGTAAAAAAGTAGACATTAAGCCAAAAGTAAAAAGGCGGTACCAATTTGTTCTCTTGTTATTTGGACTTTTATATGGTCATTTTTTCTGGTCGCAACGACATATCCCAGAAGTAGAATTTCCATGGGCATTAACTACAAACATGTAAATTATGCAACCAATTAAAACGCTTGTTAATGACCAAAAGTTTGTAAAGAAAGTACAATATGTACTTATTGGTTTGTTCTTGTTAGTTGTAGCTTTAGATGTTTATCTAGCTTTAGATAAAGAAGATGGTAATACTATAAGTAATGTAATACAGTTAAAGACTGACAACGGATTGTTTATTCTAACCTACTTTTGGGGAGCCATAGCCGCTAATTTATTTTTTATACGATTTAAAAAGCCAAACATTAGTGGTACGGTTGGTTCAATAATAGTTGTTGGAATAGCTTTACTATTTGCAATATTTAATGTTGAACCAGAGGTTAAAGCGATGTTAGATTCAGATTACGACTTTTTAACATACGCTTTATCAATGCTATTTGGCTTAGTGGTTGGTCTTATTTTCTGGAGACAACATGAACAAAAAATAATTACTACATGAAATACCTCAATCTAATTGTTTGTTTACTAATTGTATATTCCTGTGATAACAAAAAATCCTTAATATCAGCAACCTATAAATCTACCATTAATGAATATAGAGCTGAGCGTTTGGCTAGTCGTAAGGCAGGATATTTGCAGTTAGCAGGACTTTATAAACTTGATTCAATAAATTCATTTGGTAAGGGATCAGAGAATACCATTGAACTTACCATTGATGATATTCCAGAACTTATTGGGACTATAGAATCAGTAAATGACACTTTACATTTTAGAGCAGCCGATAATGTGAAAATAACAACTAAAACCGATTCTGTTTTAACATTGTTACCTTTAAAATTAGACACCTATGGGAGTTCAATTAAAATGTTCTACAAACATATTAATTGGCAAGTAATTACGCGATCAGGTACCAGGTACTTACGCATATGGAATAAAAAAAATCCTGCAATTGAAGCCTTTACTGGGTTTGAGTTTTTTGATTTAAATCCAGCGATGATTTTACAAGGAGATTTCACCTACTATCAAAATGAAAAAAACCAAATGGTTGCATCTCAACTTGGTGTTGACACAAATACTAATTTTATTGGTAAAGTGACCTTTGAATACAATGGAGAAATGCATGATCTTGATGTTGGAAATAATGGATTTACAATGGTAGCCGATCTAACATCAGGAGAAGCTACATATGGAGGAGGAAGATATATATATTTAGAGCTTCCAAAAGAAAGTGGGACCGTAGAAATCGATTTTAACAAACTCTACAATCCCCCTTGTTCTTTTAGTGCATACACTACTTGTTTATACCCTCCAAGGCAAAATCATTTACCATTTGATATTATGGCGGGCGAAACAATAACTACTATTAATCAGCCATAGTAAAATTTATTGGCAAGCTATAAGGTACACTAACATTTCTACCACGTTGTTGACCAGGTATCATTTTTGGTACTAAACCAATAATACGCGCAGCTTCTTTTTCAAGTAACCTATCTGGTCCTCTTGTCTTTATATTAGTAACGTAACCTTGTGAATCTACATTAAATAGTACAAATACTCTACCATTGATACCTAATTCTAAGGCAATCTCAGGATACTCAAAATTATCTGTAACATGCTCAATCATTTTTGTTTGAAAGCACTTCTTTAACTCGGCATTATTTTTTCCTTTACATCCAGGCCAAACTGGTACTTTCTCCACTACAGCAAATGGCACTGACACTTCTTCTTCTACCTCCTCAACATTAATATCTTCAATAAACACTTCACGTTCTTCAATGGCCTCTTCCATACTAGTCTCTGTACTTTCAATAATTGTTTCTTCAATTTCTACTACATCCTCTACCACGGTAATTACCTCTGGAGCAGCAGGTGGTGGCGGTGGTGGCGGTGGTGTCTGTAATTGCTCGGTTACTGGAATTTCTTCCTCATCTACTTCGTCCATTTGCAACATCTCTAGTGCAATATCTTGCTTGTCGTACGTCTTATAATTAAGAAGTCCTTTAGTTACGAATAACATCAAGCAAAGACCTATAGCAAAATACAATCCGCTATTTCTATTCAAATCCAGGTCTGGGTTTTTCTTTACTTGCATGATCTAAATATTTAAAAGTTATGATACCTTGAAGGTACATTTATCTTAAACCAAAAAAAATGACAAATGTCAGTTTGGATTTTCGAGCTATTCATCCTAAAAAATTAATTAACTTTATAACAAATCAACTAACCAATTTTCAATGAAACGATTTGTATTTATATGCTTATTACTATTAGTAGCATGCAACCAAACACAGGACACAATCAAGGAAAGTGAACCTCTCTACAATTATGATATCGAAGAACGTCTCGAAGAATTAAACATAAAGTTAAGTCCTGCTCCACCACCCGTGGCCAACTACGTAAATGCAGTTAAAACTGGAAATCTAATGTTTATGGCTGGTAAGGGACCAAACACAGGCAATGGTTATATCACAGGAAAAGTTGGAACCGATCTTAGCATAGAGGAAGGTTATGAAGCTGCGCGATTAACCGGGATTGCTCAACTTTCAGTATTGAAAGAAGAATTAGGTGATCTCAACAAAGTGGTAAGAATTGTAAAGGTATTAGGGATGGTAAATGCAGATTCTTCATTTGCCAATCAGCCAGAAGTAATTAATGGGTTTTCAGATTTAATGGTAGAAGTTTTTGGTGAGCGCGGTAAACACGCAAGAGCGGCAGTTGGTATGACCTCGCTTCCAAGAAATATTGCCGTAGAAATAGAAATGATCGTCGAAGTTCAGGATTAATTTAACACTACAATTGATAGATGAAATATTATTTTCTATTAGTATCAATACTACTGCTCTGCAGTTCATGTAAAGATGTAGAAAACGCAGCGGCAGATTCGCAAAGGCCAAATATTATCTTTATTATGTCTGACGACCATGCATATCAAGCTATTAGTGCCTATGGTGGTGACTTAATACAAACTCCTAATATAGATAGAATCGCCGATGAAGGTATTATGTTTACGAATGCATGTGTGAGTAATTCTATTTGTGCTCCATCAAGAGCAACAATTTTAACCGGTAAGCATACTCATATTCATGGAAAGATTGATAATATATTTCCCTTCGATACCACTCAAGTAACTTTCCCGCAAATAATGCAAAAAAATGGTTATAAGACGGCAATGTTTGGAAAGCTTCATTTTGGAAA
>CAZAPO010000298.1:0-2819 GCA_964487005.1 uncultured Flavobacteriaceae bacterium
ATGGAGTGCGCAAATATTCATTTGCTGATCCATATTTTTCATATATGTGCTTTATATTACCTAGCTCTGAAGCTATGTAATGATCTATATCAACGCCATTGGATATTGCTTTCTCTAATTCCTGCTGCACACGTTCAGGGCTTTTGAATGTTGTTTTTTGTCTTTCATCCATAATCTTATATGTTTTATTTTAGAGAATAAAAAGATTTTCTTGTTCTGTCACTGATATTTACAATCAGGGCAGTTGCATGAAATTTACTATTCAGTTTCCTTACGCTATAACGAAAACTACAAAATTACGAAAACTACAGAATTCAATCTAATACATTAAGGGAAAGAGTAGGGTGGGGTAGTACAGATAAGTTAGCACTTTTCAAAAACACTATTTAGTAGGGGAGAACAATATAATTTAAAAGCTTAATTAGGGTTTTATAATTAGTATTATCTGAAAATTGTTTTTTTGAGCATTCTGTATCATTACATTACTAGTCACTAGCAGCAAGTTATAGTTCTGCTATAATATCCACCATGTCATTTTGTATAGAAAACAAGCTAAACTGGCTCTATATAGATGTAAACAGCTATTTTGCAACTATAGAGCAGCAACTTAATCCGGATTTAAGACACAAGCCGGTTGCGGTAGTTCCACTACTATCAGATAGTACATGTGCAATAGCTGCAAGTCATGAGGCAAAGCTCAAGGGTATAGGAACAGGGACCAAAATATACAGAGCGAAAAAGCTCTGCCCAGATCTGATCTGTATCAGGGCAAGGCATAATGTCTACGTGGAATATCACCATAAAATATTTAGGGAAATAGACTTATACCTACATGTAGACCATATATTCTCTATAGATGAGGGAGCTTGTAAACTAACTGGCAAATATTGCAACGAGAGAGATGCCATATCTATTGGAAGAATAATAAAAAAAGCAATACGTGATAATGTGGGTGAATACATTAGCTGTTCTATAGGCATTGCACCTAATAGGTATCTTGCAAAAATAGCTTCTAATATAAAAAAACCAGATGGCCTTTCGGTCATTGCTCCATCAGAATTACCAGATAAGCTTTACTCGTTAAACCTAAGGTCATTGCCTGGAATAGGGGTAAAAACAAGAGATAGATTAATACAAAATGGTATTTCCTCAATAGAGCAACTTTGTCACCTGGATAGATCAAGAATAAAAGCATTATGGGGAAACATCTGGGGAGAAAAAGTTTGGTATTTAATCAGAGGAGCGGATTTACCGTTAGAAGAAACGAAAAAAGCAGCAATAGGGCATAGTAAGGTTCTAGGGCCAGACCTACAATCAGCAGAGGAGGCTAGATCGGTTCTTATTAACTTAACACTAAAGGCCGCAAGTAGGTTAAGATCAAAGGATCTGTATACGACTAATATACTACTTAATATAGATTTGAAGTCTGGAAAGTCCATAAAAGAAAGTACAAAGGTAGAGTTATCTGATGATAGCAGCTTAATTCTCAAATACGCTTTAAAATCCTGGGACAAAATCATTAAGAATCTAAAACCAGAGAAGATAAAAATTAAGAAATTAGCAATTAGCTTTCATAATCTACAAAAAGAATCTAACCAGCTTACGTTTAGGGACTATAATGAGCAAAGAAAAAGACAGAGAATATCAAGAGTGATTGATTACATAAACAGAAAGCTAGGTAAGGACTCGGTATCTATAGGCATTGCCCCTAAAACAAACAAAACCCAAGATATAATAGCCTTTGGTCATATACCCAAAACAGGAAAATCTTAAAATCCTAAACATAGTCTCATATCGCTGTAAAAGTTAGCATTTGCAAGGGAAGGAAAGAGAAATTCATATTCAGATCGACTCTTGCAATATGACGTTTAATGCATATCTTCGTGAGAGCCAATATGAAGAATCAGATCATCTGTAGACTCATCTATTTTAGAAAAATCACTGTCTGGAAAGAGCCCCTCAATCTCTCTATCGAGGTAAACAATTACAAGAGATATAATAAGAGAAAAAATCAAAAATTCAATCGACGTCATGACAACCCCATTTGCTCATACCATAAATACATAGTATGCCTATTATATTAAGAAACAATTAACACAGGATATCAGTGTCACTGTCAAGGCATCTTAATCCCGGCTGGTATCCTGGTAAAAAGACTTTAAACAGGTTCTTAGACATAAAACTGAAACAGGTTATATATTCGTCATCGGCCCGTGAAGATTCCAAGAAAACAGAATCTGGCCAGCGAATCTGACTCACTTTTTTCTGGTGCATTTTACATTGTAGATGACGAAAAGATAGTTGTCATTTTCAGAACGACAATGACATTGACAATCTTAAGTGTATGTCAGTAGTAAGAGATTAATCTAATTATATTTGTTATTTGCACTACAAAATTAAGGATATACAGTCAATTTCCAAAATCATCTTTCCAGTTATACAAAGTTTGCCTGGAAATTTTAGCCATCCTTGCAATGTAAGAAGCTGTATATTTACCACTTTTTAACATTTCTACATATTCTTTGCGAATATCCTCTTCTACCGAATATTTACGACCTTTGTATTTACCAAGTTCCTTAGCTCGTTTAACCCCATCATAAATTCTTCTGTTAATTAAATTCCTTTCAAATTCTGCAATTGAACCCATCATATTAAACATTAGCATTCCAGTATCAGTACTTGTGTCCATTTGCTCCTTTAAGCTCTTAAATTTTACAGATTTTTCTTGAAGAGAGGTAATTATTCTAATCAAATCCTTTAAGCTTCTACCTAACCTATCTATAGATGTAATTACTAGAGTATCATCGGGCTTTAATATT
>CAZAPO010000299.1:0-4815 GCA_964487005.1 uncultured Flavobacteriaceae bacterium
GAGCAGGTAAAGTTGAACATTTTGTAGACACATTTATTGAGGGAAAGGCTGACGCAGCTTTGGCAGCGAGTGTTTTTCATTTTGGAGAAATACCCATAATGGATTTAAAGAAAGAATTAAAACAGCATAATATAGAAGTAAGATTGTGATGGAAATAACATATAATAGCCACGGATTGGTTCCTGCTATAATTCAGGATGCACAAACGAAAAACGTGTTGATGCTTGGATACATGAACGAAGAAGCCATAGCAAAAACTAAAGAATTACAGAAAGTAACCTTTTTTAGTCGTAGTAAACAACGACTATGGACGAAAGGAGAAGAAAGCGGTAACTTTCTCAACCTTGTGAGCATAAAAAATGATTGCGATAATGATACACTTTTAATTCAAGCATTGCCAGAAGGACCAACATGTCATAAAGGAACAGACACTTGCTGGCAGGAAGAAAATACTGCATCCTTCGGATTTTTATCACAGTTAGAGGAGGTGATCAAGCAACGACGTGAAAATGCTTCAGGAGAAAACTCTTATGTTGCTTCATTATTTGATAAAGGAATCAACAAGATTGCTCAAAAAGTAGGAGAGGAGGCCGTAGAAACGGTTATTGAGGCAAAAGACACCAATGACGAACTGTTTTTAAATGAAAGCGCTGATCTTTTGTTTCATTACCTTATTCTACTACAGGCAAAAGGCTATCAACTCAGCGATATCGTCGATGTTTTAAAATCGAGACATTAAAATTTGTCAAAGGCTGCTAAAATAGTTTTCTTGTAGCTATGTTTAGTAAACGGTTTTACTACCTCATTAAAATTCAATATTTAGGGTATCGCTTTCACGGTTGGCAAAAACAACCAAAAGTTAAGACGCTTCACCTTATGGTAGATCGCACCTTGAAATACATTCTTGGAGATCAATCATTTAAAACACTGGCAGCGGGTCGCACAGATGCTATGGTATCTGCAAATGAAGCGGCGATAGAATTGTTTCTAGACGATTCACCAATTGATGATTTTGATGAGTTTTTAGAAGTTTTCAATCATAACTTACCTCAAGACATAAGAGCACTTTCAATAAAAGAAGTAGACGAAAACTTTAATATAATAAACGATCCCAAAACAAAAGAGTATTTGTATTTGTTTACAGAAGGGCAAAAGAATCATCCATTTTGTGCACCAATTATCACAACCATCCTCGAACCATTAAATATTTCCTTAATGATGGATGGAGCAAAGCTTTTTGAAGGGACTCATAATTTTAAGACCTATTGCTATAAAGCAAGTGATAATGGTCAATACAAAAGAACCATCACCTCGTGTTCAATAAGTGTAAATGATATTTATACGGCAAATTTCTTTCCAAAAACATCGTATGTTTTGAAGGTTCGTGGTCAGGGTTTTGGAAGAAATCAAATTAGACTGATGATGGGTGCTTTAATAAAATTAGGGCGCGGTGAAATTACACTTGAGTACATTCGACAAACCCTACAGCCTGATAGCAGTGAGGTTATGGAT
Organism: uncultured Flavobacteriaceae bacterium; assembly: GCA_964487005.1. Taxonomy (GTDB): domain Bacteria; phylum Bacteroidota; class Bacteroidia; order Flavobacteriales; family Flavobacteriaceae; genus CAZAPO01. The sequence goes on from CAZAPO010000299.1 coordinate 1,513, forward strand.
TATATTGCACCGGCTTCTGGCTTAATTCTTAATAAAATAGAATTTGAATAGTACGTCTCTTTTCGTATTTTCAGTAAAAATAATTGTATGAGCACAACTAGTATTCCGAAATCGGCACTCGATTTTTTCAAAAAACTTGAGAAGAATAATAATAGAGACTGGTTTAACGATAATAAAAAGGAATTTAAAGCAATTGAAGCAGAGGTGAAGGCCGTGTATAATGAGCTGTATAACCGATTAAATCTTCATGATGAAATTGATAAAATGAAAATGTTTCGTATTTATCGAGATGTACGTTTTTCAAAAGATAAAACGCCGTACAAAACACATTTTGGCGGAAGTTTTCACCGCAAGAAACCTGCACTAAGAGGAGGGTATTATTTACACATTGCTCCAAATAATGAAAGTTTTATTGCTACTGGGTTTTGGGAGCCAGCATCACCAGATTTATTAAGGATTAGAAAAGAGTTTGAAATGGATGCCGAACCTATGCGTGAGATTTTGGCAGACAAGAACTTTAATAGCATTTGGGGTAACCAATTTGTTGGTGACGAGGTTAAATCGGCACCAAAAGGTTTTAGTAAAGAGCATCCAAATATTGATCTTATCAAGAAAAAGCAGTTTATTTTCACTCGAAAGTTTACTGATCAGGAAATTACGGCTAACAACATTTTGGACGTTGTAGACGATTCGTTTAGGGCAATTAGACCTTATTTCAATTATATGAGCGATGTACTAACTACAGACCTTAATGGCGTATCGTTAATTTAAACAGCAGTTAGTGTGCTATTGAGCTCTATTAGCTGAACGTTGCTAATTAGAGATTCTTTTACCAAATTCATCATGCGTTTATTTAAGGCTGAAGAATTTTGAATATATACCTTATATTCTTCTAAGGTAAAAACACCAATTAGCATTCCTTTTACGCTATTTCTAAACTTCATGTCTTTATGAATAGCATTTTCTATGTAGTCTATTCGTTTTTCTAAAGAAAGATCATAGAAGACATTCTTATGCTTTGCAACATAGTTTTTAAAAACTTCAATTAAAAGTTCCCTTTGTAGTTTGATAATTGGTCGTAAAACAAGGTTTTGAAAGCGTTCATCAGCACTCATTCCGTCGTTTATAGTAGTGGTCATAAAATCAGGACGAATACGCTTGAGGTCTTGGTCTCTAGTTTCCATAACGGTAAGATTTGTAATTAAATTTAGAGAATTACCTTACCGCATAGTGACGCTTTAATTTTAGTTGTTAACCATGTTATTAACATAAAAAAAGCCAATCAAACTGATTGGCTTTCTAACTTATTCATTTACAAACTCTTCAAAGGATTTGAGTGCTAGTTCTTTCACCTTTGCTTTTTTCTTAAGTTTTGTAAAACTCAACTTTGCCGCATTAAAACGTTCTTCAATAATTCGCAAATTCTCCAACTCAGAGGCCGATGGTTTATCATAACTACCAGCAATCTTGCTATATAAATTCGCCATTTTTTCTCTCAGTTCAGGTTCTGCAGCCCCAACATAATTATCTCCAGTGGTAATAACTAAAGTTTCTTTGAGCTCTTGTAATGATGCTTTTGCTTTTTTACTTTGTGTTGCAGCTAAAATTTCGTCTAACTCGTACACCAAATACGCTAAATCCTGCGTCATATCATATAGTTTCATGGTAGTATCATGCTTCAGCTTTCGTTCACTATCTGAAAGCCCAGAATGCGCATCATAAACAATATCAAATTGATGCTCAAAAGTATCGCGTCCTTTTTTAATAACTGCTTTGTAAGAACCAGCAGCCACACGAGGAGCCGTAAAACCACCAAAAGTTAGTGTTTTCCCTTTGGCAACCTTTGGTTGTTTCATGGTAAAATTCCAACTAACCATATTAATACCCTTTGATTTTCCGGGAGAAATATTACTAATTACCTTGCCATTCATGTCTTGAATTTCCATGGTCATTTTACCAAAAGTATGTCGCTTTGGTAACAAGTACTTAATTTGTCCGGCTCTAGTTGGATTGCCTCCCACGAACTGAGTTTCGTCACCAAAATTACCTGAGAAACCGCTTTGGTCTCGCATCACCATTGGTTGTACATCAAAAAAGTGTAGTTTTTCGGCTAACACTTCATTTGTAATCGCTCGAAGAGGGGAAATGTCATCAATAATTATGATTCCTCGTCCATGCGTACCCATGACAAGATCATTGGTTTTCTTTTGAAGATCAATAAAATGGACTGCAACAGAAGGCATGTTATTGGTAAATTTACCCCATGATTTTCCGCCATCAACTGTTATATATAAACCAAACTCTGTTCCCAAGAATAGGAGATTTGGGTTGACATAATCTTCCTGGATATTACGTGCAAATCCAACAACGTCATCACTAATTATATTTGTCCAGGTTTGACCATAATCAGTTGTTTTATAGGCATAAGGTTTCATATCGCCAGAAGTGTGGCCTTCAAACACCGCATAAGCCGTTGCTTTGTCGTGAACACTCGCTTCAATATGATAGCACCAGGTATTTGCTGGTAGCCCCGAGATATTTCCAACGGTATTTGCCCATGTTTTTCCACCGTCTTTGGTAATTTGTACGTTTCCATCATCTGTTCCTACCCAAATGATATTTTCATCAAGAGGAGATTCGGTAATGGTAAAAGTGGTGGTATGATTCTCAGCCCCAGAATTGTCCATTGACAGTCCTCCAGAATCTTGTTGTTGCTGTTTAGAAACATCGTTAGTGGTTAGATCTGGAGAAATGATTTCCCAGGTATCACCCATATCTTCTGACTTGTGCAAGAACTGACTTCCCATATAAAATCTATTAGGTTGATGTACACTAACGGCCATAGGGGCATTCCAATTGAATCGTAATTTAGGATTTCCTTCTTGTGGTAACGGCTGAATCGTTTTTACCAATTGATTATCCACATCATATCTCCATACATTCTCGGCTCCTTGCATCTCAGAGTAAATGATATTCTTGGTAGGATGTTTTAATACTCTAAAACCATCACCACCACCAACAGAGTTCCAATGTCTTGCTTTTACGCCACCTGTTGCCGAAGATGGTCCGTACCATGATCCATTATCTTGCAATCCGCCATAGACGTTATAGGGTTCGGCATCATCAACACTTACATGGTAGAATTGCGACAATGGTAAATTTTCAACAATTTCCATGGTTGTACCACCGTTCCAAGAGCGGTAAACTCCACCATCAGTACCTACGTACATTCGGTCTGAATCATTAATATCAAAAACAAAATCGTGAATATCACTGTGCATATTCCCTAGGTTTCTAAAGGTT
>CAZAPO010000300.1:0-9525 GCA_964487005.1 uncultured Flavobacteriaceae bacterium
AATGGATTTAAAGAAAGTTAATGCTCCAGTAAATACAGAGACGTACAATAGAAATCAAATTGATGCGCCTACAGAGAATATTTATGAAGCGATTTCAGTAATTGCACGTAGAGCAGAGCAAATAAATACAGAGATAAGAAAAGAACTTATTGATAAACTGGAAGAATTTGCAACTTATAACGATAGTCTGGAAGAGATTTTTGAAAACAAAGAGCAAATTGAAGTTTCTAAGTTTTACGAAAAACTTCCAAAACCACACGCATTGGCTGTTCAAGAATGGCTAAATGATAAGATTTACTACAGAAATACTTCTGAGGATAATCAAGAATAAATAACATGTCAATTTTAAGCGGCAAAAAAGTATTATTAGGCATCACTGCTGGTATTGCCGCTTATAAGACTGCCAGCCTTGTTAGACTTTTTATTAAGGCTGGTGCACAGGTGAAAGTTGTTATGACACCTGCCGCCAAAGATTTTGTTACTCCATTAACCTTATCTACACTATCAAAAAACCCTGTTCTGTCTGCGTTTACCAATGAAGACGACAACAATGACTTATGGAATAATCATGTCGAACTTGGACTTTGGGCAGATTTCTTTTTAATAGCGCCTGCCACGGCAAATACCATGTCAAAAATGGCATCTGGCGCGAGCGATAATTTACTACTAGCTACCTATTTATCGGCAAAATGTCCCGTATATTTTGCTCCAGCGATGGATTTGGACATGTACAAGCATGAATCAACAAAAAATTCGATTAACAAATTGCAAAGCTTTGGCAATAATTTAATTCCAGTTGCCAGTGGTGAATTAGCCAGTGGATTGGTTGGTGAAGGAAGAATGGCCGAACCAGAGGATATTATTGCTTTTATCGAGAAAGATATTTTAAAAAACTTACCCTTAAATAATAAAACCGTTTTAATTACAGCTGGACCTACCTATGAAGCAATTGACCCCGTTAGATTTGTGGGTAACCATTCTAGTGGTAAAATGGGGTTTGAAATAGCAAAGGCCTCTGCTAACTTAGGGGCGCGCGTGGTGCTTATTTCTGGACCTACCCACCAACGTGTAGATAATAGTTTAATTGAAGTAATTGCAGTCACAAGTGCACAAGAAATGTATGATGCTGTCCATCGAAATTTTGATGAATGTGATATAGCAATACTATCGGCTGCCGTGGCAGACTATACCCCAAAATTTACAGCAGATAAAAAAATAAAAAAGAAAGATTCAACGTTAACACTAGAGCTTGAAAAGACCAAAGATATTTTGGGATCGTTAGGAAAAATAAAGAAAAAGCAAGTATTAGTTGGCTTTGCTTTAGAGACCAATAACGAACTTGAGAATGCAATTGGTAAGCTGAAATCTAAAAATTTAGATTTAATTGTATTAAATTCGTTAAATGATGAAGGTGCTGGATTTGGAGGAGCAACCAATAAGGTTACCATTATTCATAGAAATGAAAATAGTGTTAACTATGCCTTAAAATCTAAAGCCGAAGTTGCCCAAGATATTATGCAAGAAATCTTAAAATACCATGCGTAAACTATTACTTATAGCACTTGTTTTATGTGGATTGACTAGTACCTCGCAAGAACTTAATTGTGACGTCGTTGTGAATGCACAACTTACTGGAAATGAAAACGTTCAGGTTTTTAAAACTCTAGAACGACAATTAACCGAATTTATTAATAATACACAATGGACCAATAAGAGTTTTGCACAAAATGAGCGTATCAATTGTAGTATGTTTATAAATATTACAAATTATAATGGTGATTCATTTCAAGGGTCAATACAAATATTGTCTTCACGCCCAGTTTTTAATTCGTCATACAGTACACCAATTTATACGTATAACGACAGGGATTTTTCGTTTCAATATCAAGAATTTCAAAATATAAATTTTAATCCAAACCAATTTCAATCAAATTTAGTTTCGGTCTTGGCATTTCACGTTTATATAATTTTAGGTATGGATGCTGATTCATTTGAGCTAAATGGTGGCACACCATATTATCAGCAAGCCAGAACAATAATGAGTTACTCTCAAGGAAGCAATTATAGAGGATGGAAACCAGAAGATGGATTACAGTCTAAATTTGTATTAATAGATAATTTACTTTCACCCACTTATAAGGAGTTTAGAAGTACCTTGTATAATTATCATATAGGAGGATTAGATGCAATGCATCAAAATCAAAGAAATGCAAAACAGAATATTGCCAATACCTTGGGTGAGTTAGAGGCCATTAATAATAGAAGACCAAATGCATATGTATTAAGAGTGTTTTTTGATGCAAAAGCCGATGAAATTGAAGATATATTTACAGATGGTCCAAGTGTAAGTATCACAGATTTGGTAGCTTCTTTGACTAAAATGGCACCAAATTTTGCCAGTAAATGGAGAAATATTAATTATTAGAATATACTTTTAATTGCTTACCTCATTATCAATAAAGAATTACGCCTTAATTGATGACCTTCAGGTTGACTTTAATGATGGACTGACCATTATTACAGGAGAAACTGGAGCTGGAAAATCTATATTACTTGGGGGCTTATCACTAATTCTAGGAAAACGTGCAGATATGTCATCTGTAAAAGATGCTTCAAAAAAGTGTATTGTAGAAGCAGTTTTTAATGTCCATAATTATAATTTAAAACCTTTTTTTAAAATCGAGGATCTCGATTATGAGGAAGAAACAATACTTAGAAGAGAAATTCTCCCTTCTGGAAAATCGAGAGCATTTGTTAATGATTCACCTGTTAATCTTAACGTTCTCTCTCAATTAGGTGATTATTTAATTGATATACACTCACAGCATCAAACACTTGAATTAACTAATGATGATTTTCAATTTCAAATTATTGATGCACTGGCTAACAATTCAGACATTCTGGGTCAATATGGTACAAGTTTAAAAGAATACAAGCAGCTAAGTACAGAGTTAGATTATCTCAAACAACAAAAGGCTGCAGCAGTTAAAGAATATGATTATAATCTTTTTCTGTTTAACGAATTGGACGATGCCAACCTCGTTTCGGGAGAATTATCTGAATTAGAAGGTGAATACGAACAGTTAAACAATGTAGAGGAAATAAAAGAAGAACTGATAAGAGCCTATCAAATTTTAAACGATGATCAAATTGGAATACTAAACCATTTATCTAGTTTAAAGCAGAGTTTGCAAAAACTTTCTGGAATATCTTCTAATTATTCACCGTTGTTTGATAGATTAAATAGCATTTCTATTGAGTTAGACGATGTATACGCAGAGATTGAGTTGTCACAAGACCAGTTAGAGGCTAATCCAGAACGACTCGATGAAATCAACAATAAGCTTTCAACAATTCATAATTTGTTATTAAAGCACTCTTCCCTAGACGTGGATGAGCTTATCACTGTTAGAGATCAATTATCGCAAAAAGTGTTGGCCACAGAAACTATTGACGATGCCATTTTAGAAAAAGAAGCATTGCAAAATAAATTACGAGTTGACCTCGAGGCTCATGCAAATGAACTACATGAAAATAGAGTAAAATCAATTCCGTCATTGACAAATCAATTAGAAGATGTTTTAAAGGACTTGGGAATGGAGAATGCGAGATTTAATATATCATTAATTTCAAGTGACAGGTTTTTAAAAAGCGGTAAAGACGAATTGTCATTTTTATTTTCTGCCAATAAAGGGGGTGAGTTTAAACCATTAAAGAAAGCAGCATCTGGTGGTGAATTATCCAGAATTATGTTGGCCGTGAAATCAATAATGTCAAAGTACATGCAATTACCTTCCATAATGTTTGATGAAATAGATACGGGTGTTTCTGGAGAAATATCAAATAAAATGGCATCAATCATGTTGCAAATGAGTAAAACTATGCAGGTATTTACCATCACTCATTTACCGCAAATTGCGGCAAAAGGAGATACGCATTACAAAGTATTTAAATCTACTACACAAGATGCAACTATTACTCAAATGACCAAGTTAAATGGAGATCAACGAGTCAATGAAATAGCGCAAATGTTGGGAGGAAAAGAAATGTCATCTTCGGCAATAGAACATGCTAAACAATTATTGAATTAATAGTATCTTTGCAACTTCAAACTAACTAAACATTATACAATGTCTTACAATTTATTAAAAGGAAAGAAAGGAATCATTTTTGGAGCTCTTGACCCAAATTCAATTGCTTGGAAAACCGCAGAACGTGTTCATGAAGAAGGAGGGGAGTTTGTTTTAACAAATGCACCAATTGCCATGCGAATGGGTCAGATAAATGATTTGGCAGAAAAAACAGGAGCACAAATTATTCCTGCCGACGCCACCTCAATAGATGATCTTCAAAACTTGGTTGAAAAATCAATGGAGATTTTGGGTGGAAAAATAGATTTTGTTTTACACTCTATTGGAATGTCTGTCAACGTAAGAAAGGGTAGAGCATATACCGATCAAAATTACGATTGGACACAAAAGGGAACAGATGTATCTGCAATGTCTTTTCATAAGGTGATGCAAACTTTGTATAAGAATGATGCTATGAATGAGTGGGGAAGCATTGTTGCCCTAACCTATATGGCAGCTCAAAGAGTGTTTCCAGATTACAATGATATGGCCGATAATAAGGCTTATTTAGAAAGTATTGCTCGTAGTTTTGGTTACTTCTTTGGGAAAGACAAAAAAGTAAGAGTTAATACCATTTCGCAATCACCTACACCTACCACTGCAGGTAAGGGAGTTAAAGGGTTTGACGGATTTATTGCCTATGCCGATAAGATGTCGCCACTTGGTAATGCCACTGCCTTAGATTGCGCAAATTATACCGTTACTTTATTTAGTGATCTAACAAAAAGAGTGACCTTGCAAAATCTTTTTAATGATGGAGGATTTAGTAACGTTGGAGTTAGTAATGAAGTGATGGAATCTTTTATGGACAACGACTAAAAAACAATAAAATATTTATAAGAAAGACCTTGCAAATATTGTGAGGTCTTTTTTTTGTCTCACCTTAAATTTTATCGGTAAAAATCACACCGTTAATCTTTTAAACGTAATTTTTTTATAGTTCAACGATTATTAAACTATAAATCTTCTTTTTTGCAGTAATATGCACATGATTTACCTTAATCAAAATAAAATAAACTTAACTAAATTGATTAATATGAAAAAAATTACGCTATTGATGGTAATGATGTTATCGTCAGCCTTATTTTATGGTCAAACTTATGTCGACGAAGATTTTGAAGGGTCTTTTCTACCAACAGGTTGGGTAGACCAGGCGGGATCTGGTGATGCAGGCGGTTATCCGTGGCAAGCTTCTACTGTAGCTGCTAATTCAGGAACACAATCTGCATTTTACAACGAACTTTTTAACCTATCACACGGTGAAAATGCTGGAGCTCCAGATGCAAAAGATAAGTGGTTAATTTCTCCAGTAATGGACCTTACCTCTGCAACTAATCCAGAATTAACGTATTATGAAACAGTACGATTTCCTGATTTTCCGGCAACTCATGAGGTATATTACTCAGTAGATTATGCGGGTGATCCTACAACTGCTACTTGGGTACCAATTAATACAGCTTTTGGATTTACAAGTGGCGAGGATCTTATTTGGAAGTTTCGCGGTGCTTTTGATTTATCAGCCGCAAACGGAAACTCATCGGTGTATATAGGATTTAGATATCAAGGTACTGATAATTCAGAATGGTTCATTGATGATGTATTAGTGCGAGAAGCACCAACATGTCAAGAGCCTACCTTTGGAAGTTTTTCTAATATTACTTCTGATTCAGCCGATTTTACATTTACACCATTTCCTGCGCAAGGTGAAACATCTTGGGATTTAGAGTTGGTCGATGTAACTGGTGGAGGAACTCCAACAGGAACTCCAACTGAAGCGGGTATTGGATCTACTACCTATAACTATACCTCATTAGCATCAAGTAACTCATACCAAGTTTATGTAAGAGCTAAGTGTGGTGGTGGTGATAGTGCATGGGCAGGACCATTTGCCTTCTCAACATTAGACTCAAACGATGAGTGTTCAGGCGCAAATGCCATCACTCAAGAAATTGAAATTGCTACTGCTGCTTCAGCTACTGCCCACAATGGTACAGTGAATGGAGCCTCAGATTCAGGTATTGCTGCTAATTGTAGTGGTGGTAACCCAAATAATGATGTTTGGTTCTCGTTTGTTGCTCAAACAGATGCAGTGAATATCAATGTGGATGCCAGTGGAGATATGGATTCAGTTATTGAAGTATTTTCAACTACAGATGATACGTGTGGTACCCTGACATATAAAGATTGCTCCGATGCTAATTTTAACCCTCCAGGTTCTCCAAGTGAAGCCTATATGGGTACAGGTTTCGAGGCTGGTAAGACCTATTTTGTACGTGTGTACGATTGGAATACAGCTGCACCAACAAGTGGTAACTTTACCATTAAGATATGGTCATCTGAGTCATTATCTGAGCCTGAAATTGAGGATGATTTGGCAGATTTCAAATTCTATCCGAACCCGGTTCAAGATAGATTGAACTTAAGAGCTCAAGATAATATTGAAAACATATCTGTATTTAATATGTTAGGACAAGAGGTAATGCGTCAAGCTCCTAATAGAAATTCGGCCGAGGTTGATATGTCAGGATTACAAACTGGTTCATACTTTGTAAGAGTGACAATTAACGGAGTTACTGAAACAAAACAGATTATTAAAAGGTAAATAGCTTAATTCATATTTATATATACAAAGCCTCGTTTTTACGAGGCTTTTTTTATGGGTAATACAATGCTTTATTTACCTTTGTTAGATATGGATGCTAGTGACATATCTTTTATTATTCCTATTTATAATAGGCCCGAAGAAGCTCAAGAATTATTAGAGAGCTTTACCAATCTAAACGGTGCTAAAGATTTTGAAATTGTTATCGTTGAGGATGGATCTTCAATACCTTCAAAAGAGGTTGTTGAGAGTTTCAAGGATACACTTAACATATCCTACTTTTTTAAAGCAAATTCGGGACCAGGTGATTCAAGAAACTTTGGAATGTTAAAAGCAAAAGGTGATTATTTCATCATTTTAGATTCAGATTGTGTACTCCCTCAGTCGTATCTGGTCGATGTATTGTCTAGTTTAAATAAAAATTATGTAGACTGTTTTGGTGGTCCAGATGCGGCACATGAATCATTTAGCAAAATTCAAAAGGCTATTAATTTTGCAATGACTTCTTTTATCTCTACGGGAGGCATTAGAGGTAAAAAATCAAGTATAAATAAGTTTCAACCAAGGAGCTTTAACATGGGAATTTCAAAAAAAGCATTTCAAGCTACAAAAGGTTTTGGACATATTCATCCCGGGGAGGACCCAGATCTTTCCATAAGATTATGGAACCTTGGATTTGAAACAAAACTCATAACAGAAGCTTACGTTTATCACAAAAGGAGAATTTCCTGGATGAAATTTTACAAACAGGTCAACAAATTTGGATTGGTAAGACCAATTTTAAACACTTGGCACCCACAAACAAAAAAAATCACCTACTGGTTTCCAACCTTATTTAGTTTCGGGTTTATAGTGTCAATTTTATTATTACTGATGGGGATTACTATCCCGCTTAAAATTTATTTGGCTTACTTTGTTGTGGCTTTTATAATTGCCCTTATTAATACAAAAAATATCATTTTAAGTATATTGGCTTTATGGGCAATTTGCATTCAGTTTTGGGGATATGGAATTGGATTTTTAAAGTCGACATTTAAACTTATAATATCGAATAAAAGTGCTGAAGAAGTGTTTCCTAATTTATTTTTTAAAGTTGATTCAAAATGACAGCCCTTAAAAAAAATATAAAGCCATTCTTAAAGACTAAGAGATTAAATGTCTTTTTATTATTTGTCATTTTAGCATTAATTTTTTCGGTACTTTCCAAACTATCCAATACCTATACTAGGACCTTTAAATTTTCAATTGTTCCCATTAATGTGCCCGAAGATCATGTGATCATAAAGGATTCTACATTGGCCATGGAAATAACACTTACAACTCATGGTTTTAAACATGCAAAATACTATTTAAGTACTCCAAAAATTGTTATAGATTTTTCAGAATTAGATAAAAATACCACACATTATAGTTGGATTGAATTAAATAATTTGCCTGATATAAGAAGACAGTTTGATGCATCAGTAAAAGTAGAAAACACCTATCCCGATACCATAGCATTTAGGTATGACGTAAATGCTGTGAAGCAAGTACCAATAACACTAAAATCTGAAATAACTTTTTTATCTGGATTTGATTTGTCTGAACCGTTTGTTCTATCCCCCGATTCAATTAAAATTATTGGACCAAAAATTATTATTGACAGTATTTCCAGCCTGGAAACTAGACCTCTTGTTTTAGCGAATGTAAGCACAGATATTTCCCAAGAATTGCAAATTGACGTTCCAAATCCAGAAACAGGTATAACCTTGGGGAGTACTGGTGTAAATGTAACAGGGAAAGTCGAGAAATTTACCGAAGGAGCTATAGAAGTGCCAATTACAGTTGCCAATGCTCCAGAAAATATCAACGTAAACTTCTATCCAAAAACCGTTGCGGTGACCTTTTATACCAGTTTAAGTCAGTATAACAATATAACGGCCAGCAGTTTTATAGTAGAATGTGATTATAATACCTTAATTTCAGGAAATAATTATATGGTGCCAAAAATTGTTAAGTATCCAGATTATGTGAAGTCTGTGAAACTTAATATTAGGCAAGTAGAATTTATTGTATCGCAATAGATATGTTAAAAGTAATTGGGATAACTGGTGGAATTGGCAGTGGAAAGACAACCGTTGCAAAAATGTTTGGTGAGTATGGGATTCCAGTTTATATCGCAGATCAAGAAGCAAAAAGTTTAATGAACCGATCTAAGGTAATTAGAAGAAAGTTAATTGCCCTTTTTGGAGATAAAGCCTATACTCAAGAGGGACTTAACAAAAAGTTTATTGCAGATAAAATATTTAATGACAAGTTGCTTTTAAAGCAAATGAACGAGATAGTTCATCCAAAAGTTGCTTCACATTTTAAACGATGGCTTAAAAAGCAAAATGCTCCTTACGTTTTAAAAGAAGCTGCAATTTTATTTGAAAATGGTAGCTACAAACAATTAGACGCCATTATTACTGTTACTGCGTCAATGGAAGATAAGATTAATAGGGTAATTAAACGTGATAATACTACTCGTGACAAGATTTTAGCCATTATGGGTAATCAATGGGATGATACAAAAAAGATTGCGCTTTCAGATTATGTCATTAAAAATGACGAATTGGAAAACACCATGAAACAGGTAGCTAAAATTCATCAAACTATTCTAAAGAAACTTAAGTAGATCACAAATTTTAACATTTGTGTTAATGTAAGGTTAAAGACCACTTCAAGTAAATGTTAAAATACTAATTTTGAATGATGAGTAAAAGGCTATTCATCTTTTTGGTTGTATTCATGAGTTTATCACTTGTAGGGATC
>CAZAPO010000301.1:0-3390 GCA_964487005.1 uncultured Flavobacteriaceae bacterium
TTAAATTGTTTGTCCAAATAGTAGCTGATAGACCATATTTTACGTTATTGGCCATTTCTAAAACTTGATCTTCTGTTTTAAATGGCATTATGGTAACTATTGGTCCAAATATTTCTTCCTGATTGGCTCGACATTCATTTGTACCAACTTCTATGATGGTAGGTTCCATATAATAACCATTCTCAAAACCCTTAACGGTTATTTGATTTCCTCCATATAACAGTTTCCCACCTTCTTTTTTCGCAATTTCAACATATCCTAATACTTTTTCGAGATGTTCTTTTGAAACTAAAGCCCCTATTTTCGCTTCTGGGTCTGATGGATGACCAACGGTTTGTTTAGAGACAAGATTAACAAAATCTCTTTTAAACTGCTCATAAATGGTATCTTGAACAAAAATACGACTTCCACAAAGGCAGATTTGCCCCTGGTTTGCAAATGAAGACTTCACTGTGGTTGTTAGCATCTCCTCATAATCGCAATCGGCGAAGATAATATTTGGGTTTTTACCACCTAGTTCTAATGATAATTTCTTGAACATAGGAGCAGCTGTTTTGGCAATATGTGCACCAGTGGACGTACCTCCAGTGAATGAAATGGCCTTAATATTTGCATGTTCAACGATGGCTTGTCCAGTTGTTGAACCTAGTCCGTGAACAATATTTAAAACTCCTTTAGGAAGTCCTGCTTCATTGCATATTTCTCCCAATAGATAGGCGGTCATTGGAGTAACTTCACTTGGTTTTGCAATTACACAGTTACCAGAAGCTAGTGCAGGAGCTATTTTCCATGTGAACAAATACAATGGAAGATTCCAAGGAGAGATACAACCTACAACTCCAATTGGTTGTCGCAATGTATAGTTAATAGCATCTTGACCCACACTTTCATGACTTTCACTGGCAAATTGGGTAATTGCATTAGCAAAAAAACGAAAATTACTAGATGCCCTTGGTATATCTACCGCTTGAGCCAACCAAATTGGTTTGCCATTGTCAATACTTTCTGCTATCGCCAAATCATCTAATTTGTCTTCTATTAATGTTGCAATTCGAAGCATAATGCTACTTCGTTCTTCAAAGGATGTATTGCTCCACGATTTAAACGCATTTTTGGCACTTTTATATGCCATATCAACATCTTCTTTGGAAGAGTTTGGGATTTTACCATAAACTTTACCATTGGCCGGACAATAATTATCTAACCAATTATTGCTAACTGGATTTACAAATTGACCATTTATGTAGTTTTTTATTGTCATTAAAAGTTGGTTGTTAAAATTGCCAAGCAAGTTTTGATTCCATTTCTAATATTTCCAATTCTGATGTTTTCATTTGGGCTATGCTGATTGTTATCCATATTTACCATAGGTACAATAATTGCTGGAATTTTCAATTCATTTACAGCTGGAATTATTGGAACAGTTCCTCCCATAGTTCTTATTACTATGGGATCTATATTAAACTCCTTTTTGATTGCGTCTTTTAGCTTTTGTCCAAATTCTGAATTGATCTCTGTTCTAAAAGCATTAACTCTTGGTGAAGCCATAAACTTAGCAATCTTCGGGTATTGTATACGTTCTTCATCAGTTGGTTCTCTGTCGAGCACATAGAAATCTTGGGCTTCAATATGTTTTTTAATTTTTTCTAATTGTTGCGCTCCATCGGTTTCTGCCACCAAGCGAACATCAATATGCGCAGTTGCAGTTTTAGGGATGATAGTTTTTAAGTTTTCACCCTTCCAGGAGGTTCCAATTTGCCTGATGTTCAAAGATGGATATTGTAATGACTCTTGATAATTTTTTCCTACTTTTTCTGAAACATGAATTCCTAATGAAGCATTAAGTTCTTTAGCATTGTATGGCACTAAATTCAATGTTTCAATGGTTTCGGTATCAAGATTTATCTCTTTGTAGTAATCTTTAATGAGTACGCGGCCATCATTGTCCTTCATTGTGGCCAGTAGTGTAGATAATCTAAACACTGGATTGGGTGCGTAGTTTCCATAGTGACCACTATGTTGTGTTAATTTAGCACCATAGGTAGTAATACTACAGCTAGCAATTCCTCTACAGCCAAAAGTAAGGGTAGGTTTGTTGCTCGTGTGTGCTGGTCCATCCATAATGATCATATAATCGGCGGCGTAATGTTCTTTATATTGTTTTAGGGTAGATAAAAAACCATTTGAACTATATTCTTCTTCTAGATCAAAAATGATTTTAATATTAAATTTGGGACTAAGTGATTGTTGTTTTAATAGCTCTAATGCCGATAACATCATAATAATTGGCGCTTTATCATCAGCGGCAGCTCTGGCAAAGATGCGCCATTCATCATTAATGTCATGCTCCAAAGATGACCAATCAAGTGTGGTCCATTGTTCATTTTCTTTGGCTTTCAATACTGGGATAAACGGATCTTCTTGATCCCAAGCTTTTGGATTGACCGGTTGCCCATCTAAATGGAAATAAAAAAGAATGGTTTTTAAATTTTCATCAATGGTTCGTTCGGCAAATAATACTGGAAGTGTTGATGAAGGAAGCTGCTTCACAGTAAACCCAACTTGTTGATACTGTTCTGTTACCCACTTCATATTGCGTTCCATTTCTGGTACATTAATTGGTAGATTAGGAATACTTACTAATTCCTTATGTTTATGTAAAGTCGCTAATAGGTTATCATCAATTTTTGAGTCCCAATTTTGAGCATAAGAAATTGAACCTAAAAGAAAAGCTAGTAGAAGTATTCTTAATCTCATATTAGCGTTTTTTATAAGCCATTACTTTAATTTCTACTACTAAATCTGGATGCGGTAACTGATGTACGGCAACTGTTGTTCTGGCTGGCCCGGTTTCTGCATTGAAAAACTCTGCATAGGCTTTGTTGTAGCCAGCAAAATCATTCATATTGACCAAAAAGGAGGTAACATCCACAACATCGTTCATCGATGCACCCGCTTTAATCAAGTTTCTTTCTATATTTTTAAGTACTTCTCTAGTCTGTTCAACTATATCCAATTTTTTAGTACCCATTTCGTCGATTATTTCAACACCTGCAATAGTATTATCTGGTTTTCTAGAACTAGTTCCAGATACAAAAATAAAATCACCTGCTCTTTTTGTGTGAGGATAGGCCCCTCTAGGTGTTACTTTTTTTTCTTCCATAATGTTATTTAAATGTCAGCAATTTGCAATCGAAATTTCTGCAATGCAATTGATATGACAGTAGTTATAAATTAGTGCCGCATTGTACGTGCAATTTTATCTTCATCTAATATATCAGTTGTTTCCTTTTGAACTTTGATGAGTACTTCTTTTAAGCGTGCTTTTGTTAATTCTTCAGTAGCTGAAATATCACCGTCATCGATCATATTTAGTATGGCCTTATCTTG
>CAZAPO010000302.1:0-2668 GCA_964487005.1 uncultured Flavobacteriaceae bacterium
ATTGTTGAAGTAATCCCATGCCTGGTTTACCAGTTCTGGCTTTGTTAAAAAATCAATGATGGTCATTGCTTCTACCTTTGCACCTGCAGTTACACCTTTATGGGCTATGGGTGTAGCCATAGTTATGGCATTACTCCAATGATGTCCTTGCAAACCAGGTATGTTTGATGGAAATCTTAGGGTTACAGTAGGCACTTTCCATGAAACGTCTCCAATATCATCTGATCCACCACTTACAGGGTTTTTTACGGGAAGTCCTAAAGGGCTAAGCTCAGTATTCAATCCGTCATTTCTTGAAGAATTAACTTCTTTTTGTACGGCCTTGGCTAAGGTATTATCAGCTTCAGACCATTCTGGTAATCCCACCACCTTAATATTCTCGTACATTGTTTCTGCAATAGTCTTATTAAAATGTCTAGGCCATGCGGTTCCTAAAATTCGAGAACTAACTTTTGTTTTTGTCATTAATGCCGCACCTTTAGAAATATCATTAGCTTCCTCATACATTTCCATAATTCCTTTATAGGTTACATCTCTAAAATAGTACCAAATAGAAGCTTTTGACGGTACCACATTTGGTTGATCTCCCGCGTCAGTAAAGATAGAGTGTGACCTTTTTAAAGGATGTAAATGTTCTCGCTTGTAGTTCCAAGCTACATTCATTAGTTCGGCTGCGTCTAGCGCACTGCGGCCTCGCCACGGCGCCCCTGCTGAATGGGCAGCTTCGCCTTCAAACGTATATTCTACAGATATTAAGCCAGTGCCTCGTGCCTGTCCATAAGATACGCTCATATTATTACTTACATGTGTAAAGATGCACATATCAATATTGTCAAACATACCATCACGTGCATACCATGCTTTTGCAGCAACAAGTTCTTCGGCAATCCCAGGCCAAAGTACGAGTGTACCAGCGATGTTTTCGCGCTCCATTATTTGCTTAACAGCCAGGGCAGCGGTAATATTTAACGGAATGCCTGCATTGTGTCCTTCACCATGACCTGGTGCACCTTCTACCATTGGTTTATGGTAGGCCACACCTGGAAATTGAGATGCTTTTGGTATACAATCTACGTCACTTCCTAAAGCTATTACTGGTCCATCGCCATTGCTCCATCGGGCAAACCAGGCGGTTGGTATTCCAGAAACCGAATGTTCAATTTCAAAACCATTTTCTTCCAATATCCCTGTTAAGTATTTAGACGATTCTATCTCTTGAAATCCCAGTTCGGCAAAACTAAAGATCTTGTCTACCATAACTTGTGATTGTTTATGATTGGCTTCAACTATTTGTGCCACCTCTTCTTTAAGTTGGTTAATTTTTTTCTTTGATAGTTTTTTTTGAGCTAACGACGGTATGATTGTTGCCACAAAAAAAATGGCTAAAAGGACTCCTTTTCTCATTTTGTTGGTTGGTTGAAATTAGTTAATGTCTTAGATTCTTAAAGATACTCTTTTTTAATTTTTGTATTTTGAAATTCTATATTTCATTTTCATATTTAAAACCATCTTAATGAACCATCTTAAACGAATTCTTTTACTCCTTTTCATTTCTTTATGTTTATCATGTAGTAATCAGGAACAACAATTACCCAGAATTGCCATTGCTGGTATTGCTATTGAGTCCAGCACCTTTTCACCAGCTAAAACGCATGAGCCTGCTTTTCATGCTAGAACTGGAACCGATGTGTTTTCGTTATACCCTTTCTTTTCAGATTCAACCTATTACAAAAAGGCCAATTGGTTTCCTACTTTAAAGGGGCATTCATTACCTGGCGGCATTGTCACAAAAGAAGCCTACGAATCTTTGGTATCGCAAACTTTAAACCGGCTAAAGGAAAACTTGCCTTATGACGGTCTGTTTTTTGACATCCATGGTGCTATGAGTGTTGAAGGAATTGATGATCCTGAAGGGGATTTAATTATTAGAATAAGGGAGGTTGTCGGGCCAGAAACCATGATTTCTACATGTATGGATCTTCATGGGAACGTATCGCAACGTTTAGCCCAAAACACCGATCTTATTACATGCTACAGATTGGCCCCACATGAAGATGCAATGGAATCTAAACAGCGTGCTGTTGATAATTTAATAGATCGCTTGGCAAGTGGTAAAGGAAAACCCCCTTACAAAGCCTGGATCCCTGTTCCAATTTTACTGCCGGGAGAAAAAACAAGCACTCGAATTGAACCTGGTAAAAGTTTGTATGCGCAAGTTGATCCTGTTACTAAACAAGATGGAGTAATTGATGCAGCTATTTGGGTTGGTTATGCTTGGGCTGATGAACCTAGAAATCATGCCGTTGTGATGGTTACCGGAGATGATAAAACACAAGTCACCGATGCTGCCGAATCTCTTGCGAAGGGTTTTTGGGATGCCAGAGATGATTTTGAATTTGTTGCACCCGTGGCCTCGTTAGATGAATGTCTAGACAGGGCTATAGCGAGTAACGAACAACCGTATATGATTAGTGATATGGGCGACAATCCCACTGCCGGTGGAGCGGGAGATGTTACATGGACGTTGCAGGAGATTTTGAATAGGGAGGAATTCAAAAACGAAAACGACCCCTCATTGATTTATGCATCTGTCCCTGGCCCAGAATTAATTGAAGAAGCACTGAAGGTGGGTATTGGTGGAAAGGTAAAAGCCAAAGCAGGTGCAATG
>CAZAPO010000303.1:0-5479 GCA_964487005.1 uncultured Flavobacteriaceae bacterium
AGGTACTGCATCACACTCTACCGTAGCATCAGCAGGTAGTGCTTCTACAAAGGTAGGCGCTGTAGTATCTTGAACCGTGATAGTTTGTGTGTGTGCTGTTTCGTTACCACACTCATCAGTAGCTGTCCAAGTTCTTTCTAGTGTATAGTTAGAAGGACAATCACCATCAGTTCTTACTTCATTATAAGTTACTGTAGCATCACCACAGTTATCAGTAGCTGTAAGTGTTTCGGCAGTAGGTACTGCATCACACTCTACCGTAGCATCAGCAGGTAGTGCTTCTACAAAGGTAGGCGCTGTAGTATCTTGAACGGTGATGGTTTGAACGTGTGTAGTCTTGTTGCTACACTCATCAGTAGCTGTCCAAGTTCTTACTAATTCGTAATTATATGGACAGTCACCATCAACTCTTTCCTCTTTGAAAACAACCTCTGCATCACCACAGTTATCAGTAGCCGTTAATACAACTGGATCTGGAATATCTTGATCACATTCATATGTTTCATCTACTGGTAATGCCTCCACAAATTCAGGAGCAGTTGTATCTTGAACATTGACTATTTGAGTGTATACATTTTTGTTACCACACTCATCAGTAGCTGTCCAAGTTCTTTCTAGTGTATAGTTATATGGGCAATCACCATCAGTTCTTACTTCATTAAAAGTTACAACAGCACTTCCACAGTTATCAATCGCTAAAATTGAATTTTGTTTTGGTACATTATCACATTCTACAGTAATACTTGCTGGTAGTTCTCCAATAAATTTAGGATCATTTGTATCTTGAACAGTGATCGTTTGTACATGAGTAGTCTCATTTCCACACTTATCAGTAGCTGTCCATGTTCTTTCTAGGGTATAATTGTAAAGACAATTTCCATCTATTCTTACCTCATTGTAAGTTACTGTTGCATCACTACAATTATCTGTAGCTGTTAGTTTTACAGCATCAGGAACTTCATCACACTCTACTGTAGCATCAGCAGGTAGTGCTTCTACAAAGGCAGGCCCTTCAGTATCTTGAACAGTTAGTGTTTGTACGTGTTCTGTAACGAGACCACATGCATCTGTAGCAGTCCATGTTCTAACTAGTGTATAGTTATAATCACAGTCACCATCATTTCTAACTTCATTATAAGTAACATTTGCATTACCACAACTATCTGTAGCTGTTAGGGTAGGAGCAACAGGAACTTCATCACATTCTACCGTAGCATCTGCAGGTAGTGCTTCTACAAAGGTAGGAGCTGTTGTATCTTCTACAGTAATTATTTGTTCTGCCGAAGCTGTATTTCCACAGATATCTGTAATTGTAAATGTTCTGGTGATTTCGGCACCACAACTATTCGCTGTTACTTCATCTATATAGGTAATAGTATCAATATCGATATCATCAGAAGCGTCACCACCGCCACCTAAGGCGTTTTGCAATTGCAGTAAGGTGATTTCAACTTCTACATCGCTATATGGTAAATCACTTATATCTCCTTCATCACAACCTTCTAGGCTATAATCTGCTGGAGCTATAATTGTTGGAATTTCTTTATCTATTGAACTTATGATTGTACTAACTTCAACGATACAATCATTAGCATCTTTAACGGTAATCGTGTAGTTACCTACTGCAAGGTTGGCAAATTCACCATCATTTTGATAGTTGTTACCACCATCAATAGAATACATATATGGGGCTTCTCCCGCCAGACCGTTTGCTATAATAGAACCAGTCATGTTAGGACAGTCAGAATCTGTTTTAGATGTAATTTGAGCATTAAAATCTGAAACTAGTAAATCTAATTGTACCGCCGGTGAAGCACAATTATCTACGCTGTTATAATAAAACGCATAATAGGTACCTGGAGGTGTAACCGAAGTATCAGTTAAATGATCTGATGTCACTAATGGATCTACATTTGTACTCCATGTTAATACTGAATTTGCTGGACCATCATTAATTATATAATCGTTTAAATCTGTCTTTTCTGCTTCACAGAAAATAACTGACTTATGTTGTGATGCACCAGCATCAGTTGAAAACTTTGGTGGTTCAGCATATCCTTGTAAACTTAATCTAAGACCATCAATTAATACAACTGATCTTCCCGGATTTCCAGTTTGGTAAAAAACATTTACTATTCCAGTGTTATCTGTTTGAAAAGTAATACAAACCGTCTCCCAGTATGGATCGATTTCTGTCCAACCACCTGGATTTTGGTTTGGGCCCGTTGTAGCGTCTGATAATGACGTAGGGAAATCTCCAATTGGATGGATATTTAAGTTAGCATCTGTATAATGTAAT
Organism: uncultured Flavobacteriaceae bacterium; assembly: GCA_964487005.1. GTDB lineage: Bacteria > Bacteroidota > Bacteroidia > Flavobacteriales > Flavobacteriaceae > CAZAPO01. The sequence continues at coordinate 2,300 of CAZAPO010000303.1, forward strand.
GGATCTGATATTTGAACTCCTCCTGAACCAATACCAAATTTTAATTCTGGATCAAACTCCAAAATATTTCCACTACGATTACTATACCTTGGAATTACAGCAATTTCAAAACATACAGTGTATTTCGTATTTGGAATTACTGATAAATCCTGGTAAATGCTTTCATTTTGGTATGAGAAAATGGCAAATCCTCCACCATCTGGTGAAGGGCTAATAATTGCAGGAGTATCTACATTGGCATCGCTGTTGGAATATGAGATGTATTGACCTTCAGAGTAGTCAACCGTTCCATTATCGTTCCAACAGTCATAAGTGACGTTGGCACCATAAGTACTTCCATCGGGTGCAATTTTGCTACCTCCCCAGTTATTGTTAAATGTAACATCATCTGCAGTAAAGCTACCACAGGTAATAACATTACAGGTTCCTACTGGACTTGGAGCAGCAGCTGCAGATCTCATCGATTGCATTTGCTGGTTTTTGTACTTTAAAGCTCTCTTTCGTAGCTCTGCTTCAAACGACGCAATTTCTTGTCGCGTACGCGTATCTGTGGGCCAGTCGTCAGACTCTCTACTTACTTGCTGTAAGTCATTGTCACCTAATTTTTGGTCCTGCTTCTGTTGGCCAAAAGCAAACAATACATTGAAACAAACTAAAATTACAAATGTAGTAGTTGTTTTCATAGTCGTAAATAATGATTAACTAAAACTCATCGCTTATCGCTAAACGATTCTTAATTTTATTTGATTAATAAAACCCAAAAAATCGCATACAACATAAGTTGTAATGAACTAATTCTATTAAAATGTGAGGGAAGCGCACTAAAAAGTGCAAATGGATTAAAAGGTTGAATTAGATTTGGGGTCATTCTTTCTAAATTTCACTAACAAAACAACATATCAGATGTTTCGTGGGCAAATATTAATGTTAAATAACCCAAATACTCGTTAAAGAGAAATCTAATTACTTTTAAGCGACAAAATCAGTATTTAGTCGATTGGTCATTTTTTCATAATTTAACTGGTGCCAAAATAAGTGTTAAAATCGAGAAAAACAACATTTCATCGATAAAATATGCATTTAAACGATAAATTATGAAGTTAATCACATTTGTACGTCATGCTAAATCATCATGGGAATATGATCTTCCTGATGTAAAACGACCTCTTAAATCGCGCGGTATTAGTGATGCGAACTTGGTTTCGACGGCATTTTTAAAGCACGATTTTAAGCCTCAGAAAATTTTTTCAAGCCCGGCAACTCGCGCCAGAAAAACCTGCGATATTTTTGTAGGAAAATTGGAAATTGAGCCTCAAAAAATAGAAATAATTGATAGTCTTTACGATTTTGGAGGTAGCAATGTTGTTAGTTTTATTAAGAGTTTAGATGATAATTTAGACCGTATTATGATATTTGGTCACAATCATGCATTCACCTCAATCGCTAATTCTTACGGATCTGATTACATTGATAATGTTCCAACCTCTGGACTATTTATGCTTGCGTTTAATATAAAGTCTTGGTCAGACTTAAAACAGGGTGTTACACAATTAACTATTTTCCCAAGAGATCTCAAGTAGCATTGAATTTAATTCTACTTATAGCTGTAGCTATTAGAATGTAATCTTTATCTTTAAGTGATTATTCACTACAAATAAATTATGCATCACAGCATGCTTTCAATCAAAAAATTTGGGGCCATTGATATAGGATCGAATGCTGTTAGATTATTAATTTCTATTGTTCTCGAAGAAGATGGAAAACCCACCAGATTCAAGAAAAACTCTCTTGTAAGAGTACCAATAAGGTTGGGGGCTGATGTTTTTTTAAATAAAGAGATTTCGTCCGAAAATGCCAATAGGTTGAAGGATACTATTCTAGCTTTTAAGTTGTTAATGAAAACGCATCATGTAGAACGCTATAAGGCCTGTGCAACTTCAGCAATGAGGGAAGCACTAAACGGAAGTGATCTCGCGCATGAAATTTATGAAGCCACAAATATTCAGATAGACATCATTGATGGCAATGAAGAAGCCACCATTATTGCGGCAACCGACATTAATGAGTACATAAATAAAGATAGAAATTACCTTTATGTTGATGTTGGAGGCGGAAGTACTGAGTTTTCATTTATCCATAATGGTACAAAAATGGCTTCAAAGTCCTTTAAAATTGGAACTGTACGTTTGTTGAATAATATTGTATCTGCGTCTACCTGGAACAAGCTAGAATTGTGGATTAAAGAGCAAACCAAAAATTACGAGAAAGTAGATGTAATTGGTTCTGGTGGAAATATCAATAAAATATTTAAGATTTCAGGAAAAGCAATGGGTAAACCATTAACCTATTTTTATCTAAGCTCTTATTACCATAAGCTTCAATCGTACTCGTATGAGCAACGAATAAGTGAATTAGATCTCAATCAAGATAGGGCAGATGTCATCATTCCGGCTACAAGAATTTATTTGTCTGCCATGAAATGGAGCAAAGCTAAGCACATTTATGTGCCAAAAATTGGACTTTCTGATGGAATTATTAAAAGCATGTATTACAAAACGGTATCTAGCAATACCATTTAGCCATGTACAGTTTCTTTGGTGCCTAGATTTCTAATAATTTCTGCTTCATAAATCAATAGTTCTTCCCATTTCTTATCAACTTCCTTTCTGTCGCCGTATTTGCGTGCATAGCCCAAAAACATGGTATAATGGTTTGCTTCGCTAATCATAAGTTTTCGATAAAATTTAGCAAGTTTCCTGTCTTCTAACTCCTCTGATAACAATCTGAAACGCTCACAACTCCTGGCTTCAATTAGTGCGGCATATAGTAACCTATGAACTAATTGTGTAGTTCGGCTACCCCCTTTTGGGAAGAATTTTACCAATTGCACCACATATTCATCTTTCCTATCTCTTCCTAGTGTCCAACCACGCTCTAAGATAAGATCATGCACCATTTTAAAATGGCTCATTTCTTCTTTCACTAGTTCTATCATTTCCTGGACAAGATCAGTATACTCCGGAAAACTAACTATTAATGAAATGGCCGTGCTTGTTGCCTTTTGTTCACAAAAGGCGTGATCTGTTAGAATTTCTTCTATATTTTTTTCTACAATGTTCACCCAACGAGGGTCGGTTGGGAGTTTTAAACCAAGCATATTATATATCTAGATCAAAAGTT
>CAZAPO010000304.1:0-6750 GCA_964487005.1 uncultured Flavobacteriaceae bacterium
ACTCATTAGTACCCATGACATGTTAAGAGAATTACGAGAAGATGAAGATAATATTGTTGACGAAGCTGCTTATATAAGAGCAAGATTGTTTGATATGTTAATTGGAGATTGGGATAGACATGAAGATCAATGGAGATGGGCAGAATTTAAAGAGGGTGATAAAAAAGTCTATAGACCAATGCCTAGAGATAGAGATCAAGCATTTTCTATAATGTCCGACGGTAGAATTTTAGGCTTTGCCACATCTGTAGTGCCTGCATTACGATTAATGCAATCTTATGAAGAGGAATTAAAAAGCCCTAAGTGGTTCAATCTAGAACCGTATCCTTTAGATATGGCTTTAATTAAACAATCAGGTCGCGTTGATTGGAATAAACAAGTAGCACACATTGTAACAAATTTGACCGATGATGTAATAAATGAAGCCTTTACTTATTTTCCTGAAGAAGTAAGAGGTGAAACAGTTGAAGAAATTAAGAGGAAGCTAAAAGGAAGAAGAGCAAATCTTCAGAAGATTTCAAACAATTATTACGAAGTAATTAATAAGTATGCCATTATTAAAGGAACCGATAAAGATGATTGGTTTGATATTGAACGTCTACCAAGAACGACCAGAATTACTGGCTATAGAATTCAACAAGGTGAAAAAGGCGAAGTATTTCATCAAAGAGAGTATTCAAGTCTCGAGACTAAAGAGATTTGGATTTATGGCCTCGACGATAAAGATGTGTTTAAAGTTTCTGGAACTGGAAGTAATTTAATAAAAGTGAGAATTGTAGGAGGTCAGAACAATGATACGTACAACATTGAAAATGGAAACAAAATCAAAGTTTATGACTACAAATCAAAGCAAAGTACATTTGTGACTAACAAGGGATCTCGAAAACTTACCGATGATTATGAAACAAATGTATACAACCATAAAAAGCCAAAATTTAATGCTAATCAATTAATCCCGTCTATAGGAGCCAACCCCGATGATGGGTTTAAAATTGGTTTTGTAAATACATATTCAGCTTACGGTTTTGAGAGAAATCCATTTACATCTCAACATGTGTTTTCAGGAGCTTATTATTTTGCAACAAATGGTTTTGAGTTAAACTACCTAGGAGAGTTTGCTAATATTTTTGATCAATGGAATCTTGGAATGGAAGCCACCTTTACCAGCCCTAACTATAGTATCAATTTCTTCGGGTTTGGTAATGAGACAAGCAATCCGAATGCAGATGATGAAGATCTATTTGATCTAGATTATAATCGTGTAAAAATGCAAACAATAACAATTGCACCATCATTAATATGGAAAGGAGATCTAGGAAGTCAAGTAAAGCTTCAGTTAGCTTATGAAGCGATTGAAGTAGAGGAGACGGAGAATAGGTTTATTAATGATTATTACGATCTGACTGGTGAAGATAATGAGAAATCTTTTCTTGGTTTTGAAGGTTCTTATACGTATGAGAATAGAGACAATGATGCATTTCCAACGCTGGGAATGGAGTTTGATTTAAGAGGTGGTTATAAATCGCAGCTCGAATCATCTAATAGTTTTGCTTATTTGGTTCCCTCAATTGCATTTGATTACAAACTAGAACCCGAAGGCCAATTAGTATTAGCCACTAAACTGAAGGGGCATTTTAATTTTGGAGATAATTTTGAGTTTTATCAAGGCGCGAGTATTGGAGCCAATGATGGATTGCGAGGGTACAGAAACCAACGATTTACAGGCAAGAACTCCTTTTACCAATCAACCGATATTAGGTGGAACTTACGTAAGTTAAAAACAGGCGTGCTTCCGCTTAATATAGGAGTATATGGTGGTGTTGATTATGGACGTGTATGGATAGAAGGAGACGATTCTAATCGTTGGAACAATTCAATTGGAGGGGGCGTTTTCTTTAATGGAGCCAATATGATAACCGGAAATATCTCAGCATTTAATTCTGATGATGGATTGCGATTGTCTTTTCGCTTAGGATTTGGCTTCTAATTCTTTTGTAGTTTAAATTCATAGAGATTTCCTCCAGTTCCCGCTGCATATTCGTCGGCAATATAGACGGTGCCACTATCTTTAAAACACAAACTTTCTTTTTGTGATCTATGCTCTAGGTCATGCCGGGTTTTTTTTCCAGAGAAAAAATCGTCATTTTCAAATTCAGTAAAAGTCCAAACGGCGTCCAAAGTAAGTAATGCTAGCATATTTCCATTTTCACTTATATCTGCCGCGGTTATCCAACAAGGCAGATCATCACAAGTTTTAAAAGAACCTACAAGTTCAGCTTCATACTCGCCAGCAATCGCAGGAATTTTATAAACATTAGTTCGGCCAAAGTCATTGTTTACCCTGCTTTTAGTAAATAAATACAGATTATCTTGAAAATGAATGAATGCTTCACAATCAAAGTACCGATTCTTTTTTTTTGGAGGGAATTTATTTTGATCGGCATACTTAAACTTGATTTTTTTTGGGGTAATAGTTTTTCCTAATACTAGTTCTTCTTTTGGGATTTTTAAAATAGAAAGCTTCTTACTCGCATTTCCATTATTGCCAAAATTACCTATGTATAGATTTCCTTCTAAATCAAGTGTTAAATCCTCCCAATCTCTATTTTTTGCATTAATATCTATTACACCTTCAATTGTACCTTCTAAATTTACCAGAAATAGCTGAGGTTTGTTACCACTGTCATTAATCATCCAAATACTTTCAGAATTAGGTGATTGTTCAATTCCAGATACCTCGTTTAACAATACAGGGATATCTGCCACAATATCGAGTTCACCAGTATCACAACTTAATAGAATAGTTAAAACAGCGAGTATTTTTTTCAATAGTAGTTGAATTAATTAATGCTAAATTTACGGTTTTAATTATATGCAACGATTTAATGTCATAATTATTGGAGGCGGAGCCGCAGGTTTTTTTGCGGCTATCAATTTGGCTCAGTTAAAGCCAGATTTAAAAATTGCTATCCTTGAAAGAGGTAAGGATGTTCTAACCAAGGTTAAAGTATCAGGTGGGGGAAGATGTAATGTGACGCATGCAGAGTTTGACCCTAGAGAATTGATCACCAATTATCCCAGAGGAAGTAAAGAATTATTAGGGCCGTTTCACACCTTTATGACAGGAGATACCATTGCATGGTTTGAGGAAAGAGGAATATCATTAAAAATAGAGGAAGATGGAAGGATGTTTCCAGAATCTAATACCTCACAAACAATTATAGATTGCTTTATACATGAAGCAGATAAATATAAAGTTTCTGTACTTAGAAATCATTCAGTGAAGGGCATTTATCAAGAAGATAATATATGGAAAGTGCACACAAATCATGAATCCTTTACTGCAGAAACTCTTATGGTGACAACTGGGAGTAACTTAAAAATATGGAATATTTTAAAAGAACTTGGGCATTCAATAATCCCTCCAGTTCCTTCCTTATTTACCTTTAACGTTAATGATGATAGAATAAAGGATATCCCTGGAGTATCTCTTAAGCAGGTGGTAGTAAAAGTTGTAGATTCAAATCTTGAAAGTTCTGGGCCATTATTAATTACACATGTGGGATTAAGCGGACCAGCAATTTTAAAACTCTCGGCATTTGGAGCAAAACTACTAGCCGATAGACAATACAATTTTGAAATTGAAGTCAATTTTACAGCATATACACAACTTGATTGTTTTTCAATTTTAAAGGATGTGAAGGAACATAACGCAAGAAAAATTGTGATGAATACGGTTCAATTCAATGTGCCAAAACGGTTATGGAAAAAGCTAGTACATGCTTCAGGCGTTGGATTAGAAATGAGATGGGCAGATGTGAAGAAAGAGCAAATTGACACACTGGCTGGACAATTAGCATGCGCAAGGTTTACCGTTGTAGGGAAAAGTACATTTAAAGAAGAATTTGTAACTGCTGGAGGCGTAGATTTAAAAGAAATAAATTTTAAAACTTTTGAGAGTAAACTTTTTAAAAACCTTTACTTTGCTGGAGAGGTGCTCAATATTGATGCAATAACAGGAGGATTTAATTTTCAAAATGCTTGGACTGGGGCATATATTGCAGCAAAAGCTATTTCAAAAAATAATTAAAAATTGTAAATTACAAAGGTCAATCACACCAATAAGATCTATGAAGAAAGCAACGCTTAAAGATATTGCAGAAAAGTTTGGCGTGTCCATCTCAACAATTTCTAAGGCCTTAAAGGACAGCGAAGAAATTAGTGAAGCCACCAGAAAGAAGATTCAGGACTATGCAAAGGAGATTAATTATCAGCCTAATCTTAATGCATTAAGTTTAAAGAATCAGCGTACGCGAACCATTGGTATTCTTGTTCCTGATATGTTAAGTTATTTTTTGGCGCAAGTATTAAAAGGTATCGAAAAAACTGCTATTAAAAACAAATACAAGGTTATTATCTGTATCACCAATGACTCCTATCATAAAGAGGTAGAAACACTTCAAATGTTATCAAACGGTAGTGTTGACGGGTTTATAATTTCATTAGCAGAAGAAACAGAAGTCAATAAAGAATTCCAACACTTTCATAACACTCTTGCATTTAATTTACCAATAGTGATGTTAGATAGAGTTGCTAATGGAGTGCAATGTGATAAAGTGATAACTAATAATATAGATGCAGGACAAAAGGCAGTACAAAGATTACACGATAGCGGTTGTAAGAACATTGCCTTTGCATCATCAATTTCACATCGAAAGTTGAGCCAAGATCTTTACAAAGGATATATTAAAGGAATAAACGATTTAAACTTGAATATTGACGAATCCTTAATTGTTAATACACAAGAAGATCATTACAGTGCTTATGAAAAAATATTAATGCCTTTACTGGAAAATGGTAAAACAGATGGATTAATTGCTACTAATGAAGGCATGGCATTAGCTGCAATGAAAATAGTCTTGAAACAAGGAAAGAAAATACCAGAAGATTTTTCGGCAATTGGATTCACCAATGGAGTATTAGCAAGACATTCATATCCAAAATTAACGACAGTAAGCCAACATGGAGAAATAATGGGAACTACAGCGGCCGAGATGCTTATTGAACGCCTAGAAAATCCAACCGTTGAGCGAGACTTTAAAACCAAGGTGATTAAAACAGATATTGTAGAACGAAAATCTACACTTCCAATCAAGGTATTTTAATGAGCTATATTGCACTACTTCGGGGAATAAATGTTTCTGGTCAGAAAAAAATCCCAATGGTAGAATTACGGTCTATATTGTCTGTTGCTGGGCTTGATGATGTTAGAACTTATATCCAAACAGGGAATGTCTTATTTAATGCAACGGGGAAATCAATTGTTAGACTTGAAAGCCATATCCAAGAGACCATCAAAAACCATTTTGGATTTGAGGTTGATATTATCGTTAAAACACCGAAGCAGCTCAAGAAAATTATAGACGATTGCCCTTTTGATGAGCCTAAGAAACTGAAAAGCTATTTTACAATTTTACATGATATTCCATCGAATGTACTAATTGAAGAAGCCTCGAAAAAACAGTATCCAAATGAAGAGTACTATATAATAAATGATTGTATTTATGCTCACTTTGCTCTAGGTGCAGGTAAGGCAAAGTTTGATATGAAATTTTTTGAACGAAAATTTAATACAATAGCGACGACAAGAAATTATAATACAATGATGAAACTCGTATCTTTGTCGGCAGAAAACTCATAAATGATAGTACAGGAATTCATTAAAAAGCCAGCGTTAAAATTGATAGATAAAGGCAGTTTCACTTGGTCGTCACCAAGTAATATTGCTTTAGTCAAATATTGGGGTAAAAAAGACCATCAAATTCCGGCAAATCCATCCATAAGTTTCACCCTAGATACCTGTAGAACGACCACTACTTTAAATTTTGAGAAAAAGGAAAAAAATGACGAGTTTTCATTCGATGTATTCTTAGAAGGCGAGCAGAAAGATGATTTTAAACCTAAGATTGAGACGTTTTTTAATCGAATTGAACCCTACCTTTCTTTTTTAAAAGAATTTCATTTTACCATAACAACTTCAAATAGCTTTCCACATAGTTCAGGAATTGCATCTTCTGCCTCTGGAATGAGTGCATTGGCACTTTGTTTAATGAGCATAGAAAGGGCAATAAATAATGATATTAGTGACGAACATTTTTTAAATAAGGCGTCATTCTTAGCACGTTTAGGATCTGGAAGCGCATGCAGAAGTTTAGAGGGTGATCTAGTAGTATGGGGTCAGCACAAAGAGATTGAGGGGAGTTCAGACCTTTTTGGTTTAAAATATGCATACCAAGTTCATGAATGTTTTAAAGACTATCATGATACCATTTTATTGGTAGATAAGGGTGAAAAGCAAGTGAGTAGTACTATTGGACACAAATTGATGCACGATCACCCTTTTGCTGAACAACGGTTTGATCAAGCACATCAAAATCTATCGAAACTAAAAAGAGTGTTCAAAGAAGGTGATTTAAAGGCTTTTATCAATATTGTTGAGAGTGAGGCCTTGACATTGCATGCAATGATGATGACGAGTGAGCCATACTTTGTTTTAATGAAACCTAACACACTTAAAATAATTAATAAAATTTGGAAGTTTAGAGCACAAACTGGACTGCATTTATGCTTCACTTTAGATGCAGGTGCTAATGTGCATTTGTTGTTTCCAGATAGCGAAGCAAAGCAAGTTTATGAATTCATTAAGAGTGAGTTAGTTGTATATTGCCAAAACGGTCACTATATTTGTGA
>CAZAPO010000305.1:0-4211 GCA_964487005.1 uncultured Flavobacteriaceae bacterium
GGATCACCATCATACGTTCTATAATTAAATCTAATACTTGATCCATTGATGGTTAATGTGCCTGTATGAGGATTATCTACTGGGTCAAAAATTAAATTATTGATGTCATTAACTGGAAAAAGTAAGGTGAGCGATTCATAAGGGTCATCCTTTGTTGTGTAAACCACATAATTCAAGTTGCTAGAACAAAGCTGCAATTCTTCATCGAAATCAAGATTGATATCAATTACCTCACCATCATCACAGGAGTTAAACAAAAAAATTGAAATAGCTAATAAGAAAAGTAGCTTGCGCATTTGTATGTGTTTTGAAGCAAAAATAAAGCAATTGTAAATTAAAACGAATCATATTGAAAATAATTTTATTTCAAGTATTTTTGTGAACTAACTCAGGTAAGATGAAGCAGGTTTATTTTGATAATGCAGCCACCACCCAAATTCGTGATGAGGTAATTGAACAAATGACTCTTGTCATGAAGAATAATTATGGAAATGCCTCATCTACACATAGTTTTGGAAGATCATCTAAATCTTTAGTTGAAGAAGTTAGAAAACAAATTGCCAATCATTTTAATGTTAGTGCAGGTGAAATTGTGTTCACTTCTGGTGGTACTGAAGCCGACAATTTGGCCTTAAGAAGCGCTGTTAGAGATTTGGGTGTTAAGAACATTATCACTACAAAAGTTGAGCATCATGCGGTCTTGCATACTGCCGAACAGTTACAGGAAGAGTATGGCATAAACATTCATTTTATTAAACTTGATGATTTAGGTAGGGTTGATTATGACCATTTAGAAGCATTGCTAAATGCTCATGTTGATGTATTGGTTAGTCTAATGCATGTCAATAACGAAATTGGTAACTTACTTGATATTAAAAGAGTTGCTTTGTTATGTAAGCAATTTGATGCCTTATTTCATAGTGACATGGTACAATCTATAGGACATTACACTTTAGATCTTCAGGAAGTACCAATAGATTTTTTTGCTGCTAGTGCGCATAAGTTTCACGGACCAAAGGGTGTTGGATTTTGTTTTGTAAGAAAAAATTCGGGTATCAAGCCCTTAATATTTGGTGGTGAGCAAGAACGTGGATATAGGGCAGGGACTGAAAGTGTTCATAACATTGTAGGATTGGGAGCATCTTTGCAGCTGGCCTATGATAAGCTTTTAAATGAAAGTTCAATGATTAACGAGCTTAAAGCGTATTTTGTAGATATGGTAAGACAAGAATTACCAGGGGTACAATTTAATGGATGTTCAGGTAGTCTAACAGATAGTACCTATACGCTGGTAAATATGCGTTTACCAGTCTCACAAGAAAAGGCGGCGTTGTTGTTATTTCAGTTAGATCTTAAAGGTATTGCATGTTCTAAAGGAAGCGCTTGCCAAAGTGGTGCTACTGGAGGTTCTCACGTGCTCAATGAAATATTGGATGAAGTTGAAATGAGCAAACCATCACTGAGATTTTCTTTTGGAATCTATAATACTAAAGAAGAGATTGATTATGTGATTGCAACATTGAAAGAACTTATCAAGCAAGATGCAAGCCTGTCTTTCTAATAATTATTTCGGCAACCATGATGTTTGGCACCCAGCAAAGCCATGAGATAATAACATAGGCCTCATCGAAACCTATTCCTAATAATCCAGGTAAGGTTGGCAGCCATAATCTTAAAGTAACTGCCGCAAAACAAAGGGCATAACTTCTAATCATCCAGCGTTGATGCGCGGTAATATTTTTGTTTTTTATATTGTTATATGCCAAGCTAGTAGTGTACAACCATAAAACTGCAAGAATTCCAAATCCTAATTTGGCTGGGAGTCCTCCATTGGCATGAAACGCAATATATAATCCAGCTAGACCACTAAATAAAACGCTAATGACATAGATTTTACCTAAGGCTCTGTGTGTTTTTAAAAACTTGATCCTCCATTTCTTTGAAAATTGAGACCAACCGGTTAATAAGGCCAGTCCTCCAAAATAAATGTGTGTATAAAAACCAATATTGTATAAAGTAGAAGCTAAGAGCTCTTCACTTTTAGAGCCCAATAAACCATTACTTTTCATATCAGCAATTAGGTAAATTATTGGGTAAAGGCCAATACCAATAGCCAAAAAAGCAAAAATTACCCAGTATATCTTTTTGAGTATCACAATGTTGTTTAAAAATAAGGATGCTATTTACAAAGTCTTGTTACAGCAACAGTTCTAATTTAAACAATTTTTTTCCAGTTGGCCATTTTTTGGTTTCTGTAACTAAAATTTCATTCCAACTCTTACATTAAAAACCCGTGGTGTTAAATAATTAGGGATGGCATATTGGCGTTTTGAATAAACATCGCGAACCCAAGTATTTGTTATAGAATTCTGGACGTTAAACATATTAAAGATTTCAAAGCCGAGTGTAAGTTCTTTAAATTTTTTCTTCCAGCCAGTGTTGTAAGTTTTGTCACTATCAACTAAAACATAAGAAATTCCAATATCGGCTCTTTTGTAATCTGGAAGCCTCGATTGATAGTTATATTTATCGGCGTAACTTGGCGATCCACCTGGGACACCAGTGTTGTAAACCAGATTTAAATACATTTTTAAATCAGGAATATTTGGTACATAGTCTTGGAACAAAATTCCAAACTTTAAGCGCTGGTCTGTTGGTCTAGAAATATAACCACGGTTGTTTATGTTCTCTTCAGTTTTAAGATATCCTAAGCTAAACCAAGATTCAGTTCCAGGTACAAATTCTCCATTGAGCCTCACATCTAAACCATAGGCATAGGCCTTAGCAATATTATCGGCTGTATATCTAATTCTTACATTGTCGATGGTGTAGGGGTTAACATCGTTCATATTCTTGTAATAGGCCTCTGATATTAACTTGAAAGGTCGCTCCCACATCTCGAAGCTATATTCATTACCCAAAACCACATGAATAGATTTTTGAGCTTTAACATTTGCATTTACAGCACCATTTCTATCTCTTAATTCTCTATAAAAAGGCGGTTGGTAATAAAGTCCACCACTTAATCTAAATAGTACATCTCTTTCCCAATTTGGTTTAATGGCAAACTGTGCCCTTGGACTGATAACTATTTGATTGTTGCTTATGATGCCGTCTCCCTTAACATTCCAATTATGCATTCTCAGGCCTACATTAAAGAAAACCTCATTAGTCCCTAAATCAGCACGTTTACTATATTGTGCAAATGCTTGAATTCTATCAATCTTGGTGTTATTTGTGGCTCGTATATTTTGAAATGGTACTAGAGGGCCTTGATATGCTTCATAAGGTTGCTCATTAAAAGCATCAATATCTGGTGGGTTAATTGAAAATCCTGCCGAGTCTATAACCTCCCATTCTACAATTCGATCTCTTATATCTTCTTTTGTATATTTTATTGACCATTCTAACAAATCATCTGCAATGGTATAACTTCCTCTATGTTCAATATTTGTTATTAAAGCGTCTAAATCATTTCTGGCATGATTTAGTTGGCTACCTATTCCTTCACTAAATTCTACTTCACCTAGTGATTCTTCACCAATATTACTGTTTACTTCACCTAATCTGTATTGTGCAAGGATATCAAAATATTCTTCTTCGGTTGTATGATAGGTGGAAGCTATTAATTTTAAGGTAAGCTCGTCATTTACAAAATAATTAGCCTTCAATGCACCAAAGTATGTTTGGTACTTGTCTTTTTCCTGCCCTTGGTAGAATACTAATAATGCCAAAGGATCTGTTAAAGTTCCGAAGTTTGTTTGCCTGGTTTGCGGCTCATAATTATATTCATTAATTGAAGCATTACCTAAAAAACTTAAGTGGAATCTGTCACTAAATCTATAGGTTAAATAACTTTGGATATCTGCAAAAGTCGGGTCGTAATTTGTTTGTGTTTCCTTGGCATCAACCAACAAGCTATTATCTCTATATCTTATTCCTGTGACACTAGAAAATTTTGAATCCTGCGAAACCGTTTCTACTGCGACGCTCCCTCCAAGTAGACTTAAATCTGCAGAAACACCATATTTAACAGGATTCTTGTACGTAATATCGAGAACCGAGGATAGCTTATCGCCGAATTTAGATTGAAATCCTCCGGCCGAAAAATCTACATTCTGAACCAAATCGGTATTGACAAAACTCAATCCTTCTTGCTGTCCTGACCTAATTAAAAAGGGTCTATATACTTCTATTTCATTGACATATAC
>CAZAPO010000306.1:0-4948 GCA_964487005.1 uncultured Flavobacteriaceae bacterium
ATTTAATTACCCAGCAGGTAGGGTCATTCTATTTTATTGCCGAATTAATAGTTGATTTAGACCTCGTTTACGACGCACCTACGACCGATCATTGTGGCACCTGTACGGCATGCATCGACGCTTGCCCCACCCAAGCAATAGTCGAACCATATGTAGTAGATGGAAGTAAATGTATCTCCTATTTTACCATTGAACTAAAAGACAACATTCCAAGTGAATTTAAAGGGAAATTCAACGACTGGATGTTTGGTTGTGATATTTGTCAGGACGTTTGCCCATGGAATCGGTTTTCAAAATCCCACAAAGAACCATTATTTAATCCGCATCCAGAGTTGTTAACCATGACTCGATTAGATTGGGAAGAATTGACCCAAGAAACATTTCATAAAGTGTTTAAGAAGTCTGCCGTAAAACGCACGAAGTTTAGCGGATTAAAACGAAATATAGGATTCTTAAAAGAATAGGCCCATAGAATTTCGCATTTGCTACTAACATTGTACCTTTGTAGGTTCAAAACCAACTACAATGAGTAAGGAGAGCAAACGTAGAGAGGCCTTAATATATCATGCCAAACCTAACCCTGGAAAGATCAAGGTTGTACCAACTAAAAAGTACGCCACCCAAAGAGACTTATCACTAGCCTATTCACCAGGAGTAGCCGAACCATGTATTGAAATTGAAAAAGACAAGACAAATGCGTATCGCTATACCGCTAAAGGAAACCTGGTTGCGGTAATCTCAAACGGGACGGCAGTTTTAGGATTAGGGAATATTGGTCCAGAAGCATCAAAACCCGTAATGGAAGGGAAGGGACTCCTATTTAAAATATTTGCCGACATCGATGTATTTGATATTGAAGTAGATACAGAAAATGTAGATGAGTTTATAGAAACCGTTAAGAATATTGCACCAACATTTGGTGGAATCAATCTAGAAGATATAAAAGCCCCGGAAGCCTTTGAAATTGAAAGACGTCTGAAAGAAGAATTGGATATTCCAGTGATGCATGATGACCAACATGGAACAGCTATTATTTCGGCGGCCGCCCTACTCAATGCCTTAGAAATAACAGCTAAGAAAATTGATGAAGTTAATATTGTAATTAGCGGTGCGGGAGCAGCAGCAATTTCTTGTTCGAGGTTGTACCAATCGTTTGGAGCTAAAAAATCTAACATGGTTATGTTAGATAGTAAAGGAGTGATTAGGTCAGATAGAGACAATTTAACATCTCAGAAAGCAGAATTTGCTACAGATAGAAAAATT
This sequence comes from uncultured Flavobacteriaceae bacterium, assembly GCA_964487005.1. Taxonomy (GTDB): domain Bacteria; phylum Bacteroidota; class Bacteroidia; order Flavobacteriales; family Flavobacteriaceae; genus CAZAPO01. Next base: position 1,264 of record CAZAPO010000306.1, read on the forward strand.
GATTCACTTGAAGAAGCAATGAAAGATGCAGATGTGTTTATTGGATTATCAACAGCCAATATCGTGTCACCAGAAATGCTTACATCAATGGCCAAGAACCCAATAGTATTTGCTATGGCCAATCCAGATCCAGAGATAGCTTATCAATTGGCGGTTGATACAAGAGATGATATTATCATGGCAACAGGACGTAGTGACCACCCTAATCAGGTTAATAATGTGCTAGGATTCCCATTTATTTTTAGAGGTGCGCTAGATGTTAGAGCAACATCTATAAATGAAGAAATGAAAAAAGCGGCGGTTATAGCGCTTGCAAATTTAGCCAAAGAACCAGTACCAGAACAAGTTAATATTGCCTATGGAGAAACTAGACTAGCCTTTGGTAAAGACTATATTATACCAAAACCATTTGATCCAAGATTAATAAGTGTGGTGCCGCCAGCAGTAGCCAAGGCCGCGATTGAAAGTGGAGTTGCTACAGAACCCATTACCGATTGGAAGAAGTATGAAGATAGTTTGTGGGAAAGGCTAGGTAGTGACAATAAGATTGTAAGGTTAATGTATAACCGTGCAAAATCCGATCCAAAACGTGTGGTATTTACCGAAGCAGATCAATTGGCTGTGCTTAAAGCAGCTCAAATTGCTCATGACGAAGGAATAGCTAAACCCATATTATTAGGAAGAAAAGATAAGATTGAAGCCTTAAAAAAGGAAATAGAATTTGATGCTGAGGTGCCAATAATTGACCCAAAGTCTGACGAAGAATTAGAACGTAAAAATGGATATGCTGCAAAGTATTGGGAGCAACGAATGCGTAGAGGAATTACCATGCATAAGGCAAAAAGATTGATGCGAGAACGCAACTATTATGCGGCCATGATGGTTAATGAAGGGGATGCAGATGCCTTAATTAGTGGATTTACTAGAAGTTATCCAGAAGTGGTAAAACCAATGTTAGAAATTATTGGACTTGATAAAGGGGCTACCAGAATTGCAACTACAAATTTGTTAATGACCAAAAGAGGACCCCTATTTTTAAGTGATACCTCTATAAATATTGACCCTACTTCAAAAGACCTCGCAAAGATTGCACAAATGACCGCCACAACGGTTAAGATGTTTGGACTAGAACCGGTAATGGCTATGATTTCATATTCTAACTTCGGGTCGTCCGATAACGAACGTGCCTCAAAAGTAAGAGAAGCAGTTTCATATATGCACCGTTATTATCCTAGTTTAATTGTTGACGGAGAGTTTCAAACAGACTTTGCACTCAACAATGAAATGCGTAATGACATCTTTCCACATTCAAAGTTGGCCGATAGAAAAGTGAATACGCTCATATTTCCAAATTTAGATTCAGCAAACATCACTTATAAGCTTATAAAGGAGTTAAATGAGGCCGAAAATATTGGTCCAATTATGATGGGATTAGGCAAACCGGCACATATTTTACAGTTAGATGCAAGCGTAGACGAAATAGTAAATATGACGGCAATTGCGGTGATTGATGCGCAAAAAAAACTAAAAAGAGGCTAAAACATAGGTCTTCTGTAGGATTATCTCGTTAAATTGTTAAATTAATTTGGTACATTTGGAGCGTTAACTAAACCAAATCTATGATAACGCATATCCAAGGAAGGCTTGCGGAAAAGAACCCTACCGATGTTGTGATTGATTGCAATGGCGTTGGTTATCTTCTCAACATTTCATTGCATACGTATTCTCAAATACCCAATCAAGAACAGGTAAAATTGTTTACGCATCTTCAAGTTAAAGAAGACTCGCATACATTGTATGGGTTTTGTACACTTGGTGAACGCGCTATTTTTAGATTATTGATTTCAATAAGTGGTATAGGTGCAAGCACCGCTCGTACCATGTTATCTTCACTTACACCTCAACAGATACGTCAAGCCATTGCTACAGAAGATGTTGCACTAATACAATCCATTAAGGGTATTGGACTTAAAACGGCGCAGAGAGTTGTAATTGAATTAAAAGACAAAGTTTTAAAAGCACAAGATATAGACGAAGGAATCACCTTTGAGAGCAATACTAATAAAGATGAAGCGTTATCTGCATTAGAAGTTCTTGGGTACAGTAAAAAACAATCAGAACGAGTCGTCAATAAAATTGTTGCCAATGACCCAGATGCAAATGTCGAAGCTATTATAAAAGAAGCCTTAAAAAAGTTATAATTGATTTTGAAAGCTACCAACAAAAAATCACATAAACCTACAATTACGTACTTGCTTGCAAGCATGATGCTGCTGTTATGTGCAATCTCTTATGGACAACAAACTACTGTTAGAGATTCTACGAGTACCACCTTTTCATTTAATAATTTATTGCTACCAAATCCAGATAGCATCATATCAAAATACACCTACGATCCTGTAACCGATAGATATATTTACAACGAAAGCCTTGGGAGAATAAATATTAATTATCCTATCATACTTACACCTGAAGAGTTTAGAAGACTCGTTGCCCAGGAAAATATGAAAACCTACTACAAGGATAAAATAGATGCCTATGATGGTAAAAAGGCAGGACTTGGAGATGCGCAGAAAAATTTAATACCAGAACTATATGTAGATTCAGATTTCTTTGAATCTATATTTGGAGGAAATACAATAGAGGTTATTCCTCAGGGATCGGTTGAAATGGATTTAGGATTTTTGTATACCAAACAAGATAATCCATCATTCTCACCAAGAAATAGAAGCAATTTTACATTTGATTTCGATCAAAGAATAGAATTAAGCCTATTAGGAAAAATAGGAACCAGATTGCAAGTAACCGCAAATTATGATACGCAGTCTTCATTTGACTTTCAAAATGTCATAAAATTAGAATACACACCAACAGAAGACGACATTATCCAAAAAATTGAAGTAGGTAATGTAAATATGCCACTAAATAGTTCATTAATTACAGGAGCACAAAGTTTATTTGGTGTTAAGACGCAATTGCAATTTGGTAAGACCACGATAACAGGTATTTTCTCAGAGCAAAAATCTCAAACAAGAACGGTAGTTGCCCAAGGTGGAGGAACTTTACAGGAATTTGATTTCTTCGCACTTGATTATGATGAAAACAGACACTACTTCTTAGGACAATATTTTAGAGATAATTATGATAGTTCTTTAGAAACATATCCGTACATCAACTCACCAATTCAAATAACAAGAATTGAAGTTTGGGTGACCAATCGTACAAATGAAACAGATGACGTTAGGAATATAATTGCATTACAGGATTTAGGAGAATCAGATCCAACAAAGATTGCCTCTGCCGTTAATGTTACAGCAGGGCCAAATGCATATCCAGACAACTCGAATAATGCCTATGACCCTACAAATATAGGGGGAGGAGGATCTCAAATTACTGAAGCAATAAGAGATATTGCTACGGCACAGACAGGAATTCTAGTGCCAGGAGTGAATGAGGGATTTGATTATGATAAGCTCGAGAATGCTAGAAAGCTAAGACAAGGAAGTGAGTTTACCTTAAACACACAATTAGGATATATATCGTTAAACCAGCGATTACAAAATGATGAAGTATTAGCCGTAGCATATCAGTTTACAGTAGGAAATCAGGTTTATCAAGTAGGAGAATTTGCAAACGATGGGGTAAATGCAACAGATTCATCTATAGATGGTGGAACTGGTAATAC
>CAZAPO010000307.1:0-6094 GCA_964487005.1 uncultured Flavobacteriaceae bacterium
CGGTGGTCTTGGGAACGCAAATAGCCACAGACGTTGCTATTAGTTATCATGCAACACTTGCAGATGCAGATGCCAATAGTAATCCTTTACCAGCAAATTACTACAATACCACACCTTTTACACAAACAATTTTCGTTAGAATTGAAAATGTTACTAATACAGATTGCTATAGCACAACTACGTTCAACTTAATAGTTAATCCTATACCTGAAGCCAATAATGTAACGCTATATCAATGTGATGAGGATGGTAACCCAGACGGATTTACCTTGTTCAATTTAACTGAGGCACATGATGCAGTAACGGGTGGAACCCCAGATAGAACCACCAAATATTTTTTGACATTGGCAGATGCACAAAATAGCATCAATGAAATTGATGGATCTTCATTTAGTAATACCGTTAATCCGCAGACAATTTATGTACAGGTTATTGATGATCTCACTGGTTGTTTCAACACTGCACAAATACTATTAGATGTTACGGCAACAGATGCCGCAGATGCTGCTTTAGCGCATTGTGACGATGACGGAATAGAAGATGGTTTTTATAATTTTGATCTAACACAGGCCAATGCAGTTATCCTGAATGGGCTCCCTGCCTCACTCACTATATCCTATTATGAAACATATGATGACTCATTATTAGAACAGAATTCATTAGGTGACAGTTTTACTAATACCATAGCGTATAACCAAACCATATATGCACGAGTTGAAAACGCAAATGCTTGCTACGGAATTAGTGAAGTCGAACTTACCGTATTTGAACTCCCAACTATAGCCACCGAAGATGAAACCATTTATTGTTTGAATCTATTTCCAGAGCCAATAATTTTGGATGCAGGACTTATTAATAATGTACCAAGTGATTTTACCTATAGCTGGTCAACTGGTGATACTACCGAGCAAATTTTTGTGAATCAGCCTGGTACATATACGGTAACTGTAATTAATAGTAATAACTGTGAAAAGGAACGCACTATTACTGTTTTACCTTCAAATATTGCGACCATTGAGAACATTGAAGTGGTAGATGCCACCTCAAATAATACCATTACCGTTCTAGTTTCGGGTGAAGGTGACTATGAATTTGCTCTCAATGATATTAATGGACCGTATCAAGACAGCAATCTCTTTGAAAATGTCCCACCAGGTCTCCATACAGTGTTTATTAGAGATAAGAATAATTGTGGCATAGTCGAGGACATTGTTTCGGTAATTGGTTTTCCTAAGTTCTTTACTCCTAATAATGATGGGTATAATGACACTTGGCATGTTTATGGAATAAATGATCCTTCTCAATACGAGAGCATCGTATACATTTTTGATAGGTATGGAAAATTATTAAAGCAATTACACCCTCAAGGACCAGGTTGGGACGGAACATTTAATGGAAATATGCTTCCAACAAATGACTATTGGTTTTCAGTCAAATTACAGGATGGGAGAATCTTTAAAAGTCATTTTACATTAAAGCGATAATAACAATAACTGAGAGTTATTTCTTACTTTAGATTGCATTTCATCGATTATTTTTTGCATTTCATCTATTTTATTCTACATTTAGACCTGTTAATCCCAAATCAAAAAATAATTGAAGACCTCTTATGTTACTTCCCTCTTAATTGCACTAGTAATTAATACGGCATCGGCGCAAATTATTTCTGTGGACAATACCGTTTCGGTTCAACAACTAATTGAGGATAATCTTGCCGAAGGATGCGTTGAAATAACGAATATTACCTCCACTGTAAATGGTACTATAAATGGTTTCTCTAGTTTTGGGTACTTTCAAAGAAGTAATTCAAACTTTCCCTTTGAAAATGGAATTATGCTAACCACAGGAAACGCAAACTCTGGTGGTAACGCAACCAATATCAATATTTTAAACGACGGTGAAACATCTTGGGGTACAGATCCAGATCTTGAGGCAGCGCTTGGAGTAACCAATACGCTCAATGCAACTTCTATTGAATTTGATTTCATTTCGGTTTCAAACCTCATCCAATTTAACTACATACTGGCATCAGAAGAGTACTTTGGAAATTTCCCTTGTGAGTATTCAGATGGCTTTGCATTTTTAATTAAAGAGGCAGGCACAAATAATCCTTATACCAATATTGCGCTAGTTCCAGGAACAAATATTCCAGTAAATACCAATACGGTGCACGATGAAATAGTAGGATTTTGTGGCCCTGAGAACGAGCAATACTTTGACGGTTATAGCGTAGGTGACACAAATTACAATGGTAGAACAACAATATTAACTGCTTCAGCAAATGTTCAACCAAATGTTCAATACCATATTAAACTGGTCATAGCAGATCAAACTGATGAGAATTACGATTCGGCCGTTTTTATTCAGGGCAATAGTTTCATGCCTTCGGTAGATTTAGGTCAAGATATTACAACCTGTGCAGAGAGTTATACCATTAATGGAGATATTCAAAACACATTAGCATCTTATCAATGGTATAGAGATAATATTATTATCCCAGGCGAAAATAGCAGTTCTTTAGTTGCAACAAATTCTGGTAATTACAGGGTTGAGATTACCATGCCGTTAGGAGCCAACCAGTGTGTTATTGATGACAATATTAACATCACCCTCCACGCTGAACAAACTGCCGGATTTATACCTGATTATGAACTATGCGATGATGCAAGCCAAGATGGTATTGAAACTTTCGATTTATCAATAATGAACAATGAGGTACTAAATGCCATGCCAAATGGCACCTACACCATTTCATATCATTTCTCTGAGGACGATGCACGAAATAATATAAACGGCATTAACACACCAATTCAAAACACGGGCTCACCACAGCCTATTTTTACACGAATAGAAGATATGAACAGTGGTTGTATGGCTTACGCTAATTTTAATTTAGTTGTAAATCCACTTCCACAAATTGCGGATCCTATGCCTATCGTGTTATGTGATGATAGTACGGCAGACGGACAAACATTAATAGATTTAACGCAAGCCGATAGTCAGATCACTCAAGGCAATCCAAATTTAAGAGTAAGTTATCATTTTAGTCAATTAGAGGCAGACAACGATATCAATGCCATTCCTTCACCATTTGTAAATACAATACCAGATCAGCAACAACTATTTGTGCGTGTGGTTAATCAAAATACAGGTTGTTTCACCACAACAACCATAACAATTATTATTCAAGAAAGACCAGTAGTTAATCACAATATTCCACCATTGAATGCCTGCGATTCTGATGATGACGGATTTGCTTTTTTCGATCTCACATCTATTATAGCTGACTTATTGCAAGGCTTAACAGGAGTAACCGTAAGCTTTCATGAAACCAACCAAAACGCCATAGATGGTATCAATGCCATTGGTAATCCAGAGAATTACGAAAATACTGTAGCAAATGTACAAACCATATATGTACGGATCGAGGACGATATTACTGGTTGCTTTACAATAGCGACCATAGCCCTTCATTCAAACCTCTTAGAAAGTGCTACATTGATTCAAAATTATGTGGATTGCGATGATCAAAGCGCAGATGGAGTTGAAGCTTTTGATTTACTCGTTGTTGCAAACGAAATACTCAACGGTTTGGACAGCACGACGATAGCATTCTTTGAATCTGAAGATGATATGAATAACAATACCAATCCAATTGATCAAAGTATACCATATATTGTAAGTTCAAGTCCCACAACTATTTACTTAAAAATTGAAAATGACGATTGCGATTACCGTTCTCAAATTAACCTAATTATAAATCCACCAGTGCTATTACAACCAGTTGCACCAATTGATTTTTGTGATACTGACGATGATGGATTTACAGAAATTGACCTATTTTCATTTAACGACCTCGTCAGTAATAATCTCACCAATGTTTCGGTAAGCTACCATTTAACAGCAAATGATGCCGAGAACAACTCAGGTACCCTTCCTCAGTATTACACAAACATTGCAAATCCGCAAACTTTTCATGCCAGAGTAACAAACACATTAACTGGGTGTTTCAGCACCCTTGCATTTGATGTTAATATAATACCGGCGCCAACAGTCTCTAATGTTCCAGCATTGATTATTTGTGATGATAACCAAGATGGATACTCCATAGTCGATCTTGATGCACAAATACCAAACATTGTCGCAAACACTACAGATCTCACTATAAGTTTTCATACTTCATTAACCGATCTACAAAATAACGTTGGTGCTATTCTTAATACATCTAGTTATAATGCTAACACACAAACCATATATACTAGAGTTGAAAGCAATATTACGGGCTGTTATGCCACCGCCGAAATTCCAATTATTGTGAATACCCTACCAGTATTCATACCCATCTCAAACTTTGAAAATTGTGAGACAGATGGAGACCAAACGGCAGATTTTTTATTTAGTACAAAAGACAACGAAATTTTAAATGGCCAATTAGGGAAACAGGTATTATACTTTGAAACAGAACAAGACGCCATTAATAGAACCAATAGCATTAATAAAAATGCAAATTATAGCAATACGTCTAGTCCACAGACCATTTTTGTTCGTGTAGAAAATAGCACAGATCAAAATTGTTATGGTGTTTCATCATTTTTGATTGAAGTGGGATCAATGCCTCTTTATAATCCTCCAACCAATTTTATTGTTTGTGACGACATCTCTAATGATGCCATAGAAACATTTGACCTCAATCAGAAAATTGCTGAAATGTCACAAGGTATACCAGAAGACCTTGACATTAGATTCTATACTTCTTTTACAGATGCAGAAAATGAAACTAACCAAATTGCCAACAATTTTACCAATACCACCAATCCACAGCAAATTTTTGCAAGAATAGAAAATGGCACCTATTGTCATGCCATCGCCGAATTTGGTTTAAATGTTATTCAGGTACCTACAGTAAATGTACCATCAGAATTAACAACCTGTGATAATAATTATGACGGAATTTCTCAATTTGACCTTACCGTGGCCGAATTTGAAGTACTTGATATTAGAAATAATGATACGGTTATTGCCTACTATGAAAATCTAGAAACGCTGGAAGCCGAAGTTAACGAAATAACAAATCCAGAAACATATACCAATATAGCCAGTCCACAAACAGTCTATATTAAGGTTACCAACAACATTTCTGGGTGTTATGTTGCTATTCCATTAGAACTAACCGTAAATATTCCGCCAGAAATAAATTCAATACCAACAATTGAAACATGTGACAATGACACCCATACATTTGACCTAGCCGAGGCAACAGCTACCCTATTTGATGATATTACAGGACTTAATATTAGTTACCATATTAGCCTCAACGATGCTGAGAACAATCAAAATCAATTGGGAAATAGTTACAATTATGGAGGAAATACACAAATATTTGTAAGAGCAAGTGATAATCAAACGGGTTGCGTTACAATTAGTTATTTTGTTTTGGTAATTAATCCTTTACCAAGTACCAATCAGCTTCCAGATCTATACGAATGTGATGATGATTATGATTATTTACAACTATTTAATTTGAATCAGCAAACAGCTATTGTACTTGGAAATCAAAACCCCTCACAATTCACGGTATCATATTATGAAACAATCTTAGATGCCGAAAATGGTGAATTTGAAATTACCAATTCAACCAATTATCAAGCAGCCAATGGTCAAGAAATATTTGTTAGAATAGAAAATAATACAACAGGCTGTTTTGAGGTAACGGCATTCAATACAATAGTTCATAGAAAACCATTGGTAGATATTCCACAGCAAACTATTTGCTTAGACAACTTCCCATTAACAGTTATTGCTGGTGAAATTGTTTCAGGCGATAACTACTTATGGTCTACAGGTGCAACTACCCCAGAAATAGATATTACACAAATTGGTCAATACTGGGTAACTGTTACTACACCCAACGGATGCGTTACTACAACGGCTTTCGATGTGATCGAATCAGAACAAGCTACAATTGAAGTAACCGAAACTATAGACTTTTCAGACCCAAACAATATTATTGTAACTGTTAGTGGCGCAGGAGATTATTTGTTTAGTTTGGACGGAGGACCCTTTCAAGAATCAGGAGTTTTTGAGAATGTACGAT
>CAZAPO010000308.1:0-6955 GCA_964487005.1 uncultured Flavobacteriaceae bacterium
CCATCATACCATACCCATTTTAAGGTTTCGGCAGTATATTTAGTTCCTGGAAACTCATAGGTAACTACATTATTTTCTGGGAAACCATATCCGTTTGGTTCTCTGGTGTCTGTAGTAATTGTTCTTGGCACATCCAGGGCCAAGGCGTTATAAGGCGTGTCAAAAATATGAACACCCATATCACCTAAGGTTCCGCAACCGTAATCCATTAATTTTCTCCAATTACCTGGATGATAGTACCCTTCTTTATAGGGTCTTTCGGCCGAAGTTCCTAACCATAGATTCCAGTCTAAGTTTTCTGGTACAGGATCTGAACCTTCAGGAACTGGTCCATCATATCCCCAGTTTTTTGGCGACCAAGCTCTTACGGTATGCACTTTACCAATAATACCATCTTGTATTAACAAGGTGGCTAATTTATAATCGTAAAATGAATGTACTTGTATACCCATTTGTGTAATCAAGTTCTTTTCTTTGGCCAGTTTTCGCATAGCTCTAGCCTCTGTTACATGATGCGTTAAGGGTTTTTGACAATACACGGCTTTATTCATTTCCATTGCCAGCATTGACGCTGGCGCATGTGTATGATCTGGAGTTGAGACAACCACAGCATCAATTTCATTTTTCATTTCATCAAGCATTACCCTATAATCCTTATAGATCTTCGCATTTGGAAACTTTTCTTGAGCCGCGTTTAAATAATTACTATCAACATCACATAAGGCGGTGACTTCTACATTTGGGTGTGAAGATATATCTCTAAGGTCTTCCATTCCCATATTACCTACTCCTATGTGAGCGGTTCTTAATTTTGTTGGTGAGGCACTTGCAGCTTCTGCACACATTTGTATAGAGGGTATTACAGCAATAGTTGAGGCGATAGCTGAGGTTTTAATAAAGTCTCTTCGTTTCATCTGTTATAATTTCTTGATTTTAATGTTTCTAAACCATAATGGACTGTCGTGATCCTGGAGTCCAATATATCCTGTTTTAAATTTTCCGTAGTCTTCTGCCAATCCCCATTTCCCGCTATTTCTTTTTGCATTCCACTCTTCAGACCACGGAACAAATGAGAGTACCATTTGACCATTAAGCCAATGTTCTACACGTTCTGGAGTAAATACAATTTTTGTAGAGTTCCATTCCCCTGCTGGGTTTAAAACTTTTTTAGCTGGGTCTGGAGCCGTCATTGCATAGTCACATGCTGTAGATTGCAATGGCTTAATTTCATTAGGGTTTTCGGTATACCCTAAGCCAATGTTGTAATCGGTTATATCGTGAAATTTGGTGTAGTTTTCATCGTCTATCAACTGATATTCTGGAGCCACCTCGGGTGGCCCACCATATCCTTCTTTTACATGATAAAAGATTCCACTATTTCCACCTGGCGGAATTTTCCATTCGAGATATAACTCGAAATTATCAAATTCTTCAGCTGCATATATAATGTCTTTTCCACCTTCATGTTCTAACTCTTTGTTTTTCTTTTCTTTATCGAAGGTTAAAATACCATCTTTTATCACCCATTGTGGTGGGAGGTCGGTACCGTTGTAGGCGCGCCATCCTTCGGTTGAAGATCCATCAAATAGATAAATCCATTCACTTTCTGTACTGGGTTCAGTGGTTGTTTCTTTAGTGTTTGATTTGCAGGACACAATGATTAATGCAAGTAGCATTAACAGGTTGATTCTTTTGGTCATTTAAATAGTCTTGTTGATTCCTAAAATTAGTAAAATAAGTTGAAGCGCAATCATATTTTTCTGCCGATAACATAAAACAGTCGCTTAGCTACATTAATTAAAGGACTTTATAAAAAATCTATAAGGTGTTGACTACTTTTGGGTATTCATTAAAGAGAATTTCAACTAGCTCGTTCACGTATGGTTGTAATTTTGATTTTGAACGATTTAAATTACAGGTCATTGAAGCCTGCCAAATAATTTGATTTTTTTCAAAATCAGACACATATACAACCAATGTTTCTTCGGTATAAACTATGGTGTCAATTGTACTTTCCCGCCAATAATTGTACTCATCGCTAACTTCACAATTGTAAAAGGTGGCTTCTTTTTTTTCAACAATTAATTTGAAGCCTGCTTGTAATTGTGGATTAAGAACATTGGTTTTATGACCAAGCGTGACCATTTCCTTTTCTATGGCGTCCCCAATGAGTTGCCTTACCTCGTTGTTGTCGTAATTTGGATACAATGTATTTTCAACAAACAGATCGTCTATACATAACACAAATGTATTGTATTGATCAAAATCGATGCTTTCATCATATTCTGATAATACGACTTCAGTTGAAGCACAACCGAAGAGCATTATCACTAGAATGAAACTAAATTTTTTTAAAGTTTTCATAGCTCTGGTTTTTAAATTGATACTTAATGAAGTTCTGTAATCTTAACCAGAAATACTATGACAATTATCAGGTCATTACTCCTCTTTAATAACTTTAACAGAGAGTATTCTTACGTCCTCAACTGGTCTGTCATTAGGGTCAGTTTCTACCCCAGCAATAGAATCTACTATTTCAAGACCTTGAACTACCTCTCCAAAAACGGTATAGTTTTGATCTAAGAATGGCACACCACCTAATGTTTTGTACACTTCTCTATGGCCTGCAGGAATGCTGTATTTATCAAAATTGGTGTAATTTTCTGCCAACACCTTTATACTATCGTTATACAAACGATAGTTGTCCCAATTTTTTGAATCGATAGCGCTTTGAACAGAATCTACAAGTGCTTTATTTAATGGGTCGTTCTTAAAATAATGTTCGGCTAACCATCCATTGATACGTTCTTGATCACGGTCAATTAAACTATCATTCTCAATAATATCACCCTGAACAATATAAAACTGTGTACTGCTAGATGCGCGTTGTAGATTCCCGTCTCTTGCCGCTGCCAAAACGCCTTTTTTATGAAATAATTCAGGAAGAAACTCTGCATCTACTTTATATCCTAGTCCGCCACTACCCAAGCGTTCTCCAGGTTGTGCAGTTTTACTATCTGGGTCTCCTCCTTGAATCATAAACCCTTCTATAACTCTATGAAATAGTACACTGTCTAAAACCTTGTCGTTGGCTATTTTAATAAAATTATCTCGATGTTTTGGAGTTTCGTTATACAGTTCTAATACCATGGTTCCTTTTGTAGTTACCATTTCAATTTGTGTACGAACATCCTCAACTTGAGTAGTTTCTGATGGAGTTTCTTTACAGGCAATAGTGCCTATTGCTATTAAACAAAAAGTTAAAAAAGATTTTACTGTATTCATTGGTTAATTGTATTGATCTGTTAGTGTTTTTAAATGATGTTCAACGTGATACGCAGACCACATAATTATTTCTCTTACTGGCATACGTCCCATTAATGGGTGTGGTAATAATAAATTATCTAAATGCTGGTCTTTCCATTTTTTGGTTCTCTTTTTTAGCAAAAGTTCTTGTGCCTTCAGTTGCTTAATAAGTTCTGACTTTTCATCAATTGTTGGAATGCGCATATTTTGGGAAGGTCCAAAAGTGATTCCTTTCACGCCTTCTAATCGCTCATTATAGCGCTTAATAATGGCATCATACGCCCTTGGCACTCGATTAGATTTACCAAACTTGTATCGCAGCACAAATTTTGGATATCCTAGAGCCTTATTAAGATACTGCCCGCTTTGTACCAAATGAAGTACGTGTTGACCCGTGGTCCATTTACCTTCTGGTCCTTGTTCCCATTTCTCTGCTTCTTGTTGCTCTAAGAACGCATACAAGGGAGCATGTTTACTATTTAAAAGCTCAATGATTTCTTGTTTATCCACAAACTAGTATTTTAAAATAACTGTCTTACTAACTTGGGCGAGAAAAGGAAGACCTATTTATTCTTTTTATATAATGGAATAAGATATGACACATTATAGCCAAAACCAAATGTAAAACCACCACTATCATAAGTTCTGCCAAATCCTGGTATAAAGAGGTTTTCAAAATTATCTGGTTGCGTTTCAGTAATTAAACCTTTTAATTGAAAATTTAATCCAACATATAAATTGTTAAATGTTTCTGCTTTAATTCCAATTATAACTTCTCCCCAGATTGCTGTTAGTCCAGAATGCTCTGTCCCATCTATTACCATTGTTGGATTTGGGCCCCAAGGTTCGCTATTGGTATCATAAATGCTATAGCTATTCACGGTTTGTTTAAAGCTACCAAATGCCGCTCTAAAACCACTGTAAATCATATTTTCCATGCCAAACCAATTTTGATACATGTTATAATCTACACCTCCTTTTAAATAACTTCCTTGCGCGGTTGAATTTAAATATTCACTATCTGTAGTTTTCTCTTCTGTACCAATCTCTCCAGCAATGTATAAGTCTCTAGTTAATCTATAATCTGCATTAATTTCAAAACCTGTGTAATCTTCGTCAATGGCAGTTCGCACCAGCTTACTAAAATCACCGCCTATGCGCAACCCATATTTTTGAGCATACCGTATGGAGTCGTTGGCTATACTATCATTTTGCGCTTCAACCTGAATTGTCAAGCACAACAAAAGTAAGCTAATGGAAAACTTTAATATGTGCTGAATTTTCATTTTCTATGGTCGAATTTTCATTAATTATTTCAATACTGCTAATCCAATTATCGGCATCGGTTGTTATGTTGGTGTTTTGCAGATCAAAAATCGTTTTAAATCCGCATGCCCTTGACACGTAAACATCTTCTCTTATATAATTAATGGCTACATTGTCTGGGTTTCCAGCAGTTAAATCGCCAAGATCTAACAAGTCTTTATGAAACACCAATCTCGTAATATTAGCATCTGTTCTTAAGGGGATGGTTATAGAATCTCTAGATTCAATACTCTCAAAAAAAACAGCTTGATCTAAATCATCAAGAGCGTATAACGCTAAATTGGAAACCGTCTTTAAATCATCTGGGATGTTTGCATCATAAAACCTAACAACTAATTGCGCAGTGGTGGGTGTGCCATCGGGACATATATCATCTTTTTCGCAAGAAACCACGAACGTAATCAGCATAAAAAAGGCGACAAATTTTTTCATTTATAAATGATAAATTTCTGAAAGTCCAAATGTAAGTATTTAGAACAATTTAATCGAATGGTTATTGTGTTAAAACTCATTACGCTTTTTCAAACAATACAACAGTTTCAATATGAGCAGTATGCGGAAACTGATCTACCAAACTCAACTTCTTCAATTCATAGCCACTATTCACCAATTCTACTGTGTCTCGAGCTTGTGTAGCAGGATTGCATGAAACATATACAATTCTATCTGCATTGATATTGATAATCTTTTTAAGTGTTTTTGGAATAATTCCAGCACGGGCTGGATCTAAAATAATGGTTCTTATTTTGTTATTGTATTCTGGATGCTGTTGCAAGAACTTACCAACGTCTGCTGCATAAAATTGCAACCCTTCTATATTATTTCTTTTTGCATTTTCTTTAGCATCTTCAATTGCTGAAGCTACAATATCAACTCCAATTATTTTCGCATTATCACTTTTTGAAGCTAATATTTGCCCGATGGTTCCAGTTCCACAAAACAAATCCATTACCACAGTATTGTCTATGGCTTCTCTATTCTCTAAAGCATATTCAATAACTTTTGAATAAAGCTTTTCAGCAGATTTAGGATTGGTTTGAAAAAAGCTCTTCATGCTAATTTCAAAATTTAAGCCCAGTAACTCTTCTACAATCTTGTCTTCTCCAGCAATTAATGTTACACTTCCTGAAGTGGCAATAGTTCTGTCACCAGTTTCGTCATTTATGGTATGCAGTAAACCAGCAAAACGATCATTAAAAAGCTCTTTTAATAGTTTAGCAAAAGCGTTTAGATCAAATTTGGACAAATCTACAGAGGTAGTAACCAAGTTAAATAATAAACGATTTGTCTTATATGATTTTCTAACTACAAAATACCTAAAGAAACCTTCTTTTCTTGGTCCATGCCAAGGTTCTAAACCAGTTTCAAGACAATAGTTTCTAATTGCCTTTAAGTTATCTTCTACTTGTTTATCAAATAACCCAGAATCTTTTTCAAGATTATCTCCCATCCACCAAACTCCTCGTCTTTTAAATCCTAGCGTAAATTCATCAATATCAGTTTTGTTCTTTCGGTCATATCCAATAGCAGAAAAACCATATTCCATTTTGTTTCTATAGTGGAATAAGTTTGGAGAACTTATAAACTCATCAAAGAGGCTTTCAATGTTTTGAACCTTTCCAATGCGCTCAAACAGTGACAATGTACTTTCTTTCTTGTACTTGTGCTGAAGTTCAATAGGTAAATGTATATAAGGTGCCCCAGGAATATCTTGATAAGGAACAGCGATTTCATCCTCAGAATGTTCAAGTACATCTATTAATTTGCATTCAGCGTATTTCTTGCTAGACTTTTTTACCTGAGCTTTTACAAGCTGACCAGGCAATGTATTAGGGATAAAGACCACGAATTCGCCTTCTTCAGATCTAATTCTCGCAATCCCTTTTCCACCAAAAGCATAATCTTCAATCTTTAGTTCTAAAATCTGACCTCTTTTTACAAATCTGTTACGTTCTCTCCTTGGCATTAAATATGTGAATTATAGATTTTGCAAAACTAGAAAAAGAAATGATTCCTAATAAAAGATTTTACTTTCACTTATCTTTAAATAATAACTTTCTAGTGAACCTTTTTTAAAATTCACCGTCAATATAATAGAAGAGCATTATAAATGCGAAAAGACAAACACATTGATAGTAGTTTAGTAAATGATTATCAGAATGGAAACTCAGCTGCTTTAGTACAGCTGGTTAAACGCTGGCATAAGGACTTTTGTAAAAAGGCATTTTTTATTGTAAAAGATTCTGAAGTTGCTAAAGATGTAGCTCAAGAGAGTTGGCAGACAATAATCAAAAAGCTCGATTCACTTAAAGACGCTAGTAGC
>CAZAPO010000309.1:0-4256 GCA_964487005.1 uncultured Flavobacteriaceae bacterium
AATTTAGATCATGTTGAATTAAGACACGCCATAATGTACGCTGTTTTTGATTTGTTTACGGAGGGTAAATTAACTAAAAATTGGAGTGAAGAATTGTACCCAATTTATCACCCCGAAAGTAATTCAAGACCTGAACTCAAACCAATAGCCAACACAAGTACAGACTTTAATGAAAAGGAACTTATAGGCACCTATCATAACGATCACTATGGTTGGGTGAAAATAATGAGTGCAGACGGGAAATTGAGATTTAGTTTAAATGATATGGTTAAAGGAACGGTTAATCATTGGCATTACAATACCTACCAAATAGTATTTGATAAAACCTATTGGGGTAAGATGTTAGTGAACGTACATCTAGATGTATTGGGGAAAATTTCACATATTGATATTGGTGGTGACGATTTTTATCTTACTAAGAAATAGTTGATATTTCATATAAATTACATTCTATGAGCGCACTTAAAAAATTTCTGAAAGGGCTCCTCTTGGTTTTAGTTCTAGCATTAGTAGTCATTGCACTTTTTTATCGTCAAGAGGCGTACAGATTATATAAAGTGGTTACTTTTTTTGAACCAGAAAATATTTCGAATAATTTTAGAGAGATTAAAGGTATTTTTCCAACTAGAGTTGTTGCTAAGTCTACGCAAGCCTATAATTTTCCTTATGCCAATAGCAAACTAAGTATCCCTGATGCTTTCACCTTGAATGATTCGGTAATTACTACGCAAGCCTATTTAGATCATACACTAACTGATGCCCTATTGGTAATTCAAAATGACTCCATTATTCATGAATACTATAGCAATGGTTTTCAAGACACCGACAAACACATATCGTTCTCCATGTCAAAATCTGTGATTTCAGCCCTTTTCGGGATTGCTGTTCAGGAAGGCCAAATAAAAAGTATTCACCAGACAGTAACAGATTATCTTCCAGAATTTGAAGGCACTGGATATGACGGAGTAAAAATAAAGGACGTTTTACAAATGTCTTCAGGGGTGAAATTTAATGAAGACTACAGTGATTTTAATTCAGATATAAATGTTTTGGGTCGCTATTTTGCACTGGGAAGACCTATGCGAAAATTTGCCACCAGTCTTGAGAGAGAGCATGAACCTGGAACGTTTAATCATTATGTTAGTGTAGACACTCAGGTACTTGGGATGATTTTAACGAAGGCTACGGGAATGTCGATCTCTGAATATATGTCCAAAAAATTATGGGAACCCATTGGTGCCGAAGCCGATGCTTATTGGATTATTGATAATGAAGGTATGGAATTTGCTATTGGAGGGCTTAATTGCACGGCAAAAGATTATGCAAAAATTGGGCAACTATTTTTAGACAATGGTAACTGGCAAGGCAACCAATTAATATCTTCAGATTGGGTTCAAGCGTCGATCACTCCTGATGCTCCACACTTAATGCCAGGGATTCGAGATAATGCCATGAGAAAAGAAGGTTATGGGTATCAGTGGTGGATCCCCATGGGAGGAGTTGATGAGTTTAACGCGCAAGGTATCTATACTCAATTTATTTATATTGACCCAGATAAAGATATGGTGATTGTAAAGTTGTCTTCAAACTACCATTTTAAAACCGATACTACAGGATACTATCACGGTCACGAAATTGCACTTTATAGAACAATTGCAGCTGCTTTACCATAACCCAATTCCTCAATCTATTGCTCCTGATAGCCAGTGAAAAAGATTAAGTACAAACTGAAGGTTTTGGTTTTGATTATTAAAATTAATGCCAACAGGTTGTTTGTCCTTCCCAACTAACTGTGCAGAAAACAAACTTGCTTCTCCAATAATAGCTACTCGCCCTTTACCTTTTTTAAAAACAGCTGCCTGAAAAAGCAAGTTGGAAGGTATAGTAGGTGTATCTGGAAACATTCTCCAAGCTTCAGTGGTTTGGTATGAAATAACATCAGGATTATTGAAAGAAAATAATCCCTTAATGGTATTATCTTTTAGTTGAAAACCACTACCATAATAGGTTGCAACCCAATTTATTTTTTCGTCTATATTTCTACCTTCTAATAAAGGGTGCGCTTTTAATGTTTTTTCTCTTCTAGAAAATATAGACAATCCCCAATTTATCGAATCAATTACAAATCCATTATACCATTCAACACCAAGTTTAGTAGACAGTTTTTTAACTGCTCCAGGGAAGGGCATATGATCTGCAACTAACAATAAGTTTCCACCATTTTGTATCCAATTAAGTAATTGGTCAATTTCTTCGTCAGACATAGCTTCTGGCGTTGGTAACTTCCAATTATTTACGTTTGAATTATGCAGCGCACCAATTATAACCAGTGTATTTACCCCATTAAGTTCTTGGGTCAATGGTTTGTTCCAAGCCTCAATACGATATCCATCATTTTTAAGTACATTGATTAATGGGAACATTCTATTGCCAACAGACATATCGTTGTTATGGTATTCATCAATGGCAATTAATGGACCTTGATTATAATTATAGGCTGGTTGTATAACCTCATAGGTGAATGTTGAATCAATAACTTGCTGGGCATGTAGTTGAATAAAACCATTTAAAAACACACCAACATACATACAAAATAAAGATTGCCAAAAAGTCATTTGCTATTCTCTTGGGCGTAATATCTCATGCATCAATAGGGTAACATTAGTTTCTCCAATATTAACAGCAGCATCGGTAACAGGACCACTAATAAAACCTATCCCCTTTGGAAGTTGCATCTCTACGGGGTCGGTGCCATCAAAATATACCAACAACGTGCCCCCTTCTAAAACATAGGCAGAATGATCCAAATGTTTATGCAACCCCATAGAATCTCCAGGTTTTAATGTGATCGCATACATTTGAATTCCAAGTGAATCGCCATATACTGTTGAATATTCTTTACCAACCACCATAGGATCAAACTCAGGATCTATATTGATGGGTGTTTTAACAGTTTCAACCGCATCGTTTTCATTACCATTTTCTTGGGTATTCGATGAATTGTTGCATTGAAATGTGAACAGGCTAGTCATGATAATGAGGCAAATCGAAATTGACTTTTTAGGTATCATAATTATTCATGATTAGTTTAAACAATTAAAGATACTGAAAATCTGATAGTTACATATTATTTAAAATCGCTCATTACATTTCTTTGATCATATACTGTCAATTAGCTAACCCTTCTTTATAAACTTTCATACATCGTTCTCTCGCATCTCGATGGTCTACCATTGGTAGACAATACGATGGATCTTGGTATTCTGGGACCCATTTTTTCACGTATTGGTGATCTTTATCAAACTTTTGAAGTTGCGTGGTTGGATTAAATATTCTGAAATAAGGGGCTGCATCAACTCCCGATCCAGCAACCCATTGCCAATTACCTACATTGCTGGCCATCTCATAATCATGCAATTTTTTTGCAAAATAGGCTTCACCTAATCGCCAATCTATTAAGAGATGTTTACACAAAAAACTTGCGGTAATCATTCTTACCCTATTATGCATAAACCCCGTACTGTTTAACTCTCTCATTCCTGCATCAACAATTGGATACCCCGTTTTCCCTTCGCACCATTTTTTAAATTCCTCAGGTGAATTGCGCCAAGCAATTCTATCATACTTGGGTTTAAATGCCTTATGTTGTGTATGTGGGTAGTGCCATAAAATTTGAATAAAAAACTCTCTCCAGATTAGTTCTTGCCAAAATATTTCATTGGACTCTTGCGTTGCCTGTCTAACCACATCTCTTACACTTACAGTACCAAATCTTAGGTGGGGGCCCAATTTTGAAGTTGAATTTCGTGCAGGAAAATTTCGGGTTGCCTCATAGTTCTCAATGAGATCGGGCGATAACCTAAATGCCGCCACTTTTTGCGTAGCTTTTAAAAATCCCATTTCACTTAATGTAACCATCCTATAATCAAAAGATGTAGAAACATTGTCTAATAGTAGCTCTGATTTGTAAGATTGTATTGGTTCTTTAATAAACTTGGCCTTCCAGGCTTTCATATATGGTGTATACACCACATAGGGGCTCCCATTATCTTTTAATATTTGCCCTTTCTCAAATATTACATGGTCTTTAAAGGTATAGAAACCTATACCGTTTTGTTCTAGGAGCTGCGCAATGTTGTTATCGCGTTGTATGGCATACGGTTCGTAATCATGATTTGTAAAAACTGCCTCAATTTCATTGTTATGTATTAACTCCTCAAATACAATTTCAGGCTTCCCGTAGTAACAACTTATTT
>CAZAPO010000310.1:0-7445 GCA_964487005.1 uncultured Flavobacteriaceae bacterium
TATATTGAACCAACAATCATCCCAAAGAAAACGCTCCATACAAAGAGTTCATAATGAATGATCAAGTAGTCAAGTATTTTAGATACGCTAAAATAGCTTACAATCATTCCTAGAAACAACAGGCTGATAAAGCGGCCATTAACATATCTGTAAAAACTTTGAAAGCGCCCATTAATTAAAAGTTTGAATGCTTTTCCATTAAACTTTTGTAGTGAATAAATAAATTCTTCATAAAAACCAGCTACAAATGCAACCACGCCACCTGATACTCCTGGAACTTTATTTGCAGCACCCATACCAAGCCCTTTAATAACAAGAAAAAATCGATCTCTAAATGTTCGGGTGCTTTGCATGTTTGAACTAGTTGTTTGTTTTAGTTCCTAATCGTTCTAAAATAAAAATTGTTAAAAATCCTAATACCATTAAAGTTACGGCATAAAATACTTGGGGATCACCATTAAAAGCTGATGGCATAATGCTTTCTTCAATTAATGGAACTTCTTCACCTTTACTATTGGTTCTCCAACTTATAACCTCTTTCCATGGCCAGACTTTGTTAAGCGAACCAAGAATAAATCCAGTAAGTAAGGCCAATGTAAGATTATGATAGTGTTTAAATAACCACTTTAATACTCTGCTAAACGTTAATAGCCCTACTGCTGCTCCTCCAATAAATAGGGCCAACCTTTTGATATCAAGATCGTGTACTGCATCGCTAAGCGCTTTATATGCACCAAGAATTACCAATATGAATGCGCCAGAAATGCCCGGTAAGATCATAGCACATATTGCCAGCGCTCCTGCCAAGAAAAGATAAAGACTACTGTCATTATTTGCTAAACTGGGTAAGGTGGTTATATAATATGCTATGACAGCCCCAACAATTAGGGTTAATACTGTACTAACGTTCCATTTAGAAATTTCCTTACCAACATAATAAATGCTAGCCACAATGAGACCAAAGAAGAAAGACCAGATTAAAATTGGATGGTTTTCTATGAGGTATTTTGCTAACCTCATAAAGGTGACAAAACTAATTACGATACCAATTAGAAGTGCCAATATGAAATTACCATTTAGTTGTTTCCAAAATGGCTTAAAACCATCTTTAATGAGTGTTTTAAACAATGAAACATTAACGTTGCTTATTGTGGTAATTAATTCTTCATAGATTCCAGAAATAAAGGCTATTGTTCCACCAGAAACTCCAGGTACGGCATCAGCGGCACCCATAGCCAATCCTTTTAAGGATATAACAAGGTAGTCTAATAAACGTCGTTGCATCAGTAAATTTTAGAAACGTAAAGGTAGGTAAATTTTTAGTTGGAGATGTTTCTAAATTTTTGAATGGTTTCTTGTACCATATCTGACTTAAATATGATCGGGAAAAGCTCTTCCACAATGAAGCAGTACTCTTCATTAATACTTAACGCATTGATAAGATGTTGTTTACCATTTGATTCAAGTCCTTGTTTAAAAAACAACCCAGCCAAGCGATAAAGCACTTCTTCATTATCAGGGTAAAATTCGGCCGCCTGTTCAAGATTAAAAATTGCAGCTTCGTACTCACCGAGATTTGTTAAAATATCTGCTCTGGCAATCCAAGTATCAATTTCATAATTACCGAGTTCGAGTGTTTTTTTATATCCCCTTTCCGCTTCTTCTAAGAAGTTTAACCGTAGATTTATTTGCGCATAGAGTTTCCAGTACACAACATTTTCACTATCTATATTTATTGCCTTGTTTATATAATATAGTGCTTTCGGATAATTTTGTGCTTTATTGTAAAAGTTGGTAATGGCTACCCAACCTTTATCCAGTAATGGATCTTCTTCAACGGTCTTGTAATAATATTGAACTGCAAGGTCTTTATGGCCTAATTTGTCGTAACAGTGTCCAATTCTTAAGAGCGCAAAGGAAGTAGGGTCATCTAAGGCCAGCGTTATCTTATAATTTTCTATTGCTTCTTTGTAACGTTGCAGTTTTTCAAGCACTTTTCCTTTTTCTAAATACGCTCCAATAAAAACATCATCCGAGATTATGGCAAAGTCAAAAGCAGCCAATGCTTTTTCATATTCTTTAATAGAAAAATATTGTTTACCAACCTGATGCCAAGCTACTTGACAGTATGGATTTGAGTCTAAATACATACTTAAGTAGTCAATGGCTTCCTTATTTTGTTCAAGGAAATCAAAACAATAAATGATGTTGTATAAGGCCGAATAGTCTTCTGGATCACATTCTAAACACTTCATGAAATAAGTTTTTGCTTCTTCAAACTTATCTAGAAACAGATATTCCATACCTAATAAGGAATAAATATCTGCGCTTGTATCTGTAAATTCAAGTGTTTGCTTTAGAATGTCTATGGCTTTATCATGCCGATCTTTTTTGGAGAATATATTGGCCTTTTGAATGTAAATTTCTTCATTAGATGGTTCAATTTCGTGAAGTTCATTTAACAATTCGTCTGCCTTTTCTAACTTGTTTTCAAAAACAAATACTTCAACTTTAAACAACTTAAGGTTTGTGGAAGTAGGGTGTTGTTCAAGCCCCAATTTAATAGCTTTTTTTGCCAACGCAATTTTGCCATTGTCTAAATAGTGATGAATTATATTCTCGAATTCATTTGAGTCGAAAAACAACACGTTATTTGTTTTTAACATGGACTCAAATTTGGTGAGCGATAGATTTTGGTTGTCGTCGTATTGACTAAACTCCATAGGCATTATTGGTTCACTGAAATAAATTTAGTATTTATTGCCACGTAGATAAATTGAAGCACTCAATGTTTTCAACAAAGTAATTAACAGCTTTTTTCTTACCAATCTGCACTTTAACGAGCGATTGAATCTAATACTTCAAGGATGATTTTGCAGCCTTTAATTAACTCATTTTCAGTAATAGTAAGTGGTGGAGTAATGCGTATTGCTTTAGGTTCAAATAGTAGCCAAAATAAAATAAGTCCGTGGTCTTGACATTGTAAAATTACCTTGTTGGTAATTTCTGCAGATGGTAAAATGGCTGCTAACATTAGGCCTTTACCTCTAATTTCCTGTATTAATGGATGCTTTAAATGGTTGCGAATTATCTGTTCTTTTTTAAGGGTATCTTCAATTAAAGTAGTGGAGGTAATTTCTTTAAGTGTAGCTAATGCGGCCGAGGCAATCACTGGGTTTCCTCCAAAGGTGGTAATGTGGCCCAGCTTAGGATTATCCATGAGGCAATCCATTTTTTCTTTAGATGTTGTAAATGCTCCAATTGGTAGTCCGCCTCCAAGCCCTTTTCCAGTAACCAGAATATCTGGAGTGCAATTAAAGTGTTCATAACCAAAAAGTTTTCCTGTTCTTCCTAAACCCGGTTGAATTTCATCTAAAATTAAGAGTGCACCAACTTCATCGCATCTTTTTCTAACCTTCTTTAAATAGTTGTTTAAAGGCATTATAAAACCTGCTCCTCCTTGAATAGTCTCAAGGATTACCGCTGCTGTTTTATGCGTAATTTTATCTAAATCTGCATCATTGTTGAATTCAATAAATTTAACATCAGGGACTAAGGGACGAAATGCTTGTTTACGGTCTTCGTATCCCATGACACTCATAGATCCCATGGTGTTTCCATGATATGCTTTTTTTGCTGCAATAATTTCTGATCGCCCCGTATATCGTCGTGCTAATTTTAATGCCCCTTCAATCGCTTCGGTGCCAGAATTAGTCAAGTAAGTACTTTGTAGAACCTCTGAAGTATGTTCTGCCAATAACTTGGTTAGTGCTACCGCAGGTTCCTGGATATATTCTCCATAAACCATTACGTGCAAGTATTTGTCTAATTGATCTTTAATGGCTTTTACTACCTTTGGATGCTTGTGTCCTAGGCTGCAGGCCGAAACTCCCGCAACAAAGTCAAGGTAAGCCTTGTTATTTGAATCATAAATATAGGATCCCTCAGCATGTGATATTTCCATTGCTAATGGATGTGGTGTAGTTTGAGCTTGATATTTAAAAAAGTCGTTTTTAATTATTCTTTTTTTTAGTCTCCTTTCGATTCAACAGCTTTTCTTCGTCACCTAAAGGTTTTTTCTTCGTTGGAAGATTCCTAGCTGCCTTGTTTTCTTTATCCTTACCAGCTGCTTTACCAGCATCTTCAATACGGTTGTTTAGATTTTCGTTTTGAAATTCTTCTGGAGGGACATATTCCTCTAACCCTTTAATTATTGGTAATACGAGTGGAGGATCGTCTTTAAAGAGATCATCGATGCTTTTTGGTCTTTCATCATCTCTCCAATCAAAACCTCTTAGCAATTTGTCACGTTCGGGAAATTCGCCGTCTGGAAACACGTTGCCGTCAATTCCTTTTATTTTACGCACTTCTTCAATAACATTGTCTTTAACAAATATCTTAATAAGCCCTGACTTTGATTTATCGGTACCAACCAATTCGTTTTGGTCGTTTCGCATGTAATAAATCGATTCTGCATTTTTTATAATATCAATAACGCGCAGTTCATTGTCTTCAAACTGTCCGTACAACGTTTTACCGGCCATTTGATGAAAGCCATCTCCAATGGTGTCTTTACTTATTATAAAAGCGTTCTCAAAAACTTTTAATGAATCGAGCTTTTCGGTTTCGTTATTTGAAATAAGATGAATTGTGTCGCCAGTCATTTGGGTAAATACATTCCACAAAATTGGATTGCGTCTGGTACTGAAATTATCGACTGACCCAAAGCGTTCCAAATTAATGAGTTCTGTTAGTCCCTTTTCATGATCAACATGAATTGAATCTGCTTTACCGCTAAGATCAGATTTGTAAATTTTGGCATTGTAAAATGCTCGAGTAATTCTGTTTTCTGGTTTGCCAGTGACCATTAATGTATCACTATGGATATAAATTGAGTCATTTTCTTGTTCCATGATAGCCAATGCGCGTTTTGTGATAAAGACAGAATCTTTATCTCTAAAAACTTCGGCATAATGCCCTTTTACAATGGCTTTATTAATGGTGTCGGTAATTTTAATATTATTTGTTGCCGATGCGTAACTTCTATTTCTGTCAAAGTATAAACTGTCACCTTCAATTATTCTGTCATCGTAATCAATTCTTGATTTTTTTAGAAAGTATCCTGTATCGTTTTCTGTATCATAAAACCCATGTTCACAATATATTTTGCTTTCTTCACCAGTTATAGTTGTGGGGCCAAAAAGATAGGCCTTTCCAGATTCTGAATAATAATCTAATTGATCTGACTCAATCACATACTCTGGGTTGGTTAAAACAACATCTTGCTGAAATTGGTATTTTTTAAAGTCCATATAGTAGGTGCCAATTCTACTGGTAACGACCCCTGAGGTATCTCTTACTACCTTACCACCACTTCTGTAATATGATTTCTGTGAAACCCTATCCATCCATAAGGTATCTGTCTCAATCACCGATGTAGGATCTGTTAGAACCACGTCACCACTAGCAAATGCTAATTGTGAAATACCACTGTATTCTATGTATTTTGATTGAAGTGTAATGGTATCTCCTTGCTTAATTAGCACATTTCCATAGGCTTCTACAAAATCTTCCTTTTTATAATGAATTGCCTTATCACACCACATATCAATTCCAGCATGTACAATGTGAACCTGTTGTGAATCGTCTCTTAAAAAAATGGTAGCGCCAGGATGCTCCTCTTCGTTAATAGTTAAAAAACCAGAATATTCTATGTCGATGCGATGCTTCTGCTGTGCATTAGTAACACCAATAATTAATAAGGTAAAAAGTGTAAATAAGGTTATGGATTTGGTAAATTTCAAGAATCTCTTATTTGTGGTAAAAATAACTATAATATTAGTTCTTTATTATCAGTTAAGTAAATTTTAATAAAAAACCTGCATAGTAATTATGCAGGTTTCATTTTATTGTGGTTGTTGTCTATTATCTAAAAATAGTTTGCTTTCTATCTGGTCCTACTGAAACAATTTTAATAGGTATCTCTAATGCCGTTTCTAAGAAATCTATATAATCATTCAGTTCTTTAGGTAGTTGTGAAGCATCTTCCATTTGTGTGAGATCTTCTTTCCAACCTTTTAGTTCTGTATAAATTGGTGTTACGTTTTCTTCTTCTATATTAAAAGGTAGATGGGTAATTTCTTCTCCTTTGTATTTATAGGCAGTACAAACTTTAAGTGTTTTAAAACCAGAAAGCACATCGGCCTTCATCATCATTAATTGTGTTACTCCGTTTACCTGACACGCATACTTGAGCGCCACAAGATCAAGCCAGCCACAGCGGCGACGTCTTCCAGTTGTTGCACCAAATTCATGGCCAACACGACCCATTGTTTCACCAATTTCATCAAATAATTCTGTTGGGAATGGTCCTGAACCTACTCTTGTTGTATAGGCTTTAAAAATTCCAAATACGTCACCAATTTTATTAGGGGCAATTCCTAATCCTGTACAGGCTCCGGCTGCAGTTGTATTTGATGAGGTTACAAAAGGATATGTCCCAAAATCAATATCTAACAAAGAACCTTGAGCTCCCTCGGCTAGAATAGATTGTCCACCTTTCATGGCCTGGAAGATGTATTCTTCTGAATCAATAAAGGTTAGCTCTTTTAAGGTATCAATGGCCTCAAAAAATTCGGTTTCTAATTCATCAAGCTCATATTGAATATTTACATTATGAAAATCAATCATTGCTTCATGCTTATTTGCTAGATTTCTGTACCGTTCTTTCCAACCTTCTAACTCAACATCCCCAACACGAATTCCATTTCTTCCTGTTTTATCCATATATGTTGGACCTATACCTTTTAAGGTAGAGCCAATTTTAGCTTTACCTTTTGCAGTTTCACTAGCTGCGTCTAATAATCGATGTGTTGGTAATATTAAATGTGCTTTTCTTGAAATAAGTAAGTTTCTTTTGTAATCAACGCCCTGATCACCAAGCTTATCTAATTCTTTCTTAAAAATCACTGGATCGATAACCACGCCGTTGCCCACTAAATTGATGGCACTATCGTGAAAAATTCCTGAAGGAATAGTATGCAACACATGTTTCATTCCATTAAAAACAAGCGTATGACCTGCATTTGGTCCCCCTTGAAAACGGGCAATAATATTGTAGTTTGAGGTGAGTACATCAACAATTTTTCCTTTGCCCTCGTCTCCCCATTGTAATCCTAGTAGTAAATCTACCGCCATTATGTAATTTAGTTTGTTGGTTGTTTTTTAGTTCCGTAAAAGTAGAGTGAATGATTATGGATATCTATTTCGAAAACATCTTCGATTGTTTTCTTGATCGACTGTATACGTGGATCACAAAACTCTATGACCTCACCTGTGTCTGTTAAAATAACATGGTCGTGTTGCTTATCAAAGTATGACTTTTCATAATGCGCCATATTTTGACCAAATTGATGTTTTCTAACTAAACCGCATTCTAACAAAAG
>CAZAPO010000311.1:0-4886 GCA_964487005.1 uncultured Flavobacteriaceae bacterium
GCCCTAACACCTCGTTCACCGAGCCTTTGAAGTGTTTTTTAAGACAAAAAAATGTGTCGAAAGCTTTTTTGGGATCGATATGCCAGTGCTCTTTGGGTTGATACTTTCTTAAAAATGCTTTTATTTTTTTAGATACAATCATCCCTCCAAATGTCAAGAGCACCTCTGGTTGTAATTGTTCAAAACCGTTATGGTCTAAAGGGGCAATTATTTTATCTATACTTGGAAAAAACTCGTCATTATTTAAGTTTGAAGTGGTTTCTGTAAATACTATGACACTATCATCTTTGGCTAGAATGTCCAGATATTTTTGAGCTACAGAATTGGGGTAATTAGAACCTACAAGCACCAATTTTCTCTTTGCAGAACGCCAAATATTTTTATACGCACTTACATCTTCATTCCAATTAGCCGGTGTCGTAGTAACAGGTGAGATTTCTGTATTAAATTCCTCAACCAACTCATATAATGGCTCATTAAATGGAATGTTGATATGCACTGGGCCTTGTTGCTCAATACACGTATTAATGGCATTATTTATCTCTCGCTGATCATCTTTGCTTCCCTCTTCTGTTAAATTTGCTTCGTACAAAATATGACCACTATAAACCCCTTTTTGATTGATTGTTTGTCCGTCACCAACATTAATTAAATGTTCTGGCCTATCTGCAGATAGCACCACCATTGGAATATCACTGTAATAAGCTTCGGCAATTGCGGGATAATAATTTAAGAGGGCACTCCCCGAGGTGCAAACTACAGCTACAGGTGTTTGTGTTTGCTGAGCTATTCCAAGTGCCACAAAGGCTGCCGAACGCTCGTCTACTATACTATAACATTCAAAAAAAGGATGGTTTGTAAAACCTATGGTTAAAGGAGCATTTCTACTCCCTGGAGAAATTACAATATGCTTAATGCCTTTAGCAATGCATAATTGAACGACCGTTTGTGCGAGAGGGATTTTTGGTAATCTCATGGACTAACAAAGGTATGAAATTGCATCGTTTTAAGACACCAAAATATTTTTTATCGTCTTGGTTTTATTAACCGTTTCGTACCATTCATTTTCGGGTACAGAATCTTTTGTTATTCCACCGCCAACATATAATATGGCCTTCTTTTTTTGTAATTGCATACAACGTAAATTAACAAACAAATGTGAAGATCGTGTATTGTAAGAATAAGCCAAATTCTCAACATTACGCTTTCCGCTTCTAGGACCAATTTTTTCCTCCCTATTGAGTTCACCTAAAAATCCGGTATAGAATTCTCTATTATAATGTTCGTTATCCAAAATAAACTGCATGGCTTCAATTTTGGGTAAACCACACACTGCAGGTGTTGGGTGTAACCTGAGTATTAAACGCTGCAAGCTTTGATCGTCATTGTTTAATTGACCTGTTACATCTGTACATAAATGCAGTAATTTTCCAGCCTTTACCGTTTTAAGTTCACCAACCTCAATATTTTCTAGAGCTCCTTCTAACAAGTTTACTACATAATCGGTGACCATTTGTTGTTCGTCTTTCTCTTTTGAATTCCATTCTACATCCAAAGTACCCGTATAATCTTGAGTACCAGCCAAGGCCATAGTCCTTAGTCTATTTCTATCTAAGTGTAACAAGGTTTCTGGAGTTGCTCCCAACCATAAACCAACTTTTGGATGGTACCAACAATAAGTAAAAGCCGAATTATAATTAAATGCCAAATATTTATATACTTCAATAGGATCAATAGCTGTTTCCAGTTCAAGTTCTTCTCTTCTTGAAAGCACTACTTTTTTTAATCCATTTTCTTTAATCTTAGTGATACCTTTAAAAACCAAATTTAGATGGTCTTCTTGGTTATTATGAATTATAAATTTTGCCAATTCATGAGTTTCTGAAACAATAATATCTTCCTCAGTAATTAACGTTCTTGAAGCACCATAGGGCATTATAATAGCATCTTTTCTTATATCAAAAGGTGCAAAAACAAATCCACTTTCGGTAAAATCATCGATCTTAAAAAGTGTGTTATCTTTTTGTAGTACCGCCCTTGTTTGAAAACTATTTGGTGCACTGTATACAACAAATGGTAGTTCTTTTTGGTAGTGTTCGGCTATATAATCAAAAAAATGGGTGGATGTCATTAACCTATTTAGATTTTGGGAGTGATATGGTTGTCAATTTACAATATGAAATAAGGCGTTCCTCCTCATCGGTAATTTTAATATCAAAAAGCTGTGTTGTTCTTCCCTTGTGTATAAAAGTCGCCCTGGCATATATCATACCTTCTTTAACGCTCCTTACATGGTTTGCCGATATCTCAATACCTCTTAAAATGTATTTCTCGGGATCCATAAAAATGTGCGCTGCAAAACTACCTGCGCTTTCTGCCAAAGCTACAGTTGCTCCTCCATGCAATACACCTTCTGGCTGATGAACACTCGGGTTGACGGGCATTTGGGCTATTAAGTAATCTTCGCCCACATCAATAATTTCTATGTTTAGTGTTTCCATGAGCGTATTTTTACTAAGCTCATTGGTACGTGCTATGATAGCATCTTTAGTATTTTGCATACTTTTGATTTAGATTTGTAAATGTACAAAACCAGTGTCAAAAATGAATTCAGTTGAAAAAGAAATATCGTATCAATCAACGAATAGTTATTCTACTTTAAACACCTTAACATCCCAAACCAAAAACATATGGATTGTTTGTCATGGCATGGGGTATTTAAGTAGATACTTCTTAAAGTATTTTAAGGCATTAAATGCTGATGAAAATTATATTATTGCGCCTCAGGCACAGAGTAAATATTATTTAAAAGACCAATTTACGCATGTTGGAGCGAGTTGGTTAACACGTGAAAATACCATTGCAGAGACCGTCAATATTCTTAATTATATAGATGCAGTAATTGAAAATGAGCAATTACCTCTTCATAGTAATATCATCATGCTAGGATATTCGCAAGGTGTGAGTATTGTTATGAGATATGTAGCCTCCAGGAAATTGCAATGTAATCAACTAGTGTTGATGTCTGGAGGTATTCCAAAAGAATTGACTCAAGACGATCTCAACTTTTATAATGGGGCGGTAAAAATGATCTATGGAGACAAAGATGAATATTTAAACAACGAACGCTTAGTTTATGAACAACAACGAATTAAGGAATTGTTTAAAGAAAACGTTGAAATTATACCTTTTGATGGAAATCACATGGTGAATGTTGAACTAATAAACAGCTTGGTATAAGATGAAGGCTCCCATATTAGAGAATGATCGTGTTAAACTAACATTACTTGATCTAAGTAATTTTGAAAACTTAATAGAAATAGCAGCCCAAGATAGATTAATACAGTTTTCTCCTAGTAAAATTAATACTGCTGAAGATTTAAAAAACTATGTACAAATTGCGGTAGATGGTTATTATCATAAAACCATTATTCCATTTTTAGTGTTTGATAAACAAACCAATTCTTATGCTGGAAGTACACGTTTTGGTAATATTAATTATAAAAATAAAGTATTGCACATTGGTTGGACCTGGATAGGTAAAGAATTTCAGGGTACTGGATTAAATAAAAACATGAAATTCTTAATGTTACAATATGCTTTTGAAACCTTAAAGTTTGAAAAAGTAGAGTTTAGAATCGATGAACGTAATATTGCTTCAAGAAAAGCGGTTGAAAAAATTGGTGCTACCCTTGAAGGTATACTTAGAAAAGATACCTTAATGCTCGATGGTTACAAACGCTCTACCTGCTGCTATGGGATTTTACTTGAAGAATGGCCAACTATTAGGCGTACAATATTCGAACAATTTTAGGGTCTTCAAATACATAAGTGGTTAATTTTCACTATCTTATAAGACTATTAATCATTAAAACCAACCAAAAATGAGGAATTTAGTTTTATCATTGTTCGTGCTTATTTCTTATGCAGTAAGTGCACAAACGAATTACTATACGATGTATAGTTTTGTCGTAGAACCCCAAAATGAAGCTACAATTATTAAGTTAATTGATGACTATTACTCAAACAACAAACCAGACGGGGTTTTTGTTAGGTTATTCGAAAATCATTTTCAAGATGGATCGCAAGAAGCTACGCATCATTTGGTATTCTCTGGATCACAAGAAGCAATGGGTGCCATGTACGCAGGCGGGGATGATAAATTTGCTCTTTTCTTGACACAAGTAAATCAACACATTAAAAAGGGAGCAGGTTCTTCAATGGGAAGACATATAAGTCTTCATATAGATGATGGTGAAGGAAACCGATATCCATTTCAGCGATTATATTTACTTCAAGTAGATGATACTGAAGCATTTGATAGAGAGTATAAAAAGTTTCATTCGGCGCATAGACCAGACGGTACATTATCGCTTCTTGCCACACCAATGTTAGGAGAAGGTTGGGGTGAATATAATAGAGTTGCGGTTGTTGGATTTAAAGATATGAAATCTGCTATGGGTGGAACTGCTGCCTTATTACCCGAAAAAGAACGTGAAGCTCGACAAAAAGCTCAAACTCAAAGAAGAGCTAATGATGGAGATGTTGATTTAATAAGTTCAGGGTTACGCATACTTCTAGGAGCCTGGTAATAACTTTAAAAGTAAAAGAAAAGGCTTGTATGATAATTACAGGCCTTTTTTAATGCTACTTATGTCATTAGCTTGTCGTTTGAAAAGATTTATTCTTCTCTTTTAAAATTGCCAATTGTCTTTCTAAAAATGTAATGGCTTTTTCTGTTTGTATACTAGCCTTTACTTTAAACTCCTTTGCTTCCTCTTTAAATTTTTCTTTTCCTGATACTGCGGCCTTCGATAGATCTTCTTTTACCTCAGTAAAATCATCCGATAGTTTGTTTTTAATATCTTTCGCTTCTTTTTTTAGGT
>CAZAPO010000312.1:0-19561 GCA_964487005.1 uncultured Flavobacteriaceae bacterium
ATCATAATTCCCATTGGGAAAATCCTGAACTCTGGAATAGCCTCAGGAATATATTTCATTCCCACATAATGGTTCATAATATTGATGTTCTTAATATCGTGTGGATTGGCGTCTTTAAAGTCATTAATATGAATGTACATACCTAATGGCTCAGGGTATTGAGGTGCTTCCAGTGTAATCTTCCAAAGTGGGAAAAGAAACAGTGCCAATGGAAGCAATGCCGCTGCAATCATTATGATATTTGACTTTTTCATTGTTTTAGGTTTTATAGGGTAAACGCTATTTTTTTAGTGATTTTAAAAAGAAAGGCGAGGGCAAGAGACACCCTCGCCTAATCAGGAAAATAAACACTAAAACAAAATTCTCCTAACTATTAATCTATTAGTCTTCGCCTACAGACCAAGACAATTCTATGTTAGAATTTCGAGGTGATACTCGCACATAACCTTGCATTTCCTGATGCAATGCCGAACAGAAATCTGTACAATAGAATGGCCATACACCAACTTGTTTTGGCTCCCAGGTAAAGGTTTCTGTTTGACCTGGCATGATTAATAATTCAGAGGTATTAGCTCCAATCATACTAATTCCGTGTGGAACATCATAGTCTTGCTCTAAGTTGGTAACGTGGAAGTATACTTTGTCTCCTACCTTGATTCCTTCAATGTTATCTGGAGCAAAGTGACTTCTAATAGTGGTCATATATATATGTACTTCGTTTCCGTTTCGAGTAACTTTTGTTTCTAATTCACTCTTAGCTGCGTAAGGGTGATTATTTTCTTCTAGCTTATAAAGCTTCGTTTGACGTGGCTTCACTAAATCTGCAGCAATACCTGCAGCATAATGAGGCTCACCTACTGTTGGGAAGTCTAATAATAACTCCATTTTTTCTCCAGAGATATCATATAACTGGGCAGATTGGGTTAACTCAGGCCCTGTTGGTAAGTAACGGTCTTTGGTAATCTTGTTCATACCAACCACATATTTACCAAATGGTTTTCTTGAGTTACCTCCAGGAATCATTAAGTGACCAATTGAGTAGTAAGAAGGCTTTCTATCTATTACCTCCCACGTACCAAGCTTCCACTTCACTATTTCAGAAGAAATAAAGAACGATGTATATGCATTTCCATCTGCGTCAAATTCTGTATGTAAAGGACCTAATCCACCACTTTTCACACTTCCTGCGTTGATAGCTTCAAAATCAAGAACAGGAATACCATATGCCTCATCTGTAAACTGTTCGTTTTCAATGGCGGCCATCATTTTTGTAAATGAGTGTACAGTAACATCTGCAGATAATTTACCACTACCAACAATATATTCACCGGTTGGATCAACATCACAACCATGTGGAGATTTTGGAGTTGGTAAGAAATATACTGCTCCAGGAACTTCTGTAGGGTCTACCATTAACACCTCTTTCTTCATTGTAGTCGTTGCCATATGTGTAGACTCATCATATACGTTATGAGCGTAGTTTGTAGGCATCATTGTACCTCCACCATTGTTAACGTATTCTTCAATTTTCTTCCAGTTAACTGCTGCGATAAAATCTTTATCGTTTTGAGATGCATTTACCTCTAATAGGGTATGCGACTCTTCAGTGTTATACGTTGTAAAGAAGAACCATCCGTGAGAATTTCCACGACCAGGGTGTGCCTTGTCATAGTCAAATCCAGGCATTAATAATTGAAATTTAATATTCATTCTTCCATCTTCTGGATCTACTTTAATGAATGAAATAGTACCTTTAAAATTCCCCTTGTATTCTTTAATAGACATATCTTGTTGAGGAACAGGAACAGCAAATCTGGTTCCAGCTACTACATATTCTGTATTTTCTGTGATGTAAGATGAACTGTGGTTACCTGCGCTATTAGGTATTTCAATAACTTCTGCTGTTTCAAAAGTAGAAAGGTCTACTCTCGCAATACGTGGTGTGTTGTTACCATTCACAAACACCCAACGACCATCAAGCTCACCATTAGTTTGAGAAATATCAGGGTGGTGTAAGTCATCCCAAGGTACAAATCCATGAGAGGTCATCAATAATGGTTTTGTTTCTTCGTTGTATCCATATGCTTTTTCGGCATCTTGAGAGAATACAGGAATTACTTTAAACAATCTACCAGATGGCAGACCATAAACAGATAATTGCCCGTTAAATCCTCCAGAAATAAAAGCATAGAATTCATCATGCTCACCTGGCGCTACATAAACTTTTTCTGCAGCACTAGATGTTAAAGCACTACCGTTAGAGCCTGATCCATTATTACAGCTAATGAATACAAAAGCCATTGCGGTAAGCGCTGCACCTATTTTAAATATATTCTTCATTGTTTAAGTTTTATTTATTGTGTTTAATTTTCTGGAACTATTACTTTATCAACTACATGTACAATTCCGTTTCCGGCAGGGACACTAGCTAATATTTTTGCACCACCTACATAAACGTCGTCACCTTTAACCTCTACCGTAACATTTAAATTACTGGCTTGGCCAAGTTTTTTAAATTTTTTCAGGAAATCCTTAGAATAGTTTCCTGGAGTAACATGGTGTTTAAGTATGTGTGCCAATTGATCTTTGTTTTCTGGCTTAAGAAGTGTTTCAACCGTACCTTCTGGTAACGCAGCAAAAGCGTCGTTTGTTGGTGCAAAAACCATTAATGGTCCAGCATTTACTAAGGCATTTTCTAGTTCGGCTGCTTGAACAGCGGCTACCAATGTTGAATGAGCTTCAGATCCAATAGCGATATGTAAAACGCTAGGTTTCGATTCGTCGTCAGTTACAAACGCTTGACCTGTTCTCGGCTCTTCTGTTTCAGCGCTTGCAGCTTTTGTTGTTTCTTGCTTAGCTTCGTTGCATCCTACTAGTAGAAGGATAAAAAGAGCGCTAAACAAAAATTTAAGGTTAGTCTTCATATCTATATTATTTTAATGTTCTAAAGTATTCCAAGACGGCTCTAGCATCGTCTTCTGTAAGGTTTTGATTAGCCATTGGGGAACCATTAAATTCAATAAGTAAGTTTTTGGCTAACGGATCGTTTTTTACCATGCCTTCTGGGTCGAGAATCATATTCATTACCCATTCTGGGGTTCTTCTTTCCATAATACCATCTGGAGCTGGGCCAATAAATTTTTTCCCTACACGGTGACAGGCAGTACACATTTTATCAAATACGTCTTTACCATGAGTTACCATAGCCTGATCTATTTGAGCAGGAATTTGAATTGACGTTATAGGTCCTACTCCTTTATTGGTAAGATCAACCGTTTCTGAAGCCTTAGTTGTGGTAGTTTCGGCTTTTTTCTCAGTTGATTGTTTTTTAAGTTTTACTGTTGAGGTTTCTTTCTTTTCTTCACCTCCTCCACAGCTTAAAACCAATAATGTGATTATGAGTGTTGCAAATTTTAGTGTTGATTTCATGATTTTGAAGTTTAGTCTCACAAAAGTATAATGGGAAGTACAGTTAAAATATGACAAAAATCATATTTAGGATAAAAATATCTTTTTTATATTAGCGTATTCAAAACACAACACATATGCTTTCTAATTCTTCGAAGTACGCTGTGAAAGCTGTCCTTTATTTGGCTATGAATTCTAATAAAGATAAAAGGGTAATGGTTAAAGATATGGCCCAACCAATTAATGTGCCGCAGGCATATATCGCTAAGCTTTTGCAGGAGTTATCTAGAAGCGGTGTTATTTCTTCAATAAAGGGTCCGAGAGGTGGTTTTTATTTAAGTGAAAAGGACAGAAATAGAACCTTAATGGATGTTATAAGTGTAATAGATGATGAGAATAAACTAAATTCATGTGTTTTAAGTCTTGAAAAATGTAATGCCAACAAACCTTGTCCGCTTCATAATTTGGTAAGTCCAACAATGACTACATTTTTAAAAAGTTTACGTGAAACAACCATTGAAGATTTTTCGAATCAGATTCGCCAAGGCTTAGTTTTCTTGCCATTATAAGGCCGCTAATTTTAAGATAAATAGCGTGGTTTCTTAAAATCATAAAAAAAAGCGTTAAATACCCTCTAGAAATGCTCAAAAACTACATTGGATTTTAGCAAAAGTTGTATTTTTGACAAAATTTTCTCGAAGGGAGGATACGTCAAAAAAAATAATGGATAAATATTCCTTTTTAAACGCCGCACACACAGCGTATTTTGCTGATTTGTATGAGCAATATTTAGAAGACCCAGATTCGGTTGAACCAAGCTGGAGAGCCTTTTTTCAAGGATACGATTTTGGCTCTGAAAATTATGGGCTATCTGGCGAGATAGTTGAAGGGGTTGCAACACAAATTCCAGAACATGTTCAAAAAGAATTTCAAGTTGTTAAATTGATAGATGGATATAGAACTAGAGGCCATTTATTTACCAGAACCAACCCAGTTCGAGAACGAAGAAAATATGCTCCTACATTAGAAATAGAAAACTTTGGATTGTCGCAAGCCGATTTGGACACGGTCTTTAATGCAGGAGAAATATTAGGAATAGGCCCACAAACACTGCGGCAAATTAGAAAACATCTGGAAGCCATTTATTGTGAAGCCATTGGAGTTGAGTATATGTATATACGGCAACCAGATGAAATACAGTGGATTCAAGATAAATTAAACAAGAACGATAATCATCCAACCTATTCGGTAGATCAAAAGAAACACATTCTAAAAAAATTAAATGAAGCCGTTGCCTTTGAGAATTTCTTACATACAAAATATGTTGGACAAAAACGGTTTTCTTTAGAAGGAGGTGAATCCCTCATTCCAGCATTGGATGCAGTTATTGAGAAAGCGGCGTCCTATGGAGTGAAGGAGTTTGTTATGGGAATGGCGCATAGAGGGCGGCTAAGTACATTGACAAACATATTTGGAAAATCTGCAAAAGATATTTTTAGTGAGTTTGATGGTAAAGATTATGAAGAAAAGGTTTTTGACGGTGATGTTAAATACCACTTGGGATGGACTAGCGATCGCTCTACAGATAATGGAAATCAAATTAATCTAAGTATTGCCCCAAACCCGTCACACTTAGAGACGGTTGGAGCGGTAGTTGAAGGAATTACAAGAGCAAAGCAAGACCGTTCTTATGCTGATGATTTTAGCAAGGTACTACCAATAGTTGTGCATGGTGATGCTGCAATAGCAGGGCAAGGATTAGTTTATGAGGTAGTTCAAATGGCGAAGTTAGATGGGTATAGAACTAATGGAACCATTCATATTGTTGTAAATAATCAAATTGGGTTTACTACCAATTATTTAGATGCTAGGTCAAGTACTTATTGTACAGATGTTGGTAAGGTTACCTTATCTCCCGTACTTCATATTAATGCAGATGATGTTGAAGCCGTAATTCATGGAATTCTTTTTGCTTTGGACTTTAGAATGAAGTTCAAAAGAGATGTCTTTATAGATTTACTGGGTTATAGAAAATATGGGCATAACGAAGGTGACGAACCTAGATTTACGCAGCCTAAATTATATAAGGCTATTTCAAAGCATAAAAATCCGCGTGACATTTATGCAGATAAGTTGATAGAAGAAGGGATTATTGACCAAGCTTATGTTACAAAACTTGAGAAAGATTATAAGGCTTCGTTAGAAGAAGAATTAGAAACTTCAAGACAGCAGGACAAAACAGTTATTAGTCCTTTTATGCACGAGCAGTGGAAAGATTATCCGCGTGTGAAAAGAACCGACATGGTTAAGACTGTTGATACAACTTATCCACTAGATAAATTACAGAACATTGCTAAAGTAATAGCAACATTACCGGAGGATAAAAAGTTCATACGAAAAATTCAGCGATTAGTACAATCTAGAAAGACCATGTTTGATGAGAATAGGTTAGACTGGGCAATGGCAGAGCATTTGGCTTATGGTTCATTACTTGAAGAAGGTTATAATGTGCGCATCTCTGGGCAAGATGTAGAACGTGGAACGTTTTCACATAGACATGCTGTTGTTAAAGTTGAAGATAGTGAAGAAGAAGTGGTGTTGTTAAACAATATTAGCAACAACCAGGGTAAGTTCTTTATCTATAACTCTTTACTATCTGAATATGGAGTCCTAGGATTTGATTATGGGTATGCCATGGCGAGCCCTAAAACCTTAGCCATTTGGGAAGCACAGTTTGGAGACTTTAGTAATGGGGCTCAAATTATGATAGACCAATATATTTCTTCGGGAGAAGACAAGTGGAAAACTCCTAACGGGATTGTAATGTTATTACCACATGGCTATGAAGGTCAAGGAGCAGAGCATTCATCGGCTAGAATGGAACGCTATTTACAGCTTTGTGCAAAAGATAATATGTTTATCGCCGATTGTACCACACCAGCAAATATGTTCCATTTGTTACGAAGACAAATGAAAGCCAACTTCAGGAAACCGTTGGTTGTATTTACTCCAAAAAGTTTATTGCGTCATCCAAGAGTGGTATCCTCTGCTGAAGAGTTTGCCAATGGAAAATTTCAAATGTTAATTGATGATACCATTGAAGCGTCAAAGGTGAATACATTAGTATTTGTAACTGGAAAATTTTATTACGATCTCCTCGAGGAAAGAGAAAACCTTGGTAGAGATGATGTTGCCTTAGTTAGATTAGAGCAACTATTTCCATTACCTCAAGATGAAATCAATGAAATTTTAAAGAAATATAGTAGTGCCAATGATATAGTATGGGCGCAGGAAGAGCCAAGAAACATGGGTGCCTATGGACATATGTTGATGCATGTAGAGCAGGCCAAAGAATGGAGAGCTGCAACCAGGAGATTTTATAGTGCTCCAGCTGCAGGTAGCTCGACCAGATCTAAAAGAAGACATCAAGAAATTATAGATTACGTTTTTGATAAAACCAAAGACAACCAAAGAAGATTATAAAATAACATCAAAATAAAAGTTTTACAGGATGATTTTAGAAATGAAAGTTCCGTCACCAGGAGAATCTATTACCGAAGTAGAGATTGCACAGTGGTTAGTAGAAGATGGTGATTATGTAGAAAAGGATCAAGCCATTGCCGAAGTAGATAGTGATAAGGCTACGCTTGAGTTACCTGCTGAAGTAAGTGGAACAATAACATTGAAAGCTGAAGAGGGTGATGCTGTTGATGTTGGACAAGTAGTTTGTTTAATTGATACGAGTGCCGAGAAGCCTGAGGGAGCAGCTACAGTTAAAAAAGTTGAGCAAACAGAAGCAACTCCTGTTCAAGCTCCATCAACTCCTGCAAATCAGACGTATGCTAGCGGTAGCGCTAGTCCTGCGGCAAAAAAGATATTAGCCGAAAAAGGTATTGAAGCAGCATCAGTTAACGGCACAGGAAGAGATGGTCGAGTTACTAAAGAAGATGCCGTTAAAGCGGTTCCTTCTATGGGTGAAAAAATTAATGTTGAGGGTAGAGGAGTTACGCGTTCAAAATTATCGATGTTACGTCGTAAAGTAGCAGAACGATTAGTATCTGCAAAAAATGAAACGGCCATGTTAACCACCTTCAATGAGGTAGATATGTCGCCAATTTTTGCCTTACGAAAAGAATACAAAGAAACTTTCAAAGAAAAGCATGGTGTAAGTCTTGGGTTTATGAGCTTTTTTACACTTGCAGTTGTAAGAGCCCTTAAACTTTATCCAGCTGTTAATTCAATGATAGACGGTAAAGAAATGGTGAGTTATGACTTTTGCGATATTAGTATTGCCGTTTCAGGGCCTAAGGGTTTAATGGTACCTGTAATTAGAAACGCCGAAAACCTGTCTTTTAGAGGTGTTGAATCAGAGGTAAAACGTTTGGCAATTAGAGCAAGAGATGGGCAAATAACAGTAGATGAAATGACAGGTGGAACCTTTACAATATCTAATGGAGGAGTATTTGGAAGTATGCTATCTACACCAATTATTAATCCACCTCAAAGTGGAATACTTGGAATGCACAATATTGTAGAGCGTCCAGTTGCCATAGATGGGAAAGTGGAAATTCGACCAATAATGTATGTAGCCTTATCTTATGATCATAGAATAATTGATGGAAAAGAAAGCGTTGGTTTCTTGGTGGCCGTGAAAGAAGCCCTTGAAAACCCTACAGAGCTTTTAATGGATAATAAAGTAAAAGAGGCTTTAGAATTATAATATTCTCACAGAACTATAAAAAAGGCGTATGCAAAACATACGCCTTTTTTAATTAAAACTAACTAATAATTTAATGGAAATAGATTATTCTAGCATTGACTAATTCAGAGATTTTTTAAGTATACATTTTTGGGTAACTCAAAATTGTAGGCTATAAAGTCGAAAGCTCCAGATAAAATTAATCACCTAGAGCCTTCTTAATTCTCCCTAAGAACTAATTAATAGCTGAGTAAATTTCTAAAATAATAGGACATCAAACAATACGTAACATTACGTATTTTTTACAGGATTATATCCTTATTTTCCTTAGCCCAAATTAAAAGATTGTTGTAGTGAGAATCTATGTTTAGTTTCTTTTGGATGTTTTCTTTATGCTTTTCTACTGTACGATTGGAAATATAACAGATATCGGCAATCTCCTTAGCAGTTTTATTTTCTGCTATTAGTCTTAAAATTCTTTTTTCAGATCGTGTAAGCGCATCTAGGTTTAATATGGGTGTGCCTTTTTTTGAAAAATTTTCTTCAATTTCTGCACTGAAATAGGGGTCGCCTTTTGAAACAGATTCGAGACAATTTTCAATTTCTATCAAGGCAGATTCTTTTAACAGGTAACCAAAAATATTGTGTTGCTTGGCTTCATGATAATAGGCAGCACTTTTCTCAAAAGTTATAAGTACAATTTTAGTCGCCACCTTTCCTTTACATAATTTGGCAATCTCCAATCCACTCATTTGCGGCATTTTAATGTCGAGAATGGCAATATCTGGTTCGGCCTTTATAATTTCTTTGTAAGCATCTTTGCCATTGGTTGCACTTGCAATAATAGTATAGTCTTTTTCTTCAAGAAAATCTTGTAGACCTTTTAGTATTAGCGGGTGATCATCTGCAATTAGGATGGTTGGAAACATGGAGGGATTTTATATAGCTATTAATTAAAGCTTAAGATATAAATATTTATTTTTGTAGTCTATTACTGCATCGGCTTTTTTTAAAATATCGGCTCCAATTATACCATCTACTGGCTTGGCATTATGATTCATTAATGCGGTGTTCACGTGAACTAAACTAAATAGCACTAATGAGGTTTTTTTTTGCTTCCATTTCCCAATTCTAATACTATTCTTTTTCGACAATTGTGTTTTCATTTCGGTAGCACCTGCACCAGCAGCCTTGATATCAGAATCTTCAACTTTTAATTTAAAATCATCAACCCTGTCTATTCCCACGCAAGAATTTGATGCCCCAGTATCAAGAATAAAACGACCTTTAACACCATTAATGGATGCCCTCAATTCAAAATGATTTGTTTTCGTCAGCTTCAGCTTAATTTTAGTAAATCCTTTTTGGTTTAATAATTTCTCTAGTTTCTTCATTTCTTATAGTTATAGGGGTTTCAAATATAGTGATCAAAGTGTACTTTTGCTACATGATTATTACAGATACGCATACACATTTATATGTAGAAGCATTTAATGAAGATCGAGATGAGGTTATACAAAGGGCTATTGATAACAATATTTCTAGGTTTTTTATTCCAGCAATCGATTCAACATATACAGAAGAAATGCTTCAGTTGGAAGCACAATATCCCAATAACGTATGGTTAATGATGGGATTACATCCAACTCATGTAAAAGAAAATTATAAAGAGGAGTTGAGCCATGTTGAGATGATGCTTGAAAGAAGAAGTTTTGTAGCCCTAGGTGAAATAGGAATTGATTTATATTGGGACAAGAGCACGTTAAAAATTCAACAAGAAGCATTTCGCTATCAAATTCAATTGGCGAAGAAATATAAATTACCAATTGTTATTCATAGCCGGGAATCCTTTGATGAAATTTTTGAGGTTTTGGAAGAAGAAAAGGGAGATGATTTATTTGGAATTTTTCACTGTTTTACCGGAACTTTAGAACAGGCGCATCGCGCCATTAGTTACAATATGAAATTAGGTATTGGTGGGGTAGTAACCTTTAAAAATGGGAAAATAGATAAATTCCTAGAACAAATAGATTTGAAACACTTGGTACTTGAAACAGACTCACCTTATTTGGCGCCAACACCATATCGTGGTAAACGCAATGAAAGCAGCTATATATTAATGGTATTAGAAAAACTATCATATATATATGGTGTAAGTATGGAAGAAATCGCTAATATTACGACTGCCAATTCAAAAGAAATATTTAAAATCTAATATGAAAGTGCCCAACATTTTATTGATATACACTGGTGGTACAATTGGGATGATAAAGGACCCTACTTCTGGTGCATTAAAATCTTTTGACTTTAATAATCTGTTGATCAAGATTCCTGAGTTAAACCTATTAGATTGTTCTATTGAAACTATTTCTTTTGAGCAACCAATAGATTCGTCTAATATGAACCCCGAGTACTGGGTGCAGATCGCAGAGATTATTGAAAGTAATTACCATAACTGTGATGGATTTGTTGTTCTTCATGGAAGTGATACCATGAGTTATTCTGCTTCTGCCTTAAGCTTCATGCTCGAGAACCTTGATAAACCAGTAATATTTACGGGTTCACAGTTACCCATAGGAGACTTAAGGACTGATGCCAAAGAAAACCTTATTACATCTATTCAAATAGCATCGTTATTTGAAAATGGTCAACCGGTCATTAAAGAAGTATGCTTATACTTTGAATACAAATTATACAGAGGCAACAGAACTACAAAAATAAACGCCGAACATTTCCAGGCCTTTGCATCATTAAATTATCCTGCATTAGCAGAATCTGGGGTACACTTAAAAGTTAGTAAAGAATACCTTTTACATCATGAGCCGGAAGCAGTAGATCTTAAAATTCATAAAAGTTTAGATAATAATGTAGCTATTATTAAGATGTTTCCAGGAATATCGGGGACGGTAATTAAGTCTGTCTTAGATACACCTAATTTACGTGGTGTTATTTTAGAGACGTATGGTGCAGGAAATACAACTACCAGTGAATGGTTTATAGATTTATTAGAGGAATACATTAAAAAAGGCTTACATATTGTTAATGTAACGCAATGCTCTGGCGGAAGTGTAATTATGGGGCAGTATGAAACAAGCGCACAGTTGAAGAAGATTGGAATCATCTCAGGCAAGGATATTACTACAGAGGCAGCCATTACTAAACTCATGTATTTGTTGAGTAAAAAATTGCCTGCATCAGCCTTTAAAAAATGCTATGAAACCTCATTGCGAGGAGAGCTTAATTAAAATTAACTAGCAAAATTTTAGGGTTTAAAGTTTTTTTTGTTATTTGAGCCGCTGTAACTTAAAAAATGAGTTATAGAGAGGTGGCCGAGTGGTCGAAGGCGCAC
Organism: uncultured Flavobacteriaceae bacterium; assembly: GCA_964487005.1. Taxonomy (GTDB): domain Bacteria; phylum Bacteroidota; class Bacteroidia; order Flavobacteriales; family Flavobacteriaceae; genus CAZAPO01. The sequence goes on from CAZAPO010000312.1 coordinate 11,457, forward strand.
GCCTGGAAAGTGTGTATACGTCAAAAGCGTATCGAGGGTTCGAATCCCTTCCTCTCTGCGAAAGAGAGCATTGCGATTTCCCTATGTGAACGCCGTAAACTCTAAACAAAATTTAATTTTTTAATTACAATTTTTTTATATCTTTAACGCTTTAACTAATAAAATTAAGATCAAGAACAATGAAAAGATTATTTTCTATTCTAGCCATCGCATCTATTATGGCATTCGGGACTGTAAATGCTAATACGTATGCGAACACTACCCCAACATTTATCAATACAGTTGTTTCAGCTCAGGATGCTGATGCAGAAGCTTCAGGAGAGGATGTTGGATTTCACCAAGAATTAAAAAAGAGATTTATTGAGGGTGGACCTGGATTTATGGGTATTGTACTATTATGTTTAATTCTTGGATTAGCAATTGCTATAGAAAGAATTATCTTTTTAAACCTTTCAACTTCAAACTCTAAAAAACTAACTCAAAATGTTGAGGAAGCATTAGCTTCAGGTGGTGTAGAGGCTGCAAAAGAGGTTTGTAGAAATACAAAAGGGCCTGTTGCTTCAATTTTCTATCAAGGATTAGATAGAGCAGATGAAGACATTGATGCCGCAGAAAAAGCAGTAGTTGCTTATGGTGGTGTTCAAATGGGTCAACTAGAGAAAAACGTTTCTTGGATATCATTATTTATTGCATTAGCACCAATGTTAGGGTTCATGGGAACAGTAATTGGTATGATTAATGCCTTCGATAAAATCGAGGCAGCTGGTGATATGCAACCATCACTTGTAGCAGGTGGTATTAAAATTGCATTATTAACAACCGTGTTTGGTCTAATTGTTGCTATTATATTACAGATATTCTATAACTACATTATTGCTAAAATCGATAGTATTGTAAATGATATGGAAGATGCTTCAATCTCATTGATGGATCTTTTAGTAAAACACAAAAAGTAAAATAACAACAACTTAAATCATAATAATTATGAATTTGCAAAAAATAATAAAAATTGTTGCAGCTTTAGTTGGAGTTATTGCTATCATCTTTTTAGTAAGAATAATTGGAGCTGGCGATGATGCTATAGAAGCTTCAGTCGATGTACAAAATAGTTTAGTTACACCATTTATGTACATAGCTTATGTTGTACTAGGGGTAATTGCTGTTTTGGTACTTTTATTCTCACTCAAAAACATGTTTACGAGTGCAGCGACATTAAAAAAGACATTAACCAACGTAGGAGCATTTGTGCTCTTAGGGCTTATCGCATATTTTGGATTTGCTAACGGTGTAGAAACCGAACTAAGAGATGGAGAAGTTCTTTCTGCAAATGGATCAAAAATGGTAGGAGCAGGCTTATACCTTTTCTACTTCTTAGTAATCATTGCAGGTGGAATTATGTTATTTACCGGAGTTAAAAAAATGATTAAGTAATTATGGCAAAAAGATCAGCACCAGAAGTAAATGCTGGCTCAATGGCTGACATTGCGTTCTTACTGTTAATATTTTTCTTAGTAACAACTACCATGGAAAAAGATTCAGGGATTAGCCGTAAGCTACCTCCTATGGAAGAATCTGAAGAAGATGTGGTAATTAAGCAGAAAAATATCTTCACAGTGCTCATTAATAAACACGACCAATTATTGGTTGAAGATGAGTTAATGGAACTTAAAGATCTAAGAGCTGCAGCCGTTGAATTTCTAGACAACGGTGGAGCTACTGACAACGATGGGAATCCATGTGATTATTGTCAAGGTAGAAAAGATGCGTCGTCATCTGACCATCCAGACAAAGCGATTATTTCGCTAAAGAATGAGCGTGAAACATCGTACTCAATGTATATTTCAGTACAAAACGAGTTGGTAGGAGCTTATAATGAACTGCGTAACCGCAGAGCATTACAGTTAGGCCCACAAAAAGGTTTTCCAGACATGTCTTTTACAGAAATGAATAAAAATGCAAAGGATGTGAATTGGCCAGGAAATAAAGAAAAGCTAAAAGAGTTGATAGACCAAATTAAAAAGGAATATCCGCAAAAGCTTTCAGAAGTTCAATAATTTAGAATTAAATATTTTCAACTATGTCTAAATTCAAAAAGAAAAAAGGAGGAGCCTTACCGGCAATTTCTACGGCTTCGTTACCAGATATTGTATTCATGTTATTGTTCTTCTTTATGGTGGCAACTGTAATGAGAGAAGACACATTAATGATTGAAAATAGATTACCAAGTGCAGATCAAATTGAGAAGCTTGAAAAGAAAAACTTGGTAATGTATATATATGTAGGTAAACCAAGTACGCAGTATAAAGCAAAATATGGAAATGAAGCACGTATTCAGTTAAACGATAAGTTTTCTGAGGTAGGTGATGTAGGACCATTTATTGCAGCCGAAAGAGCTACAAAACGTGAGGAGGAAGTTCCTTATTTAACAACCTCACTACGCGTTGATAAAGAAGCCAATATGGGAATTGTTGGTGATATTAAGCAGGAACTTAGAAAAGTGAATGCCTTAAAAATTAATTATACAACAACTCAAGGAGATGTTTCTAATAATCAATAGTTAGAAAATAATCTTAATTTGTTAGATATAGAAGGCACTCTATTTATAGGGTGCTTTTCTTTTTCAATTATATTTGCTTAGCGATGAAGATTTTTTATGCTATTCTATGTCTTTTAGGCTCTATTTCAATTGGATTTGCCCAGGATGGGGAAATTTCTATGGACTCCTTAGATACTTCGTATAAAGAAGATCAATTCTATCTAGGGATCACTTATAATTTATTGGCTAAAATGCCTGATAATATGTCGCAGAATGGATTTTCAAGCGGATTTCATTTTGGGTTCATCAAGGACATGCCTATTAATAAGCGTAGAAACTGGGCCATAGGTTTAGGATTAGGGTATTCGACAAATTCAGTGAATCAAAATCTACAAATAATAGAGGAAGCTAATAAAACCTATTCATATCAATTATTGACTAGTTCTGAGTTTAGTAAAAATAAATTTTCACAACATTTAATTGAGGTCCCACTAGAAATAAGATGGCGAACTTCCACCGCAACAGATTATAAGTTTTGGCGAATTTACTCAGGCTTCAAAATAGGTTATTTAATTGCTTCAAGCACAAAATTTAAGAATACGAATGAGTTAATCAAGCTTAAGAATATTGAGTCATTTAATAAGGTTCAATATGGGCTAACATTAGGTATTGGTTACGACTCATGGAACGCTTATATGTATTATGCGCTGAACTCTGTTTTTGAAGATGGGGCAGCATTAAATGGCCAACCGCTAGATGTAAAGATGGTAAAAATTGGAATAATGTTTTATATCCTATAACCAATAGTTAAGCATAATTAACTGTGGTAATACACCAATAAATATTCCTACTATAAGCTCGGTATTATTATGAGCTCTCAAATGTAAGCGAGAAGTGGCAACCGCTCCTACAATCATAAACATTAATACAATTGAGCCAATAATATTGATGTTGTAGTGAATGCTTATAGCAATAAAAAACATGAGCACTCCCGAAGTAGCAATCATATGAATACTTGCCTTAAATCTCAATATAGCGAGAATTAAACAAGCCAATGTAGAAAGTAAAATTCCTATAAAAAAGCAGTAGAGCTCAATGAGTTCGTTACTTGGGAGTATTTGCTGTACAACTACATAAATAATGATACAGTTTAGTCCTAAGGGTAAAATACGCTCCTTAGTAGTTGGTAAATGTACATTATCTACTCTTCGTAATGTTTTGAGTAAAAAGTAAAGCATTATTGGAAGTAATACCGTTAAAATTCCAATAGAAAATAGCTTTGCTTTAATGAGTTCTTCTGGTATATACCGTGGAGATTTTGAAAAGAAGAAAGCCGTACCAATAAATGGCATGAAAAGCGGGTGAAATATATACGATATGCTTTTAATTAACGAACTCACCTAAATTTGCTTTCTTAATCTAGCCACTGGAATATCAAGCTGTTCTCTGTATTTTGCAACAGTTCTTCTTGCTATTGGATACCCCTTTTCTTTTAATAAATTGGCAAGTTTTTCGTCTGTCAAAGGTTTACGCTTATCTTCTTCTTCAATAACTGTTTCTAGAATTTTTTTAATCTCTCTGGTAGATACATCTTCTCCCTGGTCGTTTTTCATGGATTCACTAAAAAACTCCTTTATTAATTTCGTCCCATAAGGAGTATCTACATACTTGCTGTTTGCAACTCTTGAAACGGTAGAAACATCCATTTCTATCTCATCTGCAATATCTTTAAGAATCATTGGTTTTAATTTCCGTTCATCACCGCTCAAAAAATACGCTTTTTGATAATGCATTATTGCACTCATGGTTACAAACAAGGTTTGTTGACGCTGTTTAATGGCTTCAATAAACCACTTAGCGGCATCTAATTTTTGTTTAATAAATAACACCGCATCTTTTTGAGACTTAGATTTGTCTTTAGATTCTTTATACCCCTTCAGCATATTGTTATACTCACGAGAGACATGAAGCTCAGGAGCATTTCTACCATTGAGGGTAAGCTGTAATTCGCCATCAACAATTTTAATGGTAAAATCTGGAACAACATGTTCAACGATTCTTGTATTTCCAGAAAATGAGCCACCAGGTTTAGGATTCAAACGCTCAATCTCGAGTATGGCGTCTTTTAGCTGTATTTCAGTTACATCAAATTTACTAAGCAACTTCTGATAATGCTTTTTAGTAAATTGCTCAAACGCACGATCTATAATGTCTTGTGCTAAATCTATATTCTCATTTTTAGACTTGCGCTTTAATTGAAGACTCAAGCACTCTTGAAGATCTCTTGCACCTACACCAGCGGGATCTAATTGTTGAACAATAGTCAATACATTTTCAATCTTATCTTCTGTAGTAAATACGTTTTGAGTAAAAGCAAGATCGTCCATTATATCAGTTAAAGAACGACGTATATATCCACTCTCATCTACGCTTCCTACCAAAAATGAGGCAATCTGTTCTTCATCATCGTCTAATCTAAAAGTGTTTAATTGATTGAGCAAGTGTTGTGTAAACGAAGTACCCGAAGCGTAGGGTATACTTTTATCTTCATCGTCAATACTGTAATTATTCGCCTGCATTCTATAATCAGGAATCTCATCGTCGCTTAGGTACTCATCAACATTAATATCTTCAGCAGCAATTGATTCGTTATCTCCGTAATCATCGGTATTATCAAAGGTGTCATCTATTTCATCACTTTTCTCCTTACCACTTTCAAGGGCAGGATTTTCTTCCAATTCTTGCTTTAATCGTTGCTCAAAAGCTTGTGTAGGAAGCTGTATTAGCTTCATCAACTGAATTTGTTGAGGCGATAATTTTTGTGATAATTTAAACTGTAGATACTGCTTAAGCATTGACTATTTGGGTTTATATAAAAATAAAAAAAACAATCTACATTCTTTAGAAACGAAGATTGTTTTGTTGTTGTATTTTTTAGCGCTTGTATTTATTAAAATTCAGCATTCTGCGGTGTTCTTGGATACGGTATTACATCTCTAATGTTACCCATTCCGGTAACAAACATCACCAATCTTTCAAATCCTAAACCAAATCCAGAGTGTACAGCTGTACCATACTTTCTTAGATCTAAGTACCACCATAACTCTTCTTCCGGAATATCTAAGGCGGCCATTTTCTCTTTAAGCACTTCAAGACGTTCTTCACGTTGACTACCACCTACTATTTCTCCAATTCCAGGAAATAGAATGTCCATTGCCCGAACGGTTTTTTCATCTTCATTTAAGCGCATATAAAATGCTTTTATATTTGCTGGATAGTCAAATAAAATCACTGGGCATTTAAAGTGTTTTTCTACCAAGAAGCGTTCATGCTCACTTTGGAGATCAGCTCCCCATTCGTCAATTAAATATTGAAATTTCTTCTTTTTATTTGGTTTAGAATTTCTTAAAATATCAATGGCTTCGGTATAACTTACACGCATAAAATTGTTATCTACAACAAAATGCAGCTTTTCGGTAAGTGTCATTGTACTTCTTTCGGCCTGTGGTTTTTGCTTGTCTTCTTGAATTAAGCGTTGTTCTAAAAATGCAAGATCTTCCTTATTGTTTTCCAATACATATCCTACGACATATTTCATAAAATCTTCTGCCAAATCCATGTTACCATCAAGGTCTAAGAAGGCTACTTCTGGTTCAATCATCCAGAACTCAGAAAGATGGCGTGAGGTATTTGAGTTTTCGGCTCTAAAAGTAGGTCCGAAGGTATACACTTTACCTAAAGACATTGCATAGGTCTCGGCTTCTAATTGCCCAGAAACAGTCAAATTAGATTCCTTCCCAAAAAAATCTTGCGAATAATCAACTTCACCATTATCATTTACAGGAGGATTCTTAGCATCCAAGGTGCTTACACGAAACATTTCTCCAGCTCCTTCGGCATCACTACCAGTAATTATTGGTGTATGCATGTAATAGAAACCGTTTTCGTTAAAGTATTTGTGAATGGCAAATGACAGTGCCGAACGCAAACGCATCACCGCACTAAAAGTGTTGGTGCGTGTGCGTAAATGGGCATTCTCCCGTAAGAATTCAAACGAGTGTTTTTTGGGTTGTATTGGGTATTCTTCTGGATCTGAATCACCTAATATCACAATGGTATTCACTTGAACCTCAACACGTTGACCTCTTCCCTGGCTTTCAACGAGTTGCCCTTTTATATGCACAGCTGCTCCCGTAGTAATTCGCCTTAGCGTTTCTTCATTCGTATTTTCAAAATCAACTACACACTGTATATTATTAATTGTAGAACCATCATTTAAGGCAATAAAACGGTTCGCCCTAAAAGTTCTTACCCAACCTTTAACCTCAACATCAACTAATGTAGTCTCTTGTGTTAGCAATTCTGAAACTGTACTTACTTTCATGCTTATTTATTTAATAAGCTGCAAAGATAAATCTTTCCGTTAAATTATTTATCTCCGTTCTTATCTTCTTCAGGGATAATTCTAAAATGTGGTTCTTTTAATACCTCCTTGTTGGCAATGCTGCGTTCTAATGATAGTAATAATGACGGCAACAATATAAGATTAGCCAACATGGCAAAAAGTAAGGTGGCCGAAACAAGCGCTCCCAAAGCTACTGTACCACCAAAATTGGAAATGATAAATACAGAGAACCCAAAGAATAAAACAATTGAGGTATAGAACATACTTACTCCCGTTTCTCTAAGTGCCGCAAATACCGATTGTTTTATACGCCAGTGATTGGCTTTTAGTTCTTGCCTGTATTTTGCTAAGAAGTGAATGGTATCATCAACAGAGATTCCAAAGGCAATACTAAATACCAATATGGTGGAAGGTTTAATAGGGACACCTAAATATCCCATTAGTCCCGCTGTTATTAGCAAAGGCAATAAGTTTGGAATCAACGACACCACAATCATTCTAAATGATCTAAACATATATGCCATAAACAACGAAATCAATAAAATTGCTAACGAAAGTGACAATATGAGGTTATTTACCAAATATTTAGTTCCCTTTTGAAACAAGTAGGCCTTACCAGTGATTGTTACCTCGTATCTGTCTGATGGTAGTTCTTTTGCAATTTTCTCTTGAAGATCTTCTTCGATGCTTTCCATTCTATCTATTCCAACATCTTTCATAAATGTGGTGATACGGGCAAATTGACCTGTACTATCTACAAAATTTTTGAGCAGATCTACATCACTTTCAGAGTTTTTTGCATACGATAAAATAAAACTATTTTCTTGTGAAGTAGGTAATTGATAGTACTTTGGGTTACCGTTGTAATAGGCCTGTTTGGAGTATTTGATTAAGCTAACCACAGAAATTGGTCTTGAAAGTTCTGGTGTCTCTTCAATCAACTCCTCTACAGCATTTATGCGCTTTAGGGTGGAGAGTTTCATGACTCCTTTTTTGCGGTTGGTGTTAACCATAATTTCTAATGGCATAATCCCATTAAACTCTTCTTCAAAAAAGCGAATATCTTCAAAAAACGCGGCCTTTTTAGGCATATCTTCAATAAGACTCCCCGAGATTTTTATTTGATAAATACCAATGATACTAGCAATAAGTAATAAAAGGGCT
>CAZAPO010000313.1:0-4200 GCA_964487005.1 uncultured Flavobacteriaceae bacterium
GCCAAATGGAAGAATTGCCAATGCTAAACCAATAAGTGCAGCTAATACTGCTAAAATTGTAACTACTAATCTCATATGTTTAATGTTTTAAACCAGTTGCACTTTGTATTTTTAATTCGCCATTACCAACAGGAACTTTGAACTTCGCATATACTGGAATTTTATTATTGTCAGCAGTGAGCCACAATAAATTGTCATTACTTCCTTTTAGCACATCACTGTTGTTAATTGCAATAGACAGTTTATAACATTCTTTTCTGCCTATTTTTGTATTTATGGTTTCTTTACTTAAAAAGGTTATAGAAACATCATATTCTTTGTTATCCATTAACACAGAAAAAGTATCAGTACTACCAACACTTGCTTTGTGTATATCGAGGGTTCTAATATGGTAAAGTGTGGCCACCAAATCTTTTGTGGCCGTACCTATATTTAGGTTTTTATTTTCATCCCAAAATGTTCCGTCACCTCGGCGTTTTCTTTTTAGACTTTTTACGGTGCCCGTTTTATGGTTGTAATTATATTGCATGAATTTGTAATATCCACCTTCATTAATATCTCTTTTATATAAATATGGTTTGAGGGTTGTTGGGCTTACATAGCTTTCATATAGATCATTGATTTTAAAAAAGTGATCCCACTTCGCAAATGTTCTAGCTTTACACTTTAGGCGTAATAAAGTATTGGTTGATGTTTTTACCTCACTTGTTTCCATAGTTACCTGAGCTAGGTCTGTCAACAATCCTGACATATTATACGAGGCGGTAAAAACTAATTTTTCACCAGCAGCTACAGAATTATTTTGTGCAAATGAAGTGAAACCAAATAGGAGTGTTAGGGCTAAAATAAATGATCGCATAAATATAGGTTTGAGATTATAACGTAAATCCTTTCATTTATTATGCCAAGATACAATGGATTCTGAAAAGATACTAATTAATGGACCAGCCAATTTTTGTTCAACTGACATTTATCATAGTTTTTACATTACTACTGTTCTAAATTTAGTCCGTATAAAAAAATTAGATCTGTGAAATCTATATTGTTACCTACCGATTTTTCCAAGAACTCCATTAATGCCATCAAATATGCTGTGGAACTCTTTAAGGATGAGGCATGCGAGTTTTATGTAATCAATATTCAAAAGGCATCTTCTTTTGTTTCAGATGATTTAATGACAATGTCATCGTCTGCTACCATATACCAAACCTTAATAGATGCAGCAAAACATTCAATAGTTAATGTAATCAATGAAGTGAAGCAGAAATACCAGAATCCACTTCACAAGTTTTTCTCGATAGTTGATTATGATAATTTTGTTGATGGGATCAATCAAATTTGTTTGGCTAGAAACATCGATCTTATCATTATGGGAACAAAAGGTGCTTCTGGTGCCGAGAAAGTAATTTTTGGTAGTAACACTGCACGAGTGATGCAACGATGCAGTACACCTGTATTAGCCATTCCAGATGGATGTAAATTTAGGGGTATTGATAAAATAGCGTTTCCATCTAACTATCTTAGTGAATATAAAGATGAGGAGCTTGAAATATTACTGCATATTTCTAAAATGTACAATTCAAAAATTGATGTGATACATCTTGCTAACAAGAGTGAACTTTCTACCGATCAAGAAAATAATCGAGCTTTTCTAGATTATTATTTTAGCGAGTTAACTCATGAGTTTGTTGATTTAGAGAAAAAAGACATTTTTGACACGGTACAGCAATATATAAAAGATAACGATATTAAACTTTTAGCCATGATGAGTAGAAGGCATTCTTTTTTAGAGCGTTTGTTTAACAGGCATCTGGTTGAAGCTTTCGCATTTAAAATAGACGTACCATTTTTGGTCATGGAAAATTCTGGCAATTAATAGCCATAAGATTAGTATTATCGAGAATGAAAACCCCTTTGTAACCTAGGTTACTTAAGGGGTTTTCCTGATTTTTATCATACTTTTCACAGTCATATTCCAGTAATTTTACCTCGTGATTAATGCAGTAATGCATATTAAATTAAAGAGGATGAAAAATTTAGTGATACTAGGAGCAGGAACAGCAGGAACAATGATGGCCAATCATTTAATGAATAAACTTTCAAAGAAGGAATGGTTAATTACCATTATAGATCAATATAAGACCCATTATTATCAACCTGGATTTTTATTTCTTCCATTCGATATATACACCTCAAAGCAGGTTAAAAAGAAAGGAAAGAAATTTATACCTGACGGTGTAAAATATATTCAAAAGAAGATAGAATTGATTAAACCAGAAGATAATGAGGTTTATTTAGAAGGAGCTCATAAAATTGATTATGATATTTTAATTGTAGCTACGGGTACCAAGATTGCTCCAGATGAAATAGAAGGTATGGACGGGCCAATGTGGTATAAAAATATCTTTGACTTTTATACCTATGAGGGAGCAAAAGCTCTAAGGAATAAACTGCGCGAATGGGAAGGAGGAAAGCTTGTTGTTCACATTACCGAGATGCCAATTAAATGTCCAGTTGCGCCACTTGAATTTGCGTTTTTGGCCGATTCTTACTTTAAAAATAAAGGCATGCGCGACAAGGTTGAGAACACCTATGTAACTCCATTAGGAGGGGCATTTACCAAACCAAAAGCTACAGCGGCATTACATCACTTATGGGAAGAAAAGGGAATAAAAGAGGTAACCGATTTTAATATTGAACGTGTTGATTATGAAAACAACAAAATTATTGATTATGCAGAGACAGAAGTTGCATACGATCTATTGGTAACTGTACCAACAAACATGGGTGATGAGGTTATTGAGCGATCTGGCATGGGTGATGATCTTAATTTTGTGCCTACCCATAAAGCTACTTTACAAACAACAGCCCATGCAAATATTTTTGCCATTGGTGATGCTACAAATTTACCAACATCTAAGGCTGGCTCGGTAGCACATTTTGAAGCAGAAATATTAACCGATAATATTTTAAGATTTATTGAAGGTAAACCTCTCAAAGAAGAGTTTGATGGACACGCCAATTGTTTTGTTGAAACAGGGAACGGTAAAGCCTTACTAATTGATTTTAACTATGTGCACGAACCTGTTGAGGGAACCTTTCCGTTTCCGGGAATTGGTCCTCTCAAACTTTTGAAAGAAAGTAGAATGAATCACATGGGAAAATTAGCCTTTAGATGGATTTATTGGAACATGCTTTTAAAAGGAAAGCAAATACCATTTGTTTCTGCTAAGATGAACGAGAAGGGTAAAAAATTGGAAACTCCAGCACAGGTATAGAAAATAATTGAAATAATAACTAATTAAATATAAAGGTCATGATTAAAACATTTGGACAAACACAGATAACAGTTAATGAGGAAGGATATCTACAAGATTTTTCTCAATGGACAAAAGAAATTGGTAATGAGATTGCCAAAGAACAAAATATTGAAATGACAGATAAGCACTGGGAAGTGATAGACTATATTCACGAAAAACACAAAAATGAAGAACCATTATCTATTAGAGGTATTAAAAAAAGTGGTGTAATAAATGTGAAAGAGTTTTATAATCTATTTCCTGCTGGACCATTAAAAAAGGCAACAATGATTGCTGGTATTCCTAAGCCTAAAAGTTGTATTTAAATTTTAAAGTTATGAAAGAAACAAGTGTAAAAAAGATGTTATTTATATTGTCAAAGGCGACAATTGAAAACGTATATGCAGCATTTGTTATGGCAAATGGCGCACGAATGGAGGGAATAGATTCTGAAATTTTCTTTACGTTTTTTGGACTTGAGGCCATTCAAAAGAAAAAGTTAGAGCATCTTCATGTAGCAACTGTTGGTAACCCAGCAATGCATATACCAACTATGATAGGTGGACTTCCAGGTATGGAAGCACTCGCAACCAAAATGATGAAGAAAGAAATGGAAAAATTAGATATACCTCCAGTGGGTGAGTTTTTAGAAATACTATCTGATTCAGGATGTAAACTTTGGGGTTGTAAGTTGGCAATTGATATGTTTCACTTAAGTGAAGAAGATCTAATTGATGATCTGGATGGTGTACTCACTATTGGTGATTTTTATAATCGCGCCAACGGTGATGGTACTCAAATAGTCTTTATCTAATTATACGTTTAGATTGTTGAAGAAAAGAGCTAACAATTATAATTAAAAAGCCAGAGCAATGCTCTGGCTTTTTATGAAAATATGTAA
>CAZAPO010000314.1:0-6451 GCA_964487005.1 uncultured Flavobacteriaceae bacterium
CTACAAAAGTGCAATATAATGATGGTACGTTTCTTAATGAACCAAAAACTAATAGATCTGTTTCGGTTTGGTTAAAGCCTGATGCTTTAAACGGTGGTATACAAAATATTTATGATGAAGGAAGTAATTGGAAAGGGATAACCTTAAGATTGAATGATAATAAAATTCAAGCAAGAGCAAATCAAAATACTGGATTGATAAGTGCCTTTGTAGAAGCAGACTTTGATGCAGCTATGGATGGAGATTGGCATCATGTTGTTTTAGTACTTGAAGGAAGTGTGCGTTTAACGCTTTATGTTGATGGAGTAGAAGTAGCAACAGATACTACAGACATTCCTACAAGCAAAGAAATTGCCGGTAATGCTGGTGGAATTGGAGGTGTTTTTGGGACCGATACATTTGCTCAAAATTCAAATACAAATCATCACTTTTATAGTGGAAAAATGGATGCATTTGCAGTATATGATTATGTCCTATCTACAACAGATATTGAAGCTAATGCATGTTCAAATAATGTAGTTGCAGATGCTGGTCCAGATGTAACTATCTGTGATGGTGATTCCACAACCTTAACGGCTTCTGGTGGAGACACCTATTTATGGAGTACGGGTGCTACCACCGCAAGTATTAATGTAAGTCCAACTTCTACAACCGTGTACACTGTAACTGCTTTCGTTGGAGGCAATTCAGACGATGATAGCGTTACTGTAACAGTGAATCCATTACCAACGGCAGATGCTGGAGCAGATGTTACTATTTGCGATGGAGATGCAACCACCTTGACAGCTACTGGAGGTGATACCTATCTATGGAGTACAGGAGCCACGACGGCAAGTATTAATGTAAGCCCAAGTTCGACTACCGTATATTCGGTAACCGTAACTACAAATGGGTGTAGTGCCAATGATGATGTAACGGTAACTGTAAATCCTACACCTACAGCAAATGCTGGAGCAGACGTTACTATATGTGAAGGTGATGCAACAACCTTGACTGCAACAGGAGGTGATACTTATCTTTGGAATACAGGAGCCACAACGGCAAGTATTAATGTCAGCCCAAGCTCAACAACAGTATATACAGTAACAGTAACTACCAATGGTTGCAGTGATAATGATTCAGTTACAGTAAATGTTGATCCACTTCCAACCGCCAATGCAGGAGCAGATGTAACCATTTGTGATGGAGACTCAACTACCTTAACGGCTAGTGGTGGAGATACTTATCTTTGGAGTACTGGAGCCACAACGGCAAGTATCAATGTAAGTCCAAATTCAACAACTGTTTATACGGTAACCGTTACCACCAATGGATGTAGTGCAAATGACGATGTGACGGTAACAGTAAACCCTGCAGTAATTGCCGATGCTGGACCAGATGCAACAATATGTGATGGAGATTCCACTACTTTAATTGCTTCAGGAGGAGACACGTATTTATGGAGTACAGGAGCAACTACTTCCAGTATTTCGGTAAGTCCAAGTTCAACCACGGTTTATACTGTAACTGTGACCACTAATGGGTGTAGTGACGACGATACGGTAACCGTTAATGTTGATCCAACACCGACAGCAAATGCAGGGCCAGATGTGGCCATATGCGAAGGAGATTCAAAAACCTTAACAGCAACAGGAGGAGATACCTATTTATGGAGTACAGGAGCCACTACGGCAAGTATTAATGTGAGTCCAAGTTCAACCACTGTTTATTCGGTAACCGTGACCAGTAATGGATGTAGTGCTAATGACGATGTTACTGTGACTGTGAATGCTGTTCCAGTTGCTAACGCTGGTCCAGATGTAACCATTTGTGATGGAGACAGTACCACATTAACAGCTAGTGGAGGAGATACCTATTTATGGAGTACTGGAGCTACCACAGCGAGTATTAATGTGAGTCCAAGTTCGACTACAGTTTATACAGTAACAGTCACATCCAATGGATGCAGTGATAATGATACAGTAACAGTAAATGTGGATCCACTTCCAACAGCAGACGCAGGAGCTGATGTAACTATTTGTGAAGGTGATTCGACCACACTAACCGCAACAGGAGGAGATACCTATTTATGGAGTACAGGAGCAACGACAGCTAGTATTAATGTAAGCCCGAGCTCAACAACTGTATATACGGTTACAGTTACAAGTAATGGATGTAGTGCTAACGACTCGGTGACTGTGAATGTAAATCCGCTACCAAATGCCAATGCAGGACCAGATGTAGGTATTTGCAATGGTGATTCGGCAACCTTAACTGCCAGTGGTGGAGATACTTATTTATGGAGTACAGGTGCCACTACTGCTAGCATTAATGTAAGTCCAGGTGTTACCACTGTATATACTGTTACAGTGACCACTAATGGATGTAGTTCTAATGATAGTGTAACAGTAACTGTTGGTGACCCAGTCGTTGCCGATGCGGGACCAGATACAACCATTTGTGACGGAGATTCCACTACACTTACGGCAACTGGTGGTGATACGTATTTATGGAGCACAGGAGCAACTACGGCGAGTATTAATGTAAGCCCAAGTTCAACAACGGTGTACACCGTAACTGTAACTACCAACGGTTGTAGTGATAACGATTCGGTAACCGTAAATGTTGATCCTGCTCCAACTGCTGATGCAGGACCAGATGTAGCAATTTGTGACGGTGATTCGACTACTTTAACGGCGAGCGGAGGAGATACGTATTTATGGAGTACAGGAGCCACAACAGCGAGCATCAATGTAAGTCCAAGTTCAACAACTGTGTATTCAGTGACCGTGACCAGCAATGGATGTAGTGATAATGATAGTGTGACAGTAACAGTAAATGCTGTTCCAGTAGCAGATGCAGGACCAGACGTAACCATTTGTGATGGAGATTCAACTACATTAACCGCAAGTGGAGGAGACACCTATCTGTGGAATACTGGAGCCACAACGGCGAGTATCAATGTGAGTCCAAGTTCGACTACAGTTTATACAGTAACAGTAACATCCAATGGATGCAGTGATAATGATTCAGTAACTGTAAATGTTGATCCAACACCAACAGCAGATGCAGGTCCAGATGCAACAATTTGCGAGGGCGATGCTACAACCTTAACGGCGAGTGGAGGAGATACGTACCTATGGAGTACAGGTGCTACCACAGCAAGTATTAATGTAAATCCTAGTTCTACTACCGTTTATTCGGTAACCGTAACTAGTAATGGATGTAGTGACAATGATTCAGTAACGGTTAATGTCAATCCATTACCAACGGCCAATGCAGGTCCAGATGTAGCTATTTGTGAGGGCGATTCAACCACCCTGACTGCCAGTGGTGGAGATACGTATCTATGGAGTACTGGAGCAACAACGGCTAGTATTAATGTAAGTCCAACTACAACAACTGTTTATTCAGTTACCGTAACCAGTAATGGATGTAGTTCAAATGATGACGTTACAGTAACGGTGAATACCGTTCCAGTGGCTGATGCTGGTAAAGATGAGACCATTTGCGATGGAGATAACATTACGCTTACCGCAACAGGTGGAGATACGTATTTATGGAGTACAGGAGCCACGACAGCTAGTATTATTGTGAGCCCAAGTACAACAACAGTATATACGGTAACGGCCACTTCTAATGGATGTAGTTCTAATGATTCAGTAACTGTAAATGTTGATCCAACACCTACAGCCAATGCCGGGCCAGATGTAGCGATTTGCGATGGAGATTCAACTACCTTGACAGCGAGTGGGGGAGATACCTATTTATGGAGTACAGGAGCAACAACGGCCAGTATTAATGTGAGCCCAAGTTCAACTACTGTTTATTCGGTAACTGTAACTTCAAATGGATGTAGTGATAATGACGATGTAACGGTAACAGTAAATGCAGTACCAGTTGCTGATGCAGGCCCAGATGTAACTATTTGTGATGGAGATTCAACAACGCTCACGGCTACGGGAGGAGATACATATCTATGGAATACTGGAGCTACAACGGCGAGTATTAATGTTAGTCCGAGTTCAACTACTGTATATTCAGTAACTGTGACCAGTAATGGATGTAGCTCTAATGATTCGGTAACAGTAAATGTGAATCCAGCACCAACAGCAGATGCAGGACCGGATGTAACAATTACCGAAGGTGACTCTACAACCTTAACCGCAACTGGTGGCGGGACATATCTATGGAACACAGGAGCTACAACGGCAAGTATTAATGTAAGCCCAACAACTGATACTACCTATACAGTAACGGTTACGAGTAATGGATGTAGTGATCAAGATAGCGTAATAGTTACGGTCGAGTCAGCAGGATGTACCTATTCCGTGATTAATTCGGAAGGATTTGAAAGTGGATGGGGAATCTGGAACGATGGAGGTTCTGATGCCAGAAGAAGTGCCAATGATGCAAATTATGCTACAACGGGCACTTATGCTGTTAGAATCAGAGATAATACAGATACATCTGTTATTACCACAGATGATTTAGATCTTACAGCTTACGAAGAATTAACCGTTGATTTCGCTTATTATGCACGAAGTATGGATAATAGTAATGAGGATTTCTGGTTGCAGATATCCACTGACGGTGGTGCCAATTATACCTTGGTAGAAGAATGGAATAGAGATGATGAGTTTCTTAATAATACCTTCAATACGGGTACGGCAACAATAAGTGGACCGTTTACTGCTAATACCCGATTGCGATTTAGATGTGATGCATCAGGAAATAATGATCAAGTTTATTTAGATGATATCGTGATTAATGGTTGTAGTTCAACTGGTGGTTCAAGAATTACTGCTAAGCAACCAGACACAATAACTAACGACAATGATACGAATCGTAGCCGATTAACTAGTGTACTTTATCCAAATCCATTTGAGAATGAACTCAATATTCGAATTAATGAAGGATATCACGAAGCTCAAGTTGAGGTGTTTAATATGCTAGGACAACAAGTATTCACGAAGTTATTCAGAGAGAATGAAGACATTAAGATCTCTATGGATACTATGGAAAGTGGACAATACTTTATAAGAATGCGTGTTGATGATCAAGTAATTATGAAACGAGCCATTAAGAAATAGGCTCAATTAATAGCAACCAATAGGTAAAAAGGAGCGTTTGTAACGCTCCTTTTTTTTGTTTAGGCGTAATTGTGCGAATATAAATGAGTAAAAAAAATATCAGATAATCGATGAAATGCTTTTTTTTCCGACAAAAGGTATTATATTTGTTCGAAATTAAATTTTAGTTGTTAATTCATTTACCCCAAATCCATGAAACAAGTAACTACTTTTTTTATACTTTTTCTATTTCTTTTAAGTCCTAAATTACAGGCACAAGATCCAAATATTGTACTCATAATCGTTGATGATATGGGTTGGAATCAAGTTAATAATAATATCACAACAAACGTTGATGCCAATGATTACGGAAGTGACTTCTATGAGACACCTGTAATTAATCAGTTGGCTTCAGAAGGTATTGCCTTTCCATACGGTTATGTGAATGGAGCCAACTGTGCACCTACAAGGGCTGCACTATTAAGTGGACAATATGCTGCGAGACCGCATAATAACATATTCACAGTTTATGATTTAAATAGAGGTAATACAGCTGGTAATTCCAATTTAATTGGCCCCGATATGGGACTAGCATCTAACGGAAATATTGATGAGATTCCGGCCTCAGCAATTACAATTGCAGAATCAATGAAAGCAGCGGGATATTCTACAGCCCATTTTGGAAAATACCATATGGGAGAGTTTGAAGATGCTAACGTTTCAAACAATGCTGCCACCGATCAAGGGTTTGATTATAATTATGGAGGAGGAACAACAGGAGGGCCAGGAAACTATTTCGCCACAGAATCTGGTGGAGTTTGGACGTTCCATGGTAATGTTGGACCAGAGTTAGACCCCTATGCCGACCCTTATACAGAAGCTGAATCAATTGCTTTATCAATAGACCATGCAAACTATCCTTTAACGGGTACACCAAAGCATGTTACAGATGCTATGACAGAAGCGGCAATCGATTTTATCAATACCGAAATCAACAATCCTTTCTTTATGCACTTTAGCCAATTTGCTATACATGGGCCATTTGGTACCACGCATGCAAGACCAGATTTGTTGGCAAAGTATCAAGCAAAAGCATCTAGTAGCCCAAGTTCTATGGATCATGATAGTTCAATAGGACAAGTTGCCATAGCCGAAGGTATGGATCAAGCGATTGGGAGATTAATAGATTATTTACAAACAACACCAGATCCGCGAAATGGAAATAAACCTTTATCAGAAAACACTTTAGTGTATTTTATAGCTGATAATGGAGATGCTATAAAACGTTCACCTCAGGCTCCTTTAAAAGGAATGAAAGGTGAGTATTATGAAGGTGGAATTAGATCAATCACCTTTGCTTGGACAGAACCAGCAGACCCAATTGGTAATCCTACATATAC
>CAZAPO010000315.1:0-2979 GCA_964487005.1 uncultured Flavobacteriaceae bacterium
ACCCAAGATAAGCGCACCATTCTTTTTGAGTTGAGAAGTAATAAAGGCATCTTCTGCATAATTTTTATGTAATGCTACTGCTCCGGCCGTTGTTGGCATATTGACGGCATTCACATTATCTTTTAATAGTATTGGCATCCCAAAAATTTGATGTGGTGGTGTCACAAATCTTGTTTTATCGGCAGCTTTTGCTTCCTCCACCACGTACGGGTTTATACTTATGACTGAATTTAGTGATAATTCATTCTCTCTGTCGAACTTTCTTATTCTGTACAGATAAAACTTGGTAAGTAGCTCATAACTAAGGTCTCCGTTAGCAATATGTCCTTGAATTGACGGTATGTCTTGTTCGAGTATAAGTGGTTTTAATTCATCGTGTGTTTCTTGTGTAAAATCCTCAAGATCATCATTAAGATCTTTCCAGATTTCATCTTTGCTTAAATATCTTGAATCGAGCACACGAAACTCTCTAAAATCGGTAGAGTCTTTGACAACTACCAATTCTTTTGGGTTATCAATATTGATAACTGGTAAAGGAAGTACCAAGGGTTCATCTTTACATGATACGAGGAATAAAAGGGCGAGAAGTACACTAAATCTATACATGGTTGGTGAAATTTTAATACCAACCTAAGGTACTAAACTCTAATTAAAAAATGAATCGACAAATTCGTATTTATTAAATACCTGTAAATCTTCAATACCTTCGCCTACTCCAATGTATTTCACCGGAATCTGAAATTGATCGCTAATACCTATTACCACACCTCCTTTTGCTGTACCATCTAGTTTGGTAACCGCTAATGAAGAAACTTCGGTAGCTGCAGTAAATTGTTTGGCTTGTTCAAATGCGTTTTGCCCTGTTGAACCATCAAGTACTAATAACACATCGTGTGGCGCATCTTCTACTACTTTTTGCATCACACGCTTCACCTTGGTTAACTCATTCATTAAGTTCACTTTATTGTGCAAGCGTCCAGCCGTGTCAATAATAACAACATCTGCATTACTTGAAACCGCACTTTGCAGCGTATCAAATGCTACTGATGCTGGATCACTACCCATAGATTGCTTTACTATTGGAACTGCTACCCGATCTGCCCAGACTTGTAATTGATCTATTGCAGCTGCTCTAAACGTGTCTGCTGCACCAAGCACCACATTAAGTCCTTGTTTCTTAAATTGGTATGCAAGCTTCCCTATAGTTGTAGTTTTTCCAACTCCATTAACGCCTACAACCATAATTACATGTGGTTTTTTACCTTCTGGAATAGTAAACTCTGTTGCTTCTCCCACATTCGTTTCAGATAAAAGCGCTGCTATTTCCTCCCTAAGTATTTGATTAAGCTCTGCTGTACCTAAATACTTATCTCGAGCTACTCTTTCTTCTATACGCTCAATAACCTTTAAAGTAGTATTTACACCTACATCACTGGTAACTAGCACCTCTTCTAGATCATCTAGAACAGCATCATCTACCTTAGATTTACCTGCAACGGCCTTATTTAATTTTGAAAGAAAAGAAGTTTTAGATTTCTCTAGTCCCTTATCTAAAGTTTCCTTTTTTTCTGAAGAAAATATCTTTTTAAAAAAACTCATTTATTAAGTTGAATATTTATTGTTGATCTTATTAGAGCAAATTTCTTGCCTAATTATTTATATGCAAAAATGTCAGGTAAATATAAAATAAAAGCTGCTTTCAAAATTGAAAGCAGCTTAAAATATTGTAACTGTAAACTATGTTTACTTTTTATTCAAAAAGTCGTTTACTTGATCTGGAGCCATAATTGATTCAACAAACATGTAAGCTCCTGTTTTTGGAGACTTTACCATTTTTACAGCTTTAGTTAATCTTTTCGATCCTGTTTGTAAAGATGCTACTGCTTTCTTTGCCATGATTCAAATGTTTAATTGAAGTTCTTTAAACTCCTTATTATTTAATTTCTTTATGAACTGTCATACGCTTTAAGATTGGATTAAATTTCTTAATCTCTAATCTATCTGGCGTGTTCTTCTTATTCTTAGTAGTAATATATCTAGATGTTCCTGCTTGTCCAGAAGCCTTATGCTCTGTACACTCTAAAATTACCTGAACTCTATTTCCTTTTTTTGCCATTGTACTCTATCTTTAAATTAAAGGCTATTACTTGATAAATCCGTTTTCTCTTGCTTTCTTCAATGCAGCAGAAATACCAATTCTATTGATAGTTTTTAAAGCTGATGTTGAAACCTTCAAGGTAATCCACTTATCTTCTTCTGGAATATAAAAACGCTTTTTCACTAAGTTAGCGTTAAACTTACGTTTAGTTCTATTCAATGCGTGCGATACATTGTTCCCAACCATCGCTTTCTTTCCTGTAAGTTCACAAACTCTTGACATGTTATCTAAACTTTAAAAAATTGTTGTTTTTAAACGAGGTGCAAATTTACGAATTCTTTAATAGTTGACAAACTTTATTTTATCAATTTTTAAAAATTTCTTTCTTTAACATTTCAAAGGCCTTATGTACTGCTTTATTGATCACTTTAATACGATGATTACCTAGTTTAAATTCTTCTGAAATAACTTTATCTGGAGTGGCTATTGCAATGCAAACAGTACCTACCTCTGCATTGGCGTCACCTTTGGTTGGACCAGCATTACCAGTTGTTGCAATTGCATAATCAGTATTAAAAAGTTGCTGTACTTTTTGCGCCATTGCTTCTACTACTTGCAGACTTACAACAGAGTACTTGTCTATAATGGTTTTATCAATTCCCAAAACGTCTATTTTTGACTGCGTAGCATAGCTAACTACACTACCCATAAAATAAGCAGAGGCTCCTGGAACTGAAGTAATTTTTTCGGCTAATTTTCCACCAGTACAACTTTCGGCGGTGGCAATGGTTTTATTCAAACTTGTTAGGCGTTGACCAATCACATTTTCTATAGTCCCATTTTCTTCGAAGCCAACAAAGACGTCTTTAATCTGCGGAAGC
>CAZAPO010000316.1:0-3993 GCA_964487005.1 uncultured Flavobacteriaceae bacterium
ATCAATTGAAGAAATAATGAAGGTAAGTTGCGCTCCAATATTATCATGTAAATCTCTAGAAATTCTTAGTCGTTGCTCCTGTAGTTTATTTTGTGTTTCTATCTTTGAAAGCGCTTCTTTTAACTCACTCTCCTTTTGCAATTGTTCATTCTTTATCCTTTGCTGTTTATAAAAGAAATAACCAAGTACACTTATCACAACCGCAAGTACAACAAGCCCAAGTAGCTGAATATTCTTTTTACTTAGTACTAGTTCTTTCTCAGCTAAATCAGCACGCTGTATTAGTATTTCTTTTTCTTTTCGCTCTGTTTGATATTTTGTTTCAAGCTCAAAAATTGCTTTCGTCTTATTCTCTTCAAACAAACTGTCCTTTGCAATTACATATTTCTCGTGATACTTAAGCGCTTCTTTATAATCTCCTAAACCAGATAAGGCATCAGCCATTATTTTATGAGCATCGACACTCCATTCTTTAAAACCCTGTTTGCTAATAATTGGGAGCGCTTTTTCTACTTCTCTTTTTGCTTCAGAAAATTTATCTTGTTTAATATAGCTTCTGGCTAATCCTAATTGAGCATAAGTTGACTCATAGAAATTTTGAAAACCTTGATGCTGCTTAATTGCTTCCCTATAATCACTCTGCGCCTCAACATATTGGTTTAAGCTATCTTTGGCAATAGCCATATTTGAGAGCATATAAGGTACATAACGAGAATATCCAAGTTCAGCATAGAGCGCTTTTGCTTCTTCAGAATATGTAATGGATTGCCTAAAATCTTTTGTATTTATTAGAACAGAACCAATATTTCCTTTAGTTACAACAATTCCAAAATCATAATCATTCGCTTCATATATCTTCAGAGCTCTTTTATAATAGTCAAGTACCTTGTCATAAGCCTTTTGCTTTTTGTAAACTATACCTATGTTACCCAAAACCATTGGTACTTTATCAAAAGTTACTTCTTCATTCTCATATATTTCTAACGCCTTAAAATAATTCTCTAAAGACAAGTCGAAATCTCCCTTCAAGTCATATACAATCCCAAGGTTGTTATAAGAATCTGCTGCACCAACCTTGTGATCAATCTCAAGTTTAATATTTAAACTCTTTTGATGATAATATTGAGCGCTATCTAAAGATCCATTTCCATCAAAACAATTTGCTAAACTATTATAAGAAGATGCAATAGCTTTTTTATCTTTTAAATCCTTAGACACTTCTAAAGATCTTCTTGCATAATAAAAAGCGCTATCAATATTTGAGTTCTTAAACTCCCATGCAATCACGTTAAGATTATTTATTAAGTCTAATCCCTTTTGAACCTTTGCAGCTTGAAGCATACTATCGAGACGTGTTGAATTTTGAGCAAAAAGATTAAACTGAAACAGCATACTTACTATAAGAAGAACACTTACTTTTCTCATTGAATAATGAATATTAATAGCAGATGGAAGATAGTAATTAGATTTCAAACTTAATTACTCTAAAGAATTGAAATGAAATACAGATCGATTGAAAGCGGAAACACAATTCTCGGTATAACCAACAATCTCATTAAGTTCATCAGTAAGTTCTTTCTGTTCAAAAGGGACATCCAGTTTAAGCTCTTTAAGCATCAATAAAACTTTATTTAACCGAAGGCTTAAACTTTTATGAAGTGAAGAAACTAAGTGAAAATGATCATCTAAAACTAGTTTTCCTTTTTTAGCTGAATTAATTTTATGAAGCAACTGATCATTCTTTATAGAGGCATCTTTTTTTATCCTTCTCAATTTTGCTCCAGTAAACACGAAGATTCCTAATAAAAGAATGGAGGAAATCATCAAATAACTATCAAGGCTTTTTTGACTCTCAATATTTTCAATTTGCGCTGTATGGGTTTTCTCTTCTAAACTATATGAAGAAGTATAAAAAAGAAGGAAGAATAGTAAGGTGATTATTGAAATCTTCTGATGCAAAAAAAGCATCAGTAATCTCCCGAACAAACAGAATATTAAACCTGACGCTTTTTTAAAAAAATTGATTAATAGCACTTCGAAGATATAAGTTTTTACTACTTGAAAATGTTTTTTTCGATAAGAAGCAGTTAAAAAAGATGAAGAGTATTCGTACTTTTTTACATAAAAAAGTACGACAACTAACTAACACACTTCATATTTTCATAACCACCTCTAATACTGCATTTTACTAGTTCTTAAGGTTGTAAGCACTAATAGTATTGCCTTTTGATTTGAAATATAAAATTCCTTCAATATCGTCAACCTCGTACATTGGTTTCTTATCTTTTAAAATAACTTCTCCTACAGAATTTCCAGAATCCTTATCTATTTTTACTAGACCAACACCAGCATCCAACTTAGTCAAAATGAAGGCAGAGTTCTCCGTTGCTTTGGTTGCTTTAAACCTCTGTCCCATTGCTTGAAAACCAGCAACAGCTATATTCCCAAATCCTTCTTGATAACTTTCCATTCGTCTTGTTTCAGAGTGATATGGCCCTAAAGCGGCTTTATTTGCTCCAGCTTGATAAGCTGCAGCACTCATCATTGCTGTAGATGCCACAGACAATGCTCCCAAAAACACCTTTCCAAAAGTGCTAATTCCTGGAGCTTTGTGATATACATGCCAATTTTCTTCACCATTAAAGTCTAGCATCATTAGGTTTTGATCTGAGGTCAAAAGAATTCCATCTTTTCTAACACTCATACTTGTAGGAACCTCTTTCCCATCAAAATTCACCGCTGTCAATAAATTGTATTCTCCAACATCACCAAAAATCTCATATACTCCGTCTTTACATGACAATAGAAATCTATTTCTTTCTTCATCATAAGCTGAAGCTACAGCTTTTGAATTCTTATACTTTAATGGTTTTCCAAATACTGATTCTCCAGAATTAAGATCAACCACATCTGTATCTGTTTCAGAAATATAAAGAACTCCTCGTGGAACTCTTGCCATAAGTTGAATTCCAGGACCTGTCTTCCAAGGTTTTTTCCAAATTGGAACACCATCAAAACCAACTTTATTAATTCCTCCAGAACCTACTCCGAAAAGAATCCCTTCTTCTTCAATATAAAAGTGACTAACATACCCTTTAGTTTTTGGTGATTTTTCCCAAAGGTCAGCTCCAGAATTAAGGTCTAACAAATAAATTTTTGATTGATTTTTTCCTCCAGCAAGCTTTCCAATTCCTTTTCCAGTATTTACTACATTAGTTACTAAAGCTAGTCCGTGAGGAGTAAAATGTATTCGTGAAATTCCACCAGAAAGCTTGTTACCATCTGGCCACATCAAACTACCATTTGAAGCATTCACCTTATAAGCCACTGTATTAGCTCCTTTGGTTCTAAAAGCATAAATCTCTTTTGTTTCTTCATTGGTTTCTATCTGTGTAGCATTTTTAACTTCAGAAGTCCATTTTACTGCTCCTGTGCTTATTGAGTAACAGGTGATATCCTTAACTCCAGGGATAATAATATCATCTCCCATAATATCTGGTTTCCCACTCATGAGATTTGTTCCCTTACGTTCAAAAACACGAATTAATTCACCTGTAAGCATATCGTAAAGACCAACACCTGCTTTATAGTTACCCATTCCTTTTTCCTTCTTCATACCATTAACCACAAACTTCATTTCAGGCAATATAAAATGACGACTCGTAACTCCGTTTTGCCAACCTTCTTCCTTAGAGTCAAATACCATCTTACCCTCAACAATGTTTACCACTGAGGTATGCTGCATCATTCCTTTAGGTTTAATGATTAGAAAAGGAGTACCTGGAACAAACTCAAGATTTTCTTCCTTTATCTTTTTTAGTCTGTCTATCTTAAATGAGACTTCACTACTTCCTGGTTTTATACCAGTAAGTGCTTCACCTGTTGAGGCTAGAAGTGTTCCAGATTCTGTAAGTAACATCCATTTGACTTGTCCGTCAAAAGTGTAATTATGCTCTGGAGTATCTATGCTTTGTGCTCCAATTGACATAGACA